>REAB01000150.1 GCA_004293645.1 Cytophagia bacterium | reverse complement strand
GCAACGGCGGATCGTGCGGATTTATTTTTTTTTGTTTATCCGCGAAAATCCGCGTTACTCCGTATCCGCGTCATTCGCGTTCCATAAACTAATTCGACCAACTTATTATTTACCTGTTACGTAACTTCCAATTTTTTGCCCGACGTTACCTCAAAAATCAACCTATCACCGCTAAGTTTTTCTTTGTCCCCCCAACGATAGGATAGATCTGAATCCGCAGCGGTCTTAGATGCTTCCTACTGTCGGAATGACCAAAACGCGTGTCGGAATGACAAAAGAGTAAGATTATTTTTTTTCATTTTTTATTTCAATCAAATCCCACAGATTCCCATACAAATCTTCAAAAACACAAACTTTGCCGTATTCTTCATCGCTCGGCGGTCTTACGATTTTGATGTTTTGGGCCAATAAATTGGCGTAATCACGTTCAAAGTCGTCAGTATATAAAAACAAAAACACCCGTCCTCCCGTCTGATTGCCCACACGGCTGCGCTGTTCGTCGGTGGCGGCTTTTGCCAATAGCAACTGACAGCCTTCCGACCCTTGCGGTGACACACGCACCCAACGCTTGGTTTCACTCATTATGGTATCTTCCACAAGTGTAAAGCCCAATTTTTGCGTATAAAATGCAATGGCTTCGTCGTAGTCGGCTACTACTAAGGCGATATGAGCGAGGTTTTGTTTCATGATACCAGTATTTCGGCACTCATTACCGCTGCCTGCGTAAAATCTTCAATCAAATCTTCGATGTTTTCGAGTCCTACCGAAATCCGAATCAAGCCTTCGGTGATGCCAAGCGCGGCTTTTTCATTGGGTTTGAGTTTAGAATGAGTCGTTGTAAAAGGATTGGTGATGATGGTGCGCGTATCGCCCAAATTGGACGAAAGCGTGGCTATTTCGAGCGCGTCCATAAACGCGCTCACACGCTCAAAACCGCCTTCGAGTTCAATCGTTACAATTGCCCCACCCGCGCTCATCTGGCTTTTGGCTAATTCATATTGTGGGTGGCTTTCCAAAAACGGATAATTTACCTTCTTTACTTCGGGCAATGCTTCCAACGCTTGTGCCAATTTGAGCGCGTTTTGGCAATGTTTTTCCATGCGCAACTCCAATGTTTCCAGACTTTTGCTCAATGTCCAAGCATTAAACGGCGACATCGAAGGCCCCGTATGCCGACAAAAAAAGCGAATAGGTGCGATGTACTCTTCTTTGCCTACCACCACGCCACCAAGTACACGTCCCTGCCCGTCCATAAATTTGGTAGCAGAGTGAATCACTAAGTCTGCTCCAAAGTCGGTGGGTGTTTGCAAAATGGGCGTGGCAAAGCAGTTGTCCACGTTGAAAATCAAGTTGTATTTTTTGCAAACCCGCCCAATCATGGCCAAATCCACCAATTCAAGGCCAGGATTTGAGGGTGTTTCCAAATAAATCATGCGGGTGTTGGGTTGCACGGCAGCTTCCCAATCAGCCTCGGTGGCATCGGCATCTAAATAAGTATAAGTAACACCCCATTTGGCCAAAATCTGCGTAATAATCTGGTGCGCCGACCCAAACAACGCCCGACAAGCCAAAATATGGTCGCCACTTTTCAAAATTCCTGCCATACTCGCAAACACCGCCGCCATACCCGTAGCCGTAGCCAAGCCTGATTCGGCGTTTTCGAGCATGCACACTTTATCTACAAACTCTTGCACGCTTGGATTAGAAAAACGGCTATAAATATTGCCATCTTCGGTTTCGTCAAAAAGTGCTTTGCCATGTTCGGCAGACTCAAACGAAAAACTCGAAGTCAAAAACAGCGGCGTGCTGTGTTCGCGGTATTGCGTTTTTTTGGTTTGAATGCGAATGGCTTTGGTTTGGCGGTTCATTGAAGTGATGGTAATTTTTTGTAATGCTTTGTAATGAGTAGTAATTGAAGAATGCTAGTAATTTTATGGTTTGTCAATCTGTTTTGAAGTAGCTGCAATATAATTGTTTAATTTGATGGATAATTCGTTGATTTTCAGAAGTAATCTATCATAATCTGGCAAATTTATTAGACCTCTTTGTTGTGCTTTGGTAAGCCACGTTTTTGTTTCTGACAACGAGCCTCTTGCTATGTAACAAAACCGAATACTCTCCTTGAAATGGTAACGACCATTTCCTTCACTGATATTGGCTGCAATCGAATCTGCCGCTCTTACAATTTGTTGGCCAATTGTGTTTTTTGAAAAATTATCCCAGGCATGAACAAAATTCCAAATATCGTCCCCGATTGTCATTGCTAACTGATAAACTCTTAACTCTTCCAAAGGCAGCATAAAGCTCTCCAGTTACAGTAAATTACAAAAAATTACCACCTATTACCCAATTACAAAATAACTGTTAAAATATTCCGCAAACTTACAATAATTACCACTATTCCGACCAGTAACATCATAGTTTTGACAGGCAAACGACCTGCCAAGCGCGCCGCAATGGGCGCAGCGGCAGTGCCACCCAAAATCAGTCCTGCAATGACTTGCCAATGCGTGAGGCCAATCAAAGTAATAAACGTAATAGAACTGGTAAGCGACACAAAAAACTCCGCCAAATTGACCGAGCCAATGGTGTATTTTGGGTGCCGACCGCTCGCAATGAGCGTACTCGATACAATAGGACCCCAGCCGCCGCCGCCTACCGAGTCCATGGTGCCGCCAAACAAGGCCAGCCAACCAATGGGTTTAAACGTTTTTTTCTCGGTGCGTTTTACCAATGCTTTTTTGATAATCAAAAATCCTAAAAAAGCGGTGTAAACTGCTACCACAGGTTTGATGTATTGCACGTAGTTTTCTAAACTTACCAAGATATAAGCACCAAGTGCCGCTCCAATAATGCCAGGTATCAGCACAATTTTGAACAATTTGCTATTTACATTTCCAAATTTGAGGTGAAGATACCCAGACACGCCGCTTGTAAAAATCTCCGAACTGTGCACGCTGGCACTTGCCGCCGAGGCAGGCACGCCCAAAGTGAGCAAAAAAGTGGTAGCCGTAACACCGTAAGCCATGCCCAACGCACCGTCAATCATTTGAGCTACAAAACCCGCCAGCAAATAATAAAAAATATCGTCGGTAAAAGTAAGGCTACTGCCAAAACCCGTAATGCGCTCCCACGTAAAATAACTAAATACCAAGTGGCCGATAATCATCAACGCCAATGCCGAAAAAGCGTCCATGGCGATTTCAGTGAAAGTGCGCTGCCGAACAAACAGTTTCCACCACCGCCCCAACCCCGACGATTGGGCGGGTAGTTCGGTCTGTTCAAGAACGGGTGTTGATTTATTCATAAATCTATATACTATATTGATTTAATAGTTTTTAAAATCCAAATTAAAAGCCGCTGTTTGAAACGGCTGCGCAAAGTTGCGGCGTTTTAGAAAACTATCCAAGAAACGTGCCAAAAAAATATTCAAACTTGGTTTTATTATTTTTGAAAAAGCATTAACAATCATTAACCAAACCACTATAAACCTTTCAGCATTTGTGCGTTCTAAATGGAAAGTAACCCCAATTATTTTTCACTAAAACCAATAAATGTCATGAAAAAGGTGCTGATTGTAATAACGCTGATGGTAGCCGCCTGGGGCGTTGCCAATGCCCAAAGAGGCAACCGAGGATACAACGATAATGATGACGAAAGTCGCTACGACGACCGACGCGACGACCGCTTCAATAACCGAGGCAGCCAGTGCGATTCGCGCTACGGAAACCCGCGCAACCGCGTAGATGAGTTTCAACGGGAGTCGCGGTGGCGCATTGCCGATGGCGTGGCTCGGGGTTCGATTTCGGCCCGCGAGGCCCGCAACTTGCTCCGTTTTGCCGAGCGAATTGAACGAAAAGAGCAGTTTTTTTGGCGCGATGGCAATTTAGACCGCCGTGAACGCCGCGACTTGTTAGAAGATTTGGATAGGTTGAATCGTGAAATAAGACACGAAAGAAACGATTGGGAACGCTCTACCTACGACGATTATGGCCGAGAGCGTGAGCGCCGAAGATGGTAAAAAAAATGGGAGATGGCTTAAACTGTAACTTTATTTTTACGGAATAGATAATCCAATACTTTGCAGTAGTTTTTGCTGCTCTTTGATGATTGGTTCAAGTATCCAATCATCATT
>REAB01000107.1 GCA_004293645.1 Cytophagia bacterium | reverse complement strand
ATTTTTCCGACTACATGTTTAGTGGGCAATATGCTTGTGGACTAATTTCTCAAAAACTGTCAACTACTTTGGAAGCAATATGAAAGATGCCAAAAAATTGGTGTTTAAATTTTCTGAACTGGGCTACAATGCTGAGGCAAAAGTTTTGACAGCCTCGGATTATGGCTCGCCGCAACTCCGAAAAAGAATATTTATAATTCGCATTAAACAAAAAACGGAATTCCTAAATTCCCCATCCCAATTCATTCTTCTGATTTGAGTTTAGTCGAAAAACCATACTTCTGCCAAAGAACTAATCATAATGCTTCGCTACATCTCTGTGTCCTCACTTGCCACGATTTGCAATTGGTACTTCAAATGGCGCAGCGATTGCCCCGCCCGAACTGTACCGTTTCATTGTGGGCCACCGCGAATTTATAAGTAGTGGGCAGAAATAAGCGGTTGGCCGCCGCCATTATATTATTTTTGATTTGTAATACCCTTTATTGAGATGTCATTTCAAGCCCTGGTAGGTCAAGAAGGCCAATAAATAGGCCAAACCCGTCATGTAAAAAAACTGCACGGCGGGCCATTTCCAGCCGTGGGTTTCGCGGTAGGCGGTGGCAAGCGTACTCATGCACATCATGGCAAAAACGTAGAAAATGAGCAGCGAAAAAGCCGTGGCAGTGCTGTAAACGGGCTTTCCTGTTTTTGCATTTACCTCTGCTTTGAGCCGTTTTTTGATGGTGCTGTTTTCTTCGCCCGCGTCGCTGCCAATGCTGTAAATGGTTGATATAGTGCCCACAAACACCTCACGAGCGGCAAAAGAAGTGAGGAGCGCAATACCAATTTTCCAGTCGTAGCCCAGTGGTGCAATGGCAGGTTCGATGAATTTTCCGAAGCGGCCCGCGTAAGAATTTTCTAATTTTTGGGCGGCTACCGCATTGTCAAATGCCTGTCCTGTGAGCGCGGGCTGCGTTTGGCGGAGATTTTGTTCGGCGCGTTCCATGCTGTCGCCTGGGCCATACGAGGCCAATACCCACAAAATAATGGAGATAGCAACAATGATTTTGCCCGCTTCCAACACAAACGCCTTCACACTTTCCCAAATCGAAATGCCCACGTGGTACCAACGCGGCCATTTATAAGTGGGCATTTCCATGATAAAATACCCTTTGTCTTCAGTTTTAATAAATCCTTTCAACGCCCAAGCCGACAACAACGCCGATGCCAAACCCAGCGCGTAAAGCCCCAACAACGTGATTCCCTGCCAATTAATAAAACCAACCACGGGCGTAGGCGGCATCACAAGCGCAATCAAAATGGTAAAAATGGGCAACCGCGCCGCGCAGCTCATGAGCGGTGTTACCAAAATCGTAATGAGCCGTTCTTTATAATTGCTAATGCTCCGCGCCGACATCATGGCGGGCACCGCACAAGCCACCCCCGAAATGAGCGGCACAACGCTACGGCCATTTAAGCCAAATTTTCGCATCAGTCGGTCCATAATCACCATCACCCGCGCCATGTAACCCGACTCTTCCAAAATCGAAATCAGTAAAAACAAGAATGCAATTTGTGGAATAAAAATCACCACTCCGCCTATTCCCGCAAGGAGGCCGTCGGTAAGCAAATTGGTCAAAGCACTCGGCGGCAAAGTGGCTTTCAACCAGTCGGTTAGGGCAGCTACACCGCCGTCAATTACGTCCATTGGATACTGCGCCAACAAAAAAACGGCTTGAAAAATAACCAGCAAAACCAACAAAAAAACGGTGTAGCCCCACAGCGGGTGCAGCAAAATTTGGTCGAGCCGTTTGGTCCAAACGGGGGCTTGCACCACAGCGGGGGCAGTTACGGTAGCTTTAACGATGCCGTCAATTTTTTGGTAGCGATTGATGGTTTCTTCGGCCTGAAAATCGGGCAAATCGAAGCCATGTTTTTCAATCAGTTCGTCCAAAACAACCCGTTTTTCGGTCGAGATAAACGAAAAAATACCGTGTTGGTGCAAATAATGCAGGGCCAAATTGTTGTTGGCCAAATCGCATTTTTGTTTTACCTCGGCAATCAATTCTGGTACGTGGTGGGCGGGGTCAAAATAGACTTTTTGAGACAAAACAGGTTTTTCAAGCACCTGTCGAACGGCTTGGCGCAGTAGCTCCAGCCCTTCGCCCGTGCGGGCGTTGATGCGTACCACTGGCACGCCCGTTTGCATGGCCAATTTGGTAGCATTGACTTGCAACTGCATATTTTGGGCCACGTCGAGCATGTTCAACGCCAGCACCACGGGCAAACCCAAATCGGCAATTTCGGTAAAAAGCAATAAATTTCGTTTCAGATTAGAAGCGTCCACCACCACCACCACCACTTCGGGATAATCTTCGTGGGCAGGATTGGCCAAAATATCAATCACTACGCGCTCGTCGAGCGACTGCGGGTACAAACTATACACGCCCGGCAAATCAACCACGGTGGCTTCGGTGGCAGCGTCCAAACGAAATGTTCCCGATTTTTTATCAACCGTTACGCCTGGAAAATTGCCTATTTTTTGCCGCAAACCCGTGAGTTGGTTAAAAAGCGACGATTTTCCGCTGTTCGGGTTGCCCGCAAGTGCAATAATGGGTTTTGTTTTCGATGCCATACAAAGGGCGAAAAGTGCCGTTAAACAACCAAAATAGTAGCGGCCTCGGCTTTCCGCATGGAGAGGCAATAGCCGCCCATCTCAATACCGATGGGGTCGCCAAAAGGAGCTTTGAAATTCAAGACAATCTCAGTGCCTGGCAAACAGCCCATTTCCAGCAATTTGAGCGACAAAGACACGTCCCGAAACGAACGAATAATGGCGCGTTCGCCCGTTTTGAGGTCGGCTATGGTTTTGGTGGCGGCAGTTGGCATGGGCATAATTAGTGTTTGGTGCGGGCAAATATACGGACAATCTTTTTAATTTAGATTGAGTTTAAATAAACGACTACAAATAAATGACAGGTTTTGTGAATTTCAAAAATCATTTTTCATCATTTCAAATTCTGAATTTATTTATACAAAATTGTATTTATACAAAATTGTATTTATATTTGTGACTCAAAATAAACACAAAGCCATGTCAAAAACTAAAAATGCACTTGGGCCACCCGTTGTTGGGTCCGATTTTATTGGCCGCAAACTTGAATTGGAACAAGCCTTTCATACGTTGCTTTTGGGCAATCATTTGCGTATTCCTGCGCCTCGGCGAGTGGGCAAAACTTCGTTTACAAAAGCCTTGCTGGCCTTAGCCAAAAAACAAGGCTGGAAAGCTATTTATGTAAACGTTGAACAAACTACAACCGAAATAGGATTTGTAAAAGCATTATTGGCCGCTTTTGAGGACGATAAAAGTTGGTTAACTAAACAATTTAATGGCTTTATAAAAGGAGCAAAAGATGCCGTATCGAACCTCGAAATGAAATTTCCTTTGGGCGATGAACTGCCCGAAGTATCGTTTAAGTGGAGCAGTCCGCATAATACTGATTTAAGCCAAAAATTAGGTGATATTCTTAAAAATTTGGGCGATTGTTTGATTGTGATTGACGAATTACCGTGGCTATTGGCTCGGCTCGAAAAACAACCCAATGGCAACGACCGCATCGCTGAATTGCTCCATTGGTTACGTAGTTTTAGGCAAACCAAAGAAAAAGCCGACGCACCTTTTACGCGCTATATTTTTTGCGGCTCAATTAGTTTTGAATCAGTTACCGAGCGATTGAACCTTACCAAAGCCATAGCCGACTGCGATACCTTTGAATTGGGGGCGTATCCACGTCAAGAAGCCGAAGATTGCTTGGTGGCGTTGAGCAACAATCCAGATAATCGTTTTGTGATGTCAGCGGAGTTGCGGGCGGCTGTGATTGACTACCTACAATGGCCATTGCCGTATTTTTTGCAGTTGTTATTTTCTCGATTAAAAGCCATTCAAGAACAAAATGGCAAACCAGCCACAATTGCCGATTTGCCCAAAGCCATCGAAAAAGCCTCCGAACATTCTAACCTCAATACGTGGTTTGAACGCCTCAACGAGCAATATAAACCCTCTGACGAACGCTTAGCCAAGATTATTTTAGACCAACTGTGCCAAATAGAAGGCCGCAGTCGTAACCAATTAGAACGACTGCTGATAAAAAACCAAGTCCCCGTCGAAGATGCCAAAGACCGCACTGCTTACTTGATTCGTTCGTTAAGTCGCGACGGTTATTTAATGGAAACCGAAGGGCAATATACTTTCCGCTCGCCTTTACTCAAAAAATATTGGTACAACAACCGCATCAAATAATGGCAGAACCCATCATAATTCCCTTGCAACGCCTCAGCGTTTTTATGCCGCATCGCCTCAGCGATGTCGAAATGCGGCTGTTGTTCATTGCCCGCAAGCCCCTGTTTGAGCGCCTCATGCAGCGAATCAACCAAGAGCAACCCGACAGTATTCCGCAGCATTATTTATTGGTAGGTGTGCGGGGCATGGGCAAAACCATGTTACTGAGGCGATTGGCCGTTGAGTTGAGCGATGCCGCGTACAAAGACAAATTTGTAGGACTTAGCTTTCCCGAAGAACAATATAACATTGACCGACTATCGAAATTCTGGCTCAATGCACTTGATGCGCTCGCCAATGCGCTCCAAAAAGAAGGCGACGAAGCTGCCGCCAAGCAGTTGGACAAAGAAATTGAGCAATTGGAAGCCATCAAAATAGAAGACAAAAAAAGCGAGGCTTCGTATCAATTGTTAGTAGCACGCTGCCAAGCGCTAGGACGGCGGCCTGTGTTTCTGTTGGATAATTTAAACCTGATTTTCGACCGTTTGACAGAAGTCGAACATTCACTAATACGGTCGTTGATTACCACCAACAACGCCCCAATTTTTGTAGGGGCCAGTGCCGATTTAGTCAAAGACGACTACCAAGCTCCTTTCTACGATGCGTTTGACGTGGAATATTTGCCCAAATTAGATTTCAAACAGACACTTTCACTCATTGTGTATTTGGCAGATATAACGGGGCAAGCCGATTTTAAAAATATTTTATACCAAAATTTAGCCCGTTTAGAAGCCCTGCACCAACTCACGGGCGGCAATGTACGTACCCTCATTTTGTTGTTTCGACTCATTGTCAAAGATTTTACGACCTCCGATATTTACCAAGATTTAGAATCGTTGGTGGACGACATGACCCCCATCTACAAAGCCCAATTTGAAGAATTTCCGCCCCAAACTCAGTTGGTACTCGATGCCATTGCCCTACTCTGGGACCCTTGTAACTTAGATGCCATCAGGGAGTTTACCAACTTAGAAACGGGTAAAATATCAGCCCACTTGGATAGACTACAAAAAGCGGGTTGGATACAAAAATTGGGTTCTCGCAAAAAAAGCACCTACGAAATATCCGAACGTTTTTTTAATGTCTGGTACTTAATGCGCCGAGGCTCACGCCGACAAGGCCGCGATTTGCAATGGCTCACGCAGTTTTTACAAGGCTGGTTCAACAAACAAGAAATCAGACAAATACTTAATAACCAAATAGGTAACCTTGACAATTTGGGGGAAAACGAATTAGCTTACTACTTGCCCATGAGCCGCGCATTGGGCAGAGAGAAAGGAAGTAAACTGATTAAAACAAAACTCTACAAAAGACTGATTGAGATTTTTGACGGCGACGAGCAAAAAGTAAAAGACTGCATGGGCGTAAAACCCGAAGAAATTAATGATAAATGGTTTGAAGAACATCGGATTGAGAAAGCAGAATTAAAATTTGTAGAAGCTTGCATTGCGTATGCGAATGGTCGTTTCCAAGATGCTGAAAAATTATACATAGAAGCATTGCCAAATTCTTGCCGCCCACATTTAGTTTGGTACTCTTTGGGAAGGTTATTAGAAAAATTAGGACGCTATCAAGAAGCAAAAAAAGCCTATCTGAACTCAATTGAACTGGACGAAAGCTACACGTATTCAAAATTAAGTTTGATTTATCTATACAGAGACAAATTAAATGACGTAGCATCGGCAAAGATACTTTTCATAAAGACAAAAGATTTCCACGAAAACTATTTACACGAAGCAATATTTGCTTTGTACGAACAAAATTGGGGTATTTCGGCAGGTTATTGGGAGCGCGCTTTCGACAAAATGAAAATAGAAGATAAATTGGAGAATGACCTGCCACTTTCAGCGGCGGTAGCCATCAAATTGGGTTATGGCCAAAACCTGATGGCGTTATTGGAAGCAACAGACCATCACCGCAAATTGAGGCCGTTTTATGAAGCTATCAAAGCCCTTACACTCAACTCAGAAGACTACCTACGCACCCAGGTAGCAGCCGAGGTGCGTGAGGTGGCGTTGGCCATGTATGCCTACATGAAAAAATACAACGATGTGCCTTGAAAATTTGGCTATCTTTAAAATCTTTTCACCCGCATTTTTTCGATAATTTGCAACGCTAAAAAATCAACCAGCTCATGCGACATCTTTTTGTTTTATTCTTTTTGCTGACTTTCGGGGGCGTTGCTGCCCAAAAACCCTACTATGGCACGCTCAAATGGCCTGAACAAGACACGGCCAGCAAATTTTATACCGTCAAAGGCGAGCGGCAGGGCGTTAGCTTTTTCAAAAAGCACTACTTCCAAAACGTACAATACGTAAGTAATAGTCGTACCACCAATTAAATATGCGCAACTACTTAAGCTATCCAAACATAACAACGTATTGAAAAACAGCGTACAAAGCTGCCAACACCCAGCCACCAAGCAAATAATAGCGCAACGGCAGGCTGGGTTGAACGTGCCAAATACCAACACAAAACAACGCATTGCGGCCCACCAGCAAGAAATAACGAAACCCTTCTAAGTAAAAAGAAGGAGAATTGCCATTTACAAAAACGTAGCGATTGTGAAGAAAAATAAAGAAACTACCCGTAAAATAAAGCAAGAACGCCGTCAGAAACCAGTAATGTGGCGTGCGAGTTAGGTATTGTTGTTCGGAATATTCGAGGGTTTCGTAGAATAAATAAAATGTACCCGCAATGATGGCCACTGCGTTAATCCAAGACGCATCGCTTACTTTGTCAGATTGGTACATGACAACAGAAAGTAAGCCCAGTAGAAAAGCCAAGCCAAAAAAAACTTGTTTGGCCCGTTTTTGGTGTGCTGTGTAGTAACAATAAAGCATTACCAGTACGATTTCGGCCACCAAAAATAGGTTGAGAATCCAGAGCGTAGGCTGGTGGCCAAAAAGAACGACGAATTTCCAAATGCCTGCCACCACGCACGCCACAAAGTAAGCAAGCAACACACGCAGCGGGGGCGTATGTTGCTTGTGTAAATAGGCTAAACCCAAAACTGCCCCAAGGGCACTGATTTCACCCAGAAAAAAGAGAATATAAGCTAATATAACCAAAACAATTTATATTCAAAAAGGGCTTTCGTCCTGCGGTGGATTGCACATAGGTGGACACTCGGCAGAAGAACGGTAGATGGTTTTGGTGCCCACCGAAATTTTATCACCTTTGCCCGTTACGGCCACCGCAAAGGCATTGGGTGCGCCCAAATAAACCCGCAAGTCGGCGTCGGGGTCGGCGAGCAAGGCCAATACATCTTCACGGTTGAAGGTGAGGTGATGAATGGCCGCTTTTTTGAAGGCCGCATGATTTTTCTTTGCGTCTTCCAATTTCATAATACGCGGGTTGTCTGACATAATGCGAAGTAAGGTTTAAGGTGAATTGTGAATAAAAAAATTCACTACAAATTTAAGTTATTTTCAAAGCGCATCCGCAAACAATTTATTTAACGGTCAAGCATTTAGGCGCGCTACTGCTTCCCAAATCCGTTCTTTGGACATACACAACGAGAGCCGCACGTAACGTTGTCCTTTGGGGCCAAATATAAACCCTGGGGCAATGAAAACGTGCTTTTGGTACAACAATTCTTCTACCAATGCCTCAGCCGAAGCCACCGATTCGGGTAGCTTGGCCCACAAAAACATACCTTCTTGGGCGGTGTCGTAGGTGCAATTGATGGCTTCCAAAAAAGCTTTGGCTGCTTCCAATCGTCCCGCATAAACTTGATTTTGGGCAGCGTGCCAGTCGTTTGAGTTTTGGAGGGCGGCCACGGCGGCGTGCTGAATTCCCAAAAACATACCCGAATCTACGTTACTTTTGATGGTCAAAACTGCGTCAATGTAAGGCTTTGCTCCCGCCAACCAGCCCACGCGCCAGCCCGCCATGTTGTGCGATTTAGACATCGAATTTAACTCAACCGCTACTTCTTTGGCTCCGTCTATCGAAAGCAGACTAATGGGTGGTTTTTGGTTGAGAATGAGGCTGTACGGATTGTCGTGGCAAAGCAAAATACGGTGCTTGTGGGCAAACGCCACGGCGCGTTCAAACAGACTGCGCGTAGCGGGTGCGCCCGTGGGCATGTGCGGGTAGTTGAGCCACAGCAATTTTGTATTGGCCGAAACCAAGTTTTCTAACGCGCCCCAATCGGGTTGCCAGCCTGCGTTTTCGAGTAGTGGATAAGCCACTATTTCAGCTCCAACCATTTGACTAACAGCGCGATAGGCGGGATAGCCCAGCTCAGGAACCAGTACCTCATTGCCCGCATCAACAAAAGTAAGACTGAGGTGGGTAATGCCTTCTTTGGAGCCAATGAGCGGCAAAATTTCGGTCTCGGAGTCGAGTGTTACGCCATACGTGCGGGCGTACCAAGCCGCTATACCCTGGCGCAAAGCTGGGATTCCTTTGTAAGGTTGGTAGCCGTGGTGGGTGGGTTGCTGCACCGACTCAGAAAGGGCGGCCAAAGTTGCCGCCGAAGGCATTTGGTCGGGATTGCCAATGCCCATGTTGATTACGTCGTGGCCAGCCGCTTGCAATTTTCTAACCTCGGCCAGTTTTACCGAAAAATAATACTCCTGCGCCTGTCCAGCGCGTTGTGCCAGTTTTATTATCATGCTTCAACTTAAAATTTTGATACCACAAACCCGATACCCCAATGGCTAATCGCCAGTTCCTGACTATGTTACAATAAAAGGTTTGGGGCTAAAACACAGCACAAACACCAGCAATGCCAACCAGCCCAGGGCTTTGCGTTGCCAACTGAGGGGTTCGTCGTTTTGAGTGGGCGGGTGGTAAATGCCCAACACACGCCCCAGCACAAACGCAAAGACCAAAAAACCTTCGTAGCCTACGGCCAAAGGCCACCAGTACGAAATGCCAAATTGAGCTACTACCACCGATAAAGCCAACAACCAACTGGTGCCGGGGTCTTCGGAAATGCGACTAAAACACATCTGCAAAAATACAATATAGATGCCCAGATAGGCCATTTGTTCCCAAAAATTGGGGTCGTGTTGGGGGTTAAAGTCGGTGGCTTTGAAGAGGCCGATGCCCGCATAAGCCACAAAAAACCAAAACAACACGGGCGATATAAAGCGGTGGGCGCGGTTGCCGATGAGGCCATACAGCACGTGGCCACCGTCGAGTTGACCAATGGGTATGAGGTTGAGCGAAGTAAAAAACAAAGCCAGATAGCCCGCCAAAACAAGCGGATAATGCACCATTTCTTGGGGAGGTGGCAAGCGTGCGGGGTTGGCTACGTAGGTTTTGAAGAATGAAAATAGCAGGTTGTCGCCCAGCAAAATTTGTCCGCTTAGGTCTTTGTTGGCATAAACCACCCGCGCAAAACCCAGGCCATATTTTTGGTAATCGGGGTGAATTTTGAAGATATAATCGAGTGTAGGTAAGTTGGCAAAACCGTACCAAAGCACGCCTATTGCCACCACAAAACCCGCCAAAGGACCCGCAATGCCAATGTCAAAATATTTTTTGCGCGAAGAAATGAGTTCTTTCACTTTAATAAACGCGCCCATTGTGCCAATGCTTTGCCCCAACCCAAGCCACAACGGAATGTAATAAGGCAGCGTAACTTTGACTTGGTGGGCCTTGGCCGTAAAATAATGCCCAAATTCGTGGACGGTCAGAATACCCAAAAAAGGGACCGAAAACCAAAGCCCTTGCCAAAATTGCGGCCAGCCCAGTGGATTGTCCACCAAAATAAAAACATTGCCAAACATCCATTCAGCTCCCGCCAGTGTGGTGGTAATGAGCGTAAGAATAAACAAAAAAAGTTGTAAAAAATGCGTTCGTTTCAAGGGAAAAATGGGTTAATCGTACCTAAAAAAAGGGGGTATCAGTCGGCTACTTTGTTTAACATACCCACGCCGACGAACAAAAACAGCGCACCCACCAAAAACGGCACGATGGTTTCCCACTTGGTGAGGGTGAAGCCCAAAACGGCTTTGTCGGACATAAAAGCGAAACAGGCAAAAAGAATGAACAGCACGCCCATACCCGCCAAAATACTTCCTATATTACGTTTCATACGATGGTTGTTTTTTTTGATTGACCGACCAAACTAAGGCTTTTGCTCAGATTTTCCAAAAAAGACCTGCGGCATAATGTACTCAGAACTGTAATAGCCTGTCTTAAACCACCAAATGCCCAGTGCTAAATTGGTCAAAACCAGCACAAACAACGGTACGCCAAACATGATTAGGAAAAAGTAGCCAATAAAAACGTAGAAAGACTGCCTCAAAATATAATCCATGATGTAGTGCTTACACAAAAAACGCCCAAAAACTAACCACACCAAACTCAGCAACCAGCCCACCCACTGCACCGCGTACCACAGGCCAACCGTGAGGGGCAAATAGCGAAAAAACAGCATAATTTCGGGTAAAATGAGCAAGAAAAACAGCAATGTGTAGCCCGCAAAACGTCTGCCCAAGTGCATGGGGAGATTGCGTAGCAAGGGCAGTTGGAGGTGTTCAAATTCATACAAATGAAACAGCACAATAACGTGCCCAATGCCCGCCAATATACCCGCCAACGAGAGCAGCCGCTCGTCGTAGCTGTCGGTGGTGTAGAGCAAGCACGCGCCCACCACCACGCCGCCCGTAAAAAACTTGGTTAGCAAAAACAAAACGGGTTCTCGCTGCGTAAGATACCACAAAAAATAAGCCCAAAAAGGTTTGTTAAATCGGCGGTTGAAGTAGGTGCTAAAAACGGAGATTCGATGGTCGGGGCTGGGCCTAAACAGGCGGTAATTGTAAGCCCATACGCCCGTGAGCGGCAAAAACGTTACAAAAGCCAACGTAACCCAAACGCCCGTTTGTTGTTCAATTTGCTGACCACAATAGGCCATAAACAGCGCGTAAAACCAAACAGGCAGCCACAGACCGTATTGCACAAAAAGCAATAAAAGCCAACGCTGCCAGCGCGGGAGTAAAATCAAATTGTACAAAAAAATGTGGGAGTCCCAACCCAAACGCTGCCGCACAAACCAAATGGTTTTGAGGTGATAAATCACCCAAATCCCAAACGTAATAGCCAGTAAAAAAGGCGATTGTACAATATAAGTAGCCAGTACAATGTGGTCTTCGCCGCGCAAAAAACCACCCCCAAACATCAAAATAACGAAGAAAAACCCCGCATTAAGCCGATAATATTCGTTAATAAATGTTTTACGAAGAACAGCAATAGAAGACATACATCAGGTAAGTGGGTGAACATTATTATTGGTGGCACGACTGATTTAATACGCTGAATAAAAGCATTTTAAGTAATAGTCGTGCCACCAATTAAACATGCGCAACTACTTACAAAATAACGCCAATTTCAATATGTTTGACAAGTTTAAGCATAAATCACGGCATTTTTATAAAAAAGTATTTGCACACTGATGTTACAGATTGAACGGGTTTACGCTGATTTTTTGTTCGATTTTTCTGTAAAAATCAGTCGCATCTGTGTGGTATTGGATTGGTAAATATTTTTGTCTAAAACTTACTAACAACCCTCGTGCGGAGTGGGTTCAATGGTATTCTTGCAGTAAAATAGGTAAGTAAAACGTTCATTTGGCTTTTTAATAAAAACTGATTTACTGACTCATGGACAACTTTAATATCAATCGCCGCCGTTTTTTGCAAGGCACTACGGCATCGTTGGCACTGGCTGCTTTTGGAGCGCGGGGCATGGAGCTTATTCACCCCACCAAAACCCTGCGCGTGGGGCTAATTGGCGCGGGTTGGTACGGTAAAAGTGATTTGTTTAGATTAATTCAAGTAGCCCCCGTTGAGGTAGTGGCGCTCTGCGACGTGGACAAAAATATGCTGGCGGGCGCCGCCGAAATAGTGCGCCAACGCCAAAAATCGGGCAAAACCCCGCGACTCTACGGCGACTACCAAAAAATGCTCACCGAAAATCAGTTTGATATTGTGCTCATTGGCTCGCCCGACCATTGGCACGCCCTCCAAGCCATTGATGCCATCAAAGCGGGGGCGCACGTCTATGTGCAGAAGCCCATCAGCGTGGACGTAATAGAAGGCGAAGCCATGGTAGCCGCTGCCCGAAAATACAACCGCGTGGTACAAGTAGGTACGCAACGCAAAAGCACGCCACACCTCATAGAAGCAAAAAAAAACATCGTAGATGCGGGCTTGCTCGGCAAAATAAAACACGTTGAAATGTGCTGCTATTACCACATGCGCAACAACGGCAACCCACCCGTCCAGGCCGTTCCCGATTTTTTGGATTACGAAAACTGGACAGGACCCGCGCCGTTCCGCCCCTACGACAACATTCCGCACCAGCGTTGGTGGCGCACTTTTATGGAATATGGCAACGGTATCATGGGCGATATGTGCGTGCATATGCTTGATACGGTGCGTTGGCTATTGCAATTGGGCTGGCCCAAGCGCATTAGTTCGACGGGTGGTATTTATTTGCAAAAAGAAGGAAAATCGAACATTGCCGACACCCAAACGGCTATTTTTGAGTACGACGAACTCAACTGCGTGTGGCAGCACCGTTCTTGGGGCACCGCGCCAAACCCCGCTTATCCGTGGTCGTTTACGCTCTACGGCGAAAAAGGCACGCTTTGGGGAAGCACCATGAGCTACGATTTTATTCCCGAAGGAAAAGGCGAAAAAATTCACGGCGACGTGCTGTACGAAAAAGAAAAATACCCCGAAGACCTCACCGAAAAACAAATAGAACTCAACGCCGCCCCCGCCACGCGCTTGCACATGCTCAATTTTTTGTCGGCCATCGAAACCAACACCCGTCCCGTGGCTGATATTCAAGAAGCGCATATTTCTACGGCGAGTTGTATTATGGCCAATTTGTCCATGCAAACGGGCCGCCCGCTCATCTACGACCCCACCAAGCGCGAAATAGTAGGCGACCGCGAAGCCACGGCATTGCTCCAACGCCCCTATCGGCAGGGCTACATTCATCCGCACCCAGATAGGGTTTAGAGTTGTTGAGTTGTTGGGTTGTTGAGTTGTTGGGTTGTTGAGTTGTTGGGTTGTTGAGTTGTTGGGTTGTTGAGTTGTTGGGGTGTTGAGTTGTTGGGGTGTTGAGCTGTTGGGTTGTTGAGTTGTTGGGGTGTTGAGCTGTTGAGTTGTATTTTTTGAATCCGAATACTTTAAACTTTTCCCTCTACACTTTACACTTCCTTCTATTTTCTGCCAAAATCGGCGGGGTTTTCGCCCCAATACTCGGTTTCCCATTTTAGAATGGGCGTGGTGTAGCGGTTGTTTACGAGCCATTCTTCGGCGCGTTGCAGCAGTTCAAAAAGGGGTTTGTTGGCGGGGGTGAGTATTAATTTGGTGTTGGCGTGTTTACGTTTTACCCACGCAATCGCCGTTTTTGAGTCTGAGTAAATGGGCAGTTTGCTGTCGTGTTTTTGCAAGTAAGCCAGCGCGTGAACAATGGCCAAAAACTCGCCAATGTTGTTAGTACCTTCTTGAAAAGGCCCTTGGTGAAAAATCATCTGCCCCGTTCTGATGTGCTTACCTTGGTATTCTACCACGCCCGTGGCGGTGTTCCAGGCGGCATCTACCGCAATACTGTCGGCAATGGGCTGACCTACGTTGGCGGGTGGTTCGGGGAGTTTGGGTTTGGCCGTTTTGGGCGTTACAAAGTCCCAATAACGCCCCCGCAGGGCTTTTTCTGCTTCTTCGAGGGTGTCGAAAGACTTAAATTTTGCCTCAGGAAATCCTTTGATTTGTGCTTCGCAGTCTTTCCAATCGGCAAAAACGCCTCGTTCGCGCCCGTGCCACACCACATAATATTTTTGCTTCTTTGCCATGCCGCAAACTTACGGCAAAACTTTTGGTACTGTCATATTTTGTGGGGTCAATTTAATTTTAAGACATAGAAACCAAGCCATTGCCAATGTTCACACTGACGATAAGCGCATTTTCCAAGCCATTGTCAGTGTCCACACTGACGATAAGCGCATTTTCATATTCCCAGACCATTGTCAGTGTCCACACTGACGATAAGCGCATTTTCATATTCCCAGGCCATTGTCAGTGTCCACACTGACGATAAGCGCATTTTTATATTCTTACTTCCTGCCCTTTTACAAACACTTTTTTGATGGTCAAATCTTGGCCCAGTACTACCAAATCGGCTTGGTAACCTGCTTTGATTTGTCCCAAACGGTGGCCAAGTCCGAGGCGTTGGGCGGGATATTGCGCGGCCATTCTAAACGCCTCATCTTTCGGAATTCCTACCTCAAATACGCAATTTTGCACCGCTTGCAGTAACGTAATAGCCGACCCTGCCAAGTTGCCGTCGTCGTTCAAAAAACGTTGCCCATCGTAGTTGGCACTAAACCCTTCAAACTCAAAGCGGGTTTGTTGGTATTTGGCAAAAGTGGCGTCAGAAATCAAGAAAAGACGCGCGCCAAGTATTTTTTTTGCCAACCGAATGGCCGCAAAATCACAATGAAAACCATCGGCGATGATGCTCGCGTGTACGTCGTCGGGTGCGTCAAAAATAGCACCCACCACGCCTGGCTCGCGGCTCTCGAAGGGGCGCATGGCATTATAGAGGTGCGTTGCCATTTTAATACCGCCCTCAAAATAGCCCTTCGCTTGCTGATACGTGGCGTTGGTATGCCCCATCGAAAGCAGCAAATGACTTTTTTGGAGCAATTGCAGTAGCTCAACAGGCCATATTTCGGGGGCAATTGTCATCAGGGTGAGTAAGCCCTCACTTTGAGCAATTATTTCGGTCAATTCGGCCTCAACGGGCGGGCGCACCACCGCCGCACTGTGCGCACCACGTTTGGCAAAATTGAGATAAGGACCTTCGATATGCAGCCCCAACACCCCCGTTTTACCAGCGGCTATCCATTTTTTGACAATCTCAATGGCTTTCAAAATGCGGGTTTGGGTGGTCGAATAAAGCGTTGGCATGAGCGACGTGGTGCCGTCTTGCAAGTGCGTATTTACCATATTTTGCAACGAAGCTGCCGACAAATCTTGCACAAAAAAGTCCGTATCGCCGCCGTAGAGCTGAATATCCAAAAAACCCGCCGTGATGTCTTGGCCTTGTAAATCAATGGATTGGTAATTGGCTGGTAACTGGTTTTTGGGTAAAACGGCCTCAATTCGTTCATTTTTGAGCAAAACGGCGTGGTTCGTAAGTACGGTGTCGCCCGTAAAAACACGGGCATTGGTGAGGGCAAGCATAAATGTAAGTGTGTTGTTTGAAATACAATATTTTATCTGGAAAATATACGAGATTTTATTTGGAAATACCATTTTTTTGTTCATGTTTGTACGAGGAATGTAATTTTAAACTCAAACACTCAATAACAATGAAAACACTATCAATCGTAGTCGCGTTTTTGCTGGTTGTTTCCAAGTCAAGTTTGTGGGCAATTACCATAAACCGAGTGGTAATGTAGGAACTTTAAATGTTACAGCCTTGTATTCGCAATGCAACCAGCCAAGCAATACAAGCAGTAGCGCCATTTTATGGTACGGAACACCCGTTATAGCAGGTCAAACCGTTGATGGTAGTCCCTCCCAGTCTTTAAATATTGTTAATTGGAATGATGTCTTGCTAAATGTTGATTCGCAGGCGGCAACAAGTTGGACGTGGACTGTTATTGGTGGTACAAGAACTCTCTACCCACAGGGTCCAAAGTGTCATTTTTTCTTCACTAACTTTGCAATAGTAAAAGTTCAAGCCAATAATCGTTGCGGAGGCGGTCAATCCTACTTTTTTTACATCATGAGAAGTGGCTACAATGGTTACAGCGTTTATCCCAACCCAACAGAAGACAAAATAAAAATTGATTTTGAATCTAAGGAACTCGCAGAAGCTAATCTAAATGGAATTTTTATTTATGACGACCAAGAAAAAATAGTTCAACAATTCGACGTAGAAGCGGCACGAAAATCTGATTTTTTCAAAAATCAGAACACGTTAGAAATGGATATGAGCGCTCTCAAGAAAGGCACTTATTTCCTACATTTACGTTTGGGATATCATGTTTTTAAAACACAAGTCTTAAAAAAATAAAGCTATGAAAACTTACCTATTATTTTTAGTCTTTTGCTTAACGAGCGTTTTTGAAATACGAAGCCAAAACGATACTTCTGTTACCACTAAACGAAACGCCGTTTACGTGGAACTGCTGGGCAATGCAGGTCTTTATTCGTTCAATTACGAGCGGCAAATAGCAAGACAGCGCAACAATTACTTCAATCTTCGCCTCGGGGCAGCCTACCTTTGGTGGAGAGAGGCGCGCACGCCCGTATTTGTAGTGGAGCCGATTTATTTGAAAGGGGGCAAAAATCATTTTTTAGAATTGAGCATAAGTGCCACCTTTTTTAGCTCAAGAAAGATTTTTGCTCCGGAGGCTAACCCGCCCAAAGAGATTCGTGCTTCTTTTATGCCAAGAATAGGGTACCGTTACCAAAGTCCCAACAAAAGCCTACTTTTTAGATTTGGTGTTATGCCCATTATTTTGACCCAAGGCCGATTTTTGCCCATGATAACCCGCTGGTATATACCGATGCTTGGCCTGTCCTTGGGTAAGCAATTTTGAAAATATAAGCGGCCAAACAGGGCTTTTATTCTCTCCACCGCATAACTTTGCCAAAATCTAATTAGACAAAGTTATGTTTTTAAAAAATGAATAAAATCTGGCTATCGTCGCCGCACATGGGTGGGCAAGAAATCAAGTACGTACAAGAAGCCTTTGATACCAACTGGATTGCACCGCTTGGCCCCAACGTTGATAATTTTGAGCGCGATTTGTGCCAATACACGGGCGCAGGCCACGCAGCAGCTTTATCTTCTGGCACGGCGGCGTTGCATTTGGCGTTGGTGTTGTTGGGCGTATCGGCAGGCGACGTGGTGCTGTGCCAATCGTTTACTTTCTCGGCCAGTGCCAATCCCATTGTGTATCAAGGTGCTACGCCTGTATTTATAGACAGCGAAACCGACACTTGGAACATGTGTCCCGACGCGCTCGAAACGGCCATTCGGCATTACGTGGCCAAAGGCAAAAAACCAAAAGCCATTATAGCGGTGCATCTGTACGGAATGCCCGCCCAAATGAAAGCCATCGTGGCGCTATCTGAATTGTACGACATTCCTGTGATAGAAGATGCCGCCGAAGGACTGGGAGCGAGCTATTTTGGCCAAAAACTCGGTACTTTTGGTACGCTCAACGTGCTGTCGTTCAATGGCAACAAAATCATTACCACATCGGGCGGCGGAGCTTTGCTTTCCAACCACGGTGCTTTCGTCGAAAAGTCGCGGTTTTTGGCCACCCAAGCCCGCGACCCCGCGCCGCATTACCAACATTCGCACATTGGCTACAACTACCGCATGAGCAACGTGTGCGCGGGCATTGGGCGCGGACAAATGGAGGTACTGGACGAGCGCGTAGCCCAGCGACGCGCCAATTTTGCGTTTTATGCGCACCAATTTGCTGACTTTGAAGGAGTTACCTTCCAACCCGAAGCCGAGGGAAGTTTTTCTAATCGTTGGTTAAGTTGCGTTTTGATTGACCCACTACGCACCAACCACCGCACCCGCGAAGACGTGCGCCTGGCTTTGGAGCAGCAGAACATCGAGTCAAGACCGCTCTGGAAACCCATGCACTTACAACCTATTTTTGAAGATACGCCCTATTTTGGGGGTAAAGTTTCTGAGAAACTCTTTGAAAACGGCCTGTGTTTGCCCTCAGGCTCTAACCTCACCAACGAAGACCGCGCCCGAACCTCGGCGGCATTTAAGTCTTGTTTTGAAATTTAAAAATTGAAAGATGCTCATTTTATTGATTTTGGCGGCCTATCTAATTTTTAGCTATTTGTACGGCTACAACCAAAATGCTTTTTTAACCAAAACACGCGCCGCCTTTGTTAAAACATTGCTTGTATTAGCCGCATTAATATGTGGCATTACGGAGCTGCTTTCTTCCATAAATGCCCTCTCTCCTACTTGGTTGGCGGTATCTTGGGGTAGTGTTTGCGCATTTCAATTGGGTTACAATCGTTCTCATCAAACGCAATATACTTTTTTCAGCGACTTACGATTTGAGTGGGTACAGTTACGGAACGGGCAGCGGTGGTCTATTCTCGTTTTTTTGGTATTATTTGTTTTGCCATTGTTTCTTTTGGCCATTTACGTACCGCCCAAAAACGTAGATTCTATCAATTACCATCTGGCGCGGGTGCAACTTTGGCTACAAAATGCCAACGTGTCGCACTTCGGAACGGTGTTCGTTTTTCAGCTCTACAACAATGTAATGGCCGAGTATATTTTACTCCATGTATTGGGGTTGAGCGCGGGCTACGACTTTTTTCTTCAATTGGTGCAGTTTTTTGCCATGATTGGCAGCGTATCGGCGGTAAGTTTGATTGCCAAACAAATAGGCTTGAACAAGCACCTACAATTATTAGCTGGTATTTTACAGTTCTCTATTCCGATTGGTTTGTTAGAATCTACCTCCACCCAAAACGACTACGTGGCGTGTTTTTTCTTTTTGAGTTTTGTTTACTACGGTCTTCAATTCATAGCATTTAATACCCGAACAACTTTTATTTGGGCAGTGCTATCGTTGGTGTTGGGTGGTTTTACCAAATACACCATCTTGGTATTTGCTTTGCCTTATTGTCTTTGGATTGGCTGGCAGGTATTTAGCAAAAACAACTGGCCAGAAATTATCAAAAAATCAATCATAACAGTGGGCATTACATTGGTGGTATTTGCGCCTTTTCTGAGCAGAAACTACCAACTTTTTGGCCACATACCCGAGCCATTGCCCAGTTCGCCGCTTTACGCTTACCAGCACGCCACCGAAAAAAAATGCCTCAACTGTACCCTCTCTGGTATCGTCAAAAACGCGGGGTTGCATTTGAGCCTTCCTCATTTAAATTACAATAAACAGTTAGACGAGCTAATCGTTAATTTACACAAACACCTAAAAATCAATGTAAACGAGCGTGCACTATCGCTTGATGATTACTCTACCCGATTCGTAATTCATGAAGACATGGCGGGCAATTTTACTCACTTTGTACTTATCATTATATCGGCCTTTGTAATCATAATCAGGCAACGATTTTCTACTACCTCTAAGGCTATTGCCATTTGCACCATAATGGGTTTTGTTCTGTTTTGTACCATGCTCAAATTTCAATTGTGGAGTTCACGTACGCATTTTCCCTTTTTCTCGGCTGGAGTTTTGGTGGTATGCGCTGCACTTTCGCAAGCAAGTCGCAAATGGATTATGGCATTGGGGCTACTTTTACTCGTTATGACACTTCCCTACATTTATGCCAATTCTAACAAAACCATTTTGCCCATTCGGATGCTCTCCAAATATGCGTTGGGCTACATACCAGAACCCATGTGCGTCAAAAATCCGTCCGAACGCGCACTGTACCAGCAGAAATTAGTCGAGTATTATGACTTTTCTAAACCCGATGCATGCTTACCTACAAAAGCCAAATTCAACTATGTAACCCGAATCCAAATTTTAAAAAAACTACAAAATCTCGGGTATTTCAACCACGAAAATGAATCTATTTTTAGCCAAAACCGCTGGCAATTGTATTTTACCAACGATTATGGCCACCGAAACTACCTTGATTTTAAAGAAATTAGCACCAAAATAACTCCCAATACAGCAGGAATAGGCGTGGTTTTCGTGAATCCAGTTGGTTACTATCATTACTGGTCTATGTTTCGAGAAGTGATTGGTACTGACTTCAAAATGCAGTACGTGCGGTATCAAAAAGAGTATGCCAATTTAGCAAACGAAAAACGTACTTTTCAATACGAATACGTGCTTACCGACCATTTAAAAACGGCCAAAGGCTTATTTGTTCCCACCGAAATTGACACAATCTACGCCACTCAAACTTTACAATTGATTAAACTGAAACACGTACACACTCAAAAACACACTTTTTGATTGCTTCAACCCTACAATTCATTTTCACTTATTTTTACCAATTGCGCCTGCACTTGGGCTATTTCGGTGGTGGTATCTATTTGCTGCCCCCAAGTGGTGAGCTTTTGTAATAAATTTTGCTGACACTAACGGATTTGGTGGGGTACAAATTGGAGCATAATAAAACTTGGCGGATATTTGTTTTACTACAAGCAAAAACCGCCAAGGAT
>REAB01000149.1 GCA_004293645.1 Cytophagia bacterium | reverse complement strand
TTAAGTCTTTTGATTTGTAGAAAAACTAAATTACTTCTTTTTGCTCACTCTCCTCCTTTTTTTTTCTAAAACTGTAAACTGCATCGTGAAGGATGCCGAGATTTTCAATAAATTCTATTCAAATTTACAAAAATACCTCTTGAAAAATCAATATTGTAAGATAGGAGTTAAAAGTTAGTAAAGATTGCTGAACGATACCGTTGCATGAGCAGTAAATTTTTAAAAGCACTTTATATTTCAGCTACAAAACTAAAATTTATTACTCGTGCAATGGATTTGGCAAAACTAAAATTTCCCTAACTCTGAATATAACCCTTCCCTTTTTACGGGATTTGAGCAAGAATTTTACTGACCACAAAATTCGTTAGAATTAGCGTATTTTAAATCAACAAATCGTCAATTTTGATGCCTGCTATGCGCATGGCTTCGTATTCTACTTCTACAATAAACTCGGTTTCGTCTTGCGTGAACTCCTCGTTGTCCCAATCATTGAAAAATTGCTGGGCTTGCGTCTGTAAATCAGCAACATTGGCGGTCAGTTGTTGCATCAAAAAATTGGTAAAACGCAACACTTCTTTTTTCATTTGCGCAATTTTTGCTTTTGACGATTGTTCTACTTCGCGGTCTTCCCAGTCGGGCAAGGTGAAGCGGTCTTTGATTTTGTAGGCTTCCAGTTGGGCAATGCGCTCTTGATTTGTCATTGGTTGGCGTTGGTGGTTTTTTGGGCGAATATAGTAACTTTGTGGTCATAAACACCTCACAAAATTGCCCGCTACTGTTTTTGCCATAACGCCCCCCTTTACCCAACTCAATACGCCCTATCCCGCTACGGCCTACATCAAAGGTTTTTTGAACACCAAAGGTATTTCTTGTTTCCAAGCCGATTTGGGCATTGAGGTTATCTTAGATTTGTTTTCTAAACAGGGTTTGACCGATTTGTTAAAGCCCCTCAACCAGCCCCCCGCGATGGGGGAGCTTTCGAGTCCGATTTTAGCTCCCCCATCGGGGGTTAGGGGGCATCGCATCTTGGCCTTGCGCGACGATTATATTCAAACCATTGACCCTGTTATTCGGTTTTTACAAGGCAAAAACCCCACTTTGGCCCACGCCATTTGCCAAGATGGTTTTTTGCCCGAAGGCGCACGCTTCGCCCAAGTGGCCGATTTGGATTGGGCTTTTGGGGCCATGGGAACGCACGACAAAGCCAAGCACTTGGCCACACTTTATTTAGAAGACATTTCAGATTTTATCACGGACTGCATAGACCCGCACTTTGGATTCAGTCGTTATGCCGAGCGGTTGGGGCGTTCGGCCAATTGTTTTGACGAACTCTACGGGGCTTTACAGCAAGACTACACTTACATAGACCAGCTATTGGTCAAGATTTTAGCGCAACGAATGGCGGAGGTTCGGCCTCAATTGGTGGCTATTTCGGTGCCGTTTCCTGGCAATTTGTACAGCGCATTTCGGATTGGGCAATGGATAAAAAAACACTACCCCGCCGTAAAAATAGCCATGGGCGGTGGTTTTGCCAATACCGAACTCCGCTCGCTCTCCGACGTGCGCGTTTTTGAGTTTTTTGACTACATCACCCTCGACGACGGCGAAGCACCCATTGAGGCGATTATAAAAACGCTTTCCACCAGCAGCCCCCTAGCCCCCAATGGGGGAATAATGTTAAAACGAACATTTGTTTTAGAGAACTCCCCCATCGGGGGTTGGGGGGCTTTGTACGTCAATAATTCGCCCATTAAAGACTACAAACAGTCGGAAGTGGGTACACCCGATTACTCAGATTTGTGGTTGGACAAATATATTTCGGTCATTGAAATAGTAAACCCCATGCACCGAATGTGGAGCGATGGGCGTTGGAACAAACTCACCATGGCCCACGGATGCTACTGGGGCAAGTGCACTTTTTGCGATATTTCGTTGGACTACATCAAGCTCTACGAACCCGTGGCGGCCAATTTGCTCTGCGACCGCATGGAAGAAATGATGGCCCAAACGGGGCAAAATGGCTTTCATTTTGTGGACGAAGCCGCCCCTCCTGCGCTCATGCGGGCATTGGCGTTGGAAATTTTGCGCCGCAAGTTGTCGGTAACGTGGTGGACAAACATCAGATTTGAGAAAAGTTTTAGCCGCGATTTGTGTTTATTGCTCAAAGCATCGGGCTGTATTGCGGTTTCGGGCGGACTGGAAGTAGCCTCCGACCGCCTTTTAGAACTCATTCAGAAAGGCGTAACGGTGGCGCAGGTGGCCCAAGTTACCCGCAATTTTACCGAAGCGGGCATCATGGTTCACGCTTATTTGATGTACGGATTTCCCACTCAGACCGCCCAAGAAACCATTGATTCGCTCGAAATGGTGCGCCAAATGTTTGAATTAGGCATCTTGCAGTCGGGGTTTTGGCATCAATTTGCCATGACCGCCCACAGCCCCGTGGGTATGTATCCCGAGCAGTTTGGCGTGCAAAAAGCGAGTAGCGCCGTGGGTACTTTTGCCAATAACGACATCGTACACCTCGACCCCACTGGTGCCGACCACGACGCTTTTAGTTATGGCCTCAAAAAATCGCTGCTCAACTACATGCACGGCATCTGTTTTGAATACCCGCTCCAAGATTGGTTCGATTTTAAAACACCCCGTACCAAAGTTCCCAAAAACTACGTTGAAAATGCGCTGCTGGCCAACGACGATTTTATCTTGAAGCCGTCTTCAAAAGTGGTTTGGTTGGGCAAAAATCCTGCCGTTGCTTACACTGACACTAAAAAAGGCAGACAGGCTACGCTCACTTTTCATGATAAAAAAGAAACGTTTAGCATCAAACTCAATCAGCCACAAGCCGACTGGCTCTGCGAAATATTGGCGTTAATATCGCCCCGAAATTCCAAAATATATACTTTTCAAGAACTCAAAAACCACTACGAAGCTGCCCAATTGACCGATTTTGAATTGTTTTGGTACAAAAAGCCCGTTGCCACTTTGACTAATTTTGGACTGTTGGCGTTGTAGAATTGTTTACTGACCCCCTAAAATATGAAAAAATTAAAAAATAAAATAGCCATTACCTCGCCCTTCCCGCAGGCAATACTCCCCGCTAAATGCGTTTTGCTGAGTGCTTTGTTACTCTTCAATCTCCCTTTGTTGCGGGCGCAGCGGTTTGCTAATTTGCGCTACGAAGACGCTACCTACGAACCCAACATCAAAACCGCAGCGGTGTATCCCGCTCCCAACAACCCCAACGACCCCGCCCGCACGCTGTTGCCGCCCGTTACGAGCCTCGAAGACGCGCCCCCGCTCATTGCCGAATTTGACGACTTGGGCGCGCAGTTTCGTAATTTTCGATTCAAAATATTTCACTGCAACGCCAATTGGCAACCGTCTAACCTCAGCGATATTGAGTTTACGTACGAGTACAACGACTACGCCATTCAGCAATACCAGGCTTCTTTCAATACCAAAATTCCTTTTTATCACTACCGTTTTGAACTGCCCAAACTCAAGCTGTCGGGCAACTATGTGCTGGCCGTTTACGAAGACACCCGCCCCGCCAAGTTGGCTTTTACGCGCCGTTTCATGCACTACCAGTCGCGGGTAGGTATAACGCCGCAAGTCCGCATTTCGACGGGCATTGGCGAGCAGTTTACCCACCAGCAAATTGACTTCGACGTTGATTACAAGGGCTACGAAGTACTTTCGCCGCAAGAAGATTTGAAAATTGTAGTACGCCAAAACTTCCAATGGGCGCAAGTTTTGAACAGTGTTAAAGCATCTAACGTGCGTATTTTTGAGAATCGAATTGAGTTTCGGCCTTTTGATTTGTCGAACAATATGCCAGGCGGCAACGAATACCGTTGGTTTGACACCCGCGTGGCGCAGGCTGTGGGCATGCGGGTGAGCGAGGTGCAGCAACTACCCAATCAGAACGTGGCGCGGCTACGGCCCGATGCCTCGCGCAACGGAGGAACGTACTTGCAGGCCGACGATTTTAACGGGAACTACGTGGTGCTCAACCGCGAATCGGAAAATAGCACCAACGAAGCCGACTACATCAACGTGGTGTTTACGCTCCAAGTGCCAGAACAGCCGAACGCCCAAATGTACGTGAGTGGCGCGTTCAATTTGTGGCAACGCACCGAGGCCAACCGCATGACTTACAACGCCAACCAGAATGCCTACGAGGCCAGTATTTTTATCAAGCAAGGCGTGGTCAATTACACGTACATTTTAACCGATTC
>REAB01000148.1 GCA_004293645.1 Cytophagia bacterium | reverse complement strand
CCTTCACGGAAATAAAAAATAGGCATTTTAAATCATTGACATTCAATTGTTTACAAGTCAAAGTGTCAACTACTTTTTAATGGTTATGAAGGATGCCAATGTTTGAATATAACTTCTTTCAATTGTTGTCAAGGGGCGTAAGCCATCGGCTGTTACATCTACGGGGTCGCCTGAATGTTTATTGTAACCTTTGGGAATAGGTCTATTTACGCCTCTTATTGTTGGGCTGGGTTCGTATATGCTAAAAATGCCTCTGCGCATATAACTACGTGGATGTCTGTAATAAAACTCCACGCCTAACGACTCACCCAAGTAGTCGTGAACAGTCATTGGTTGCGTAGTTTGATTTTTAGTAAAATAAGGGTTCAAGAACCCGTCTTTGGCTTTTAAATGTCCTACCAAAAAAAAACGTTTTCGGGCTTGTGGAACGCCACAATAACTGGCATCCAACACTTCATAAGAAATGCCATATCCTGCTTTTTTGAACACAGAGATCGCATTTTTTAAAATATTACTTTTTAAAATTCGGCCTACATTTTCCATTACAAACCATTCAGGTTTGCACCCTGCTACAATGTGGGCATAAGATAAAGTTAAGTCAGCTCGGCCTAAAGTCTCATCTCGTTTTCCTGCGCTCGAAAAATCTTGGCAAGGTGGCCCACCAATTATAAGTTGTGGTTTAAGGTTTTTGATAAATTGTAAACTTGCTTCGGTTGCTAAATCAAAATCATAGATTGGGTGTTGGAAGTTCTCTTGATATACCTTGATGGCTGGTTTCCACTTGTCAAAAGCGGCTATCACTTCAAAATTTTCATTTTGAAAGCCAAGCGACATTCCGCCACAACCCGAAAATAAATCAACTGTACGCATAAGGCTAAGTATTTTTTATTGAATCCCCAACATCACTGAAAAGTTCGGGGGAGTTAAAAATTATTGCGTCAAACCTTCTCTCTGGACTGAGCAAGTTTTGACCACCACCAAGAATAATTTTTTGAATATCTTGTTTTTGTATTCTGGGCTTTGTTAGTGCTGGACAAGTCATAAAACGGTGCGTAATTCTACCACTTACCGCAAATGCTTTGTCATTTTTAGTATTGTATGACAACTCATCAATGGTTTTATGATGGTTTATTTGGCCTTTCTTTGAGAAGTCTACTATCATTTTGAAGAGCCAAATAATGGTTCTTACTTGTCTTGTAATTCGGTTTGCACCCGCCGACAATTCGCCTCGTGCGACATCTATAAATAGCTGGGTAAATGCAAAGTTTGACCAAACAAAAATATCAAGGCAGTTCTCTGCCAATTTTGGCGACTTCCCATTGGTTTTCCAAATGGGTTGCATGAGCAAAGGTTCTTGTTTTTCAAGAGTAGATAATACAATTCGGTCAATTGCGGCAATCATCGCCCCTATGTATGTCCAAATCTCTGTACCGTCCGACCAATCTTGAATAGTATTGAACGATTCTCCAATTAATTCTTGCAGTTGTTCTTGTTTGCCTTTAAAATTGGCAATAATGCTGCACGCCAAATAAACAATTGTATCGGGTCTTATCACAATTTCACAGCCATAATATTCTTCGTTCAACGCACAAGTAGAATTGTCTGGCAACGCCGTAAGTTTTACCTCAATAGGTCTTAAACATTGCCCATTACTTCGGAGTTGCGTAACCAAATCAACTCTTGGTAAATTTCCCACAATAAACTGCTGATAAGGTGTGTAAGCACTTTCAAAAGAGGAAAATAAATCGTCTGATGTTGGGTGTATTCCAAAGAGGTGAGTTGTAGAAATTTTACTGTGTTGGATTTTCAAATCCTTATCAAGGATTAAGTAGTTGTTTTCAAGTCCTTTTGCACTCAAATAGTTTGCTAAACCCGCTGGAAATGAAGAATTAAACTGATTTTTACCCCAAGTATCGTTTTGAGTAAAATCTCGGTTTGAATGTTTTACACCAAATAATCCTGCTCGGTCAGTTGCCATTTTTCTTGTACAGTTTGCAATGAAATTTTTGTAATAATACCTACGAAGAAAAAGTAGCGCGGCGGAGCATTAGTTTACGCCAAAATTTCGATTCGTTGAGGCGTTTTTTGAGTTTATCTATCCAAATATAATATACGTCTGGCTCAAAAATTCTCGAATCTTTCAAGGCGCGGTCGGTAAAATAAAGCCCTACCAGTGTTAAGATAATATTGGACAACCAAGCACCCACTTCAACCCACAAAATACCATCTTTTGCCCATTTATCTCCTTGAATTTTAAGTACATAAGAAATAATAAAAAACAAAACTGACACCAAAACGGGTACGCCAAAACCTCCTTTTTTGATGATAGCCCCCAGCGGCGCACCAATCAAAAACATCACCAAGCAGGCCACGGCATCGGTATATTTGTGGTGCATTTCTAAATCGTAGCGGTACCAAGATTTTTCTTTGTCGTTCAGTATCGTTTGGTTAGATTTGGCAAACGACAAAATATTTTGGGCTTGACTCAACGCACTGGCCAATGCTTGTTTTTTGTCGGTGAGGGTCAGCGGCTTTTTTTTCAGCAGCGAGTCTATCCATTTGCCTTCTTTGGGCATCGTGGCAGTGGGTTGTAGGTTGTCGTTTCTAAACACGTAGCTGTAATATTGCTTAGAAGATGCGTACAGATTGTCGCGGGCTTTGCCATATTCGCGCTGCAACGAGTCGGCAAGAATAGTGAGTTCTTTCACGTCTTTCATGTATTCATGGTACTGAAACTGGTCTTCGTTGGTGCGTTTCATGCCAAAAGATTCCAAACTGACCACCATTTTGTAGTGGCCAAAATGGTTGCGGACAAACTGCTTGTTGGAAGGGGTGCTGGCATCGTTTGAGGTGGGGGCAGTTTCGCTGTATTGGTTGCCGTTGTAGAGTTCAAACACCAAATAACTCTGGTTGTTGATGGTGTACATCTGGCCCGAATCGGCCAAAATTACGTCTTTGTTGCCGCCACCGTAGTCGTTGGTGGGGTGCCGATAAATCACCAGTTTTTTGAGCGACCGCCCGTCGGGGTATTTTTTATCTACTTTGATGTTGTAGCCAGGCAGGTCATTATAAAAAATCCCTTCTTTGATGTTGAGCGTAGCTTTGGCCGTCTTGATGTCATAAAGTAAACTGTAACCTTTCAAATTGGCCCACGGTAGCACTTGATTGTTGTACCAAAACGCAAAAACAGTAATAGCAATGGCCGACACAAAGAGCGTGCGCATGGCTCTCCACACCGAAATGCCCGCGCTTTTGATGGCCGTTAGTTCAAAATATTCGCCCAAATTGCCAAAAGTGAGCAACGACGACAGCAACACCGCCAGTGGCAAGGCGCGTGGTACCGATATAAGACTGAAATAGTAAAATATTTTGGCGTAATCAGTTCCTGAAATGTCTTTGCCCACCAACTCGTTCATGTATTGGGTCAAAAGCTGCATCAGGAAAATAAAAACCACCACACAAAGGGTCAAAACAAACGGCCCGAAGAACGAACGAATGACTAATTTATCAATTTTTTTCATTTTTTTAACTACCCACTATCTCTTTGAGTCTATGTATCAAACCTTCCCAAAGGTCGTTTAGTTCTGCTTCGTCTTCGTTGGCCGAGTAGTCGGTGATGCGCAAAAAAGTGGCGTTCGTCAAATCGCTCACTTCAATTTTAAACTCCACGTAGTTGTTGTCTTGGTTGTTGGGGCTGGTATCCAAAAACTCAAATTTAATGCTTTTGTTGAGCCGCATTGCCGACTGCTGGGCGTGGTGTTTTTCGTTGTCCCAGTGAAAATCAAATTGATGATCGGGGAGATTATTAACTTTATTGGCAAACCACTGCGAAAGCCCAGAAGCCGTGCTGAGGTAAGGAAAGAGCATTTTTGGCGAAGCCCGAAGCTCATATTCATTAGAATACTTAAATTTTGCCATGGTATTTTAGGGGGTTATCCTGTTATAGTGAGGGGCAAAGTAGGAACTTCTGACAATTATTCAAAATCTGTTTGGGGAATAATAAAAAAAACACTAATTTTGCAACCAGAAATTCACCCTGCGGGGTAGCTCAGATGGTTAGAGCGTAGGATTCATAACCCTAAGGTCGGCAGTTCGATCCTGCTCCCCGCAACAAAAGCCCTCAATTGAGGGCTTTTTTATAGGCTGTTTCTGCTCATTGGCCATTTTAAAAGCCTAATTTTTAACAATTTTTATAGGGCTACCGCACCAAAATAGGGGATTTTGTTAGATTTTGTATTTTTGTGGTATGAACTTACAAAAACATTTCACAGAAGTCAAAGATTTTCGAGTA
>REAB01000147.1 GCA_004293645.1 Cytophagia bacterium | reverse complement strand
AATTTTTCCGACTACATGTTTAGTGGGCAATATGCTTGTGGACTAATTTCTCAAAAACTGTCAACTACTTTGGAAGCAATATGAAAGATGCCCATATTTACCTGTAAAAACAGTAGACGGTTGGTTCGATGAGGAAAATGTGCAATGAATTGTGTCGCCAGGGAAAACGTAAACAGGTTGCTGAAAATCGTTGTATGCAAATCTAAATTGAGTAGGTTTATGGAGTTCAATACTGAGGGTATCAGAGATCCGGGCACTATTTTTTGCCAAAAACCAATATTGTTCCAAACGATGATATTTATCCATACGGTAAGCAGAAAAAGCCTCTTTGGCTATTACAATAAAAGAAGCCCTTTGGTTTTGGGTATAACCCAAAAACGAAGCTATCAAAAAAAGGACGAGTGGGATTTTTTTCATTGTTGTCAGTTTTTCTATTTGGAGATTATCAACGAACACCCAGAAATAAAAAACTTCTGTATATTCGTTGATAATTTAAGTACTTGGCTATAAATAATCGCCATTTTGTATTCTGGCAAACATTTGGTTATCAGTAATTTAATATACCAGTAACCAATAATTACTTATCAATATCATATCCAAGTACAATTCGAGGTACAACCAGAAAGTTGCCAATTAATACTGCACATTGATTCAGCTCTGGCTTGGCACAATGCAGCAGTTGCAAGAGCGCAATTACCACTACTACTGAAAAATTCATGGACTCTTTTTTTTCCTATTTTATTAGTATAACCCCCACTCGTGGTACATCGAAAAGCACCGCTACCTCTCACTTCCTTCATCTCCGCCCGCGTGAGCGAAGCATCCATAAAACTTAACATTGACTTCTTCATTTTGTTTGGGTTGTGCGGGTCGCCGCACCGTTTTGAGTTTTGAAAATTGATTTATCTTGATTCGGCCAAATCCTTGGTTGGGGTGCTGTATTGTTCTACACTTAGAATACGGCACAGGTTCTCTACGTCGCTGAGGTTATAGACGAGCGGCATTTGCCGTCCGTTCAAATAAATAGTGGGTGTGGCCACAATCTCTGCCATTTTGCACCATTCGGCGTGGATGTTGAGTTGCTGAGTAGGCCGCGCCTCTTCTGGGTTGGTGGCCACAGTTTTAAGCCACTCGGCTACGTTTTTGTTTTTAGAGGTGTACCAGTGGTGCATGGCTTCAATGGCTTGTTCATTGGGCAAACTCAACAACCTTTGGGCTACTTCCATTGATTGGCCAGCCCCCGTAAACACAAATTGGCAGCGGAGGCCATCGTTTTTTTGGAGTAATGCCTCAATTTCGGGGTGCAGCCTAATACACGGCCCACATACTGGGTTTGTTACCACCGTGAGGGTGTTTTCTGCCTTTGAGTTGCCCATTTGTAGTACACGCATGTCTTCAAAAATGGGTGGCATTTGGGGCTGCTTCGCAAAAAGACTTTCCACGTATTCGGGGTTAAATTTCGATTTTTGCAACTCGCGCCTGAGCGGCCATACTTGGGCTGCATCTTGCAAAGGTTTTTTGACAAACACCCACAACACGGCAGGCAATAAAAAAGAAAACCCCAAAGCGGCAACGGTGGCAAGACTCAAATCAAAACGCAAACTTGGCCACCAGTTTATGCCAATCAAAAACTCAAGCCAAAATAGTGCTTGTACTGCCAGACACAAAGGACACCAAGTTTTGGCCACAAAATATTGGTAATAAACCGAATAGACGGTGTAAGGCAGGGTCAAAGCCCCCAACCCCCAGAGGGGGCTTAAAATATTTGTTCCCCCACTGGGGGTTAGGGGGCTTGTTAGGCTGATTAATAGGTATATCAACCCACCCGCAAAATAGACAAAACCTATTTCTGACCAACCCAACCAGCCCCAAAGTTTGGCCGCATCGGAGGAGAGAATGTTGTTGCAGTTGGTACGGCTGTCGAAACCACAAATAGAGCGGAGAATGGCATTGTCGCTGCCGAGGGTTTGCATAAGCAGCAATACACTCACGGCGACGCCCGTGGTTTTTGTCAGCAATAATGCTACAAAATACCAAGGTATTTGCGAAAAATGAGAAGCACCTACTAATCCCAGCAATAAAACACAAATCAATAAACCTGCGAGGACAAAAGGTTTGCGGGCTTGTTCTAAGAAATCCTCTTTGCGTTTGGTGGCAAAATCATTTTCGGCAGAGTTGGCGCTTGGTTCTACCAAGAGTGTAACGTGGTTCCATTTGCGGTAAAACTCCTCCAAAGGCTCGTTTTGCCAGCCCCGCTGCGTGTCCAACCACTCAATGTTTGTGGCAGACACGCTCCGAATAGGCGCAAAATACCCACCATTGCTTTCTAAGTAGGCCACCGCAGGCAGTGGTATTTCGGTGAGTTGCTCTCGCAAAACCCTTGTGGCTATGTTAGGAACACTCCACTCTTTTAGAACGTCGCTAAACGATAACAACGAAGGGAAGTCAGGATGCAGATACAACTGCTCCCTTACGCTCTTGGTCGTTACTTTTACGCCCGTGGCCTCCATCATGTAGCTCAAAGCCGCTACTGCATTTTTTTCAGCATCGTTCAGTTTCATGGCGGGTTATTCCTAAAAGTGAATGAATTGTTTCTGTACTATCGTCGTTTATGTTATCTCTAAACCTCCTTACTTTCTCTCCAAAGGTGCTTTCTTCAAGCAGCCTCACTAATTTCTTTTTCAAATCGGCAGACCGCTCGTGGGCAAATGCCCCGCGCAAGCCCAAGCCGTGGTGTTCTACTTTGAGGGCGTTGCCGTTTTGGTCGTATTTGGGGTCGAGCGGATAAGCCAGCATGGGCACACCATAATATATCGCTTCTTTGATAGAACCAAACCCAGCATGGGTGATAAATACATCGGCCTCGGCCAAGACGCGCATCTGCGGCACGTGGCTAAAAAAATGGGTGTTGACTGTCAATAGGCGGCGGTGGCGGAGGGTTTCGATTACATATTTGTTTACCGAGCATACCAAGATAGTGTTGGGTAATTCACGAATTACCTCCAGCAAGTTGGTTACAAACCGCAGCAGCGTAGCATCTGCTCCTTCGTGAAACGTACCAAAACTGCAATAGATGAGGCGTTGTGGTAACCTCTCCCTAAATCCCTCTCCTTGAAGGAGGAGAGGGACTTTCTGTTGGTTTTCAACAATATTTCCCCAAGTCTCTTCAAAAGTCGCGTCGAGTTCGGTATCTTGGCGGTGAGGGCGCATACACAGCCCCAAATAATGCTGATGGGGTTTGCGTATTTCGGGCGCAAACTCAAATGCCAACGGTGCCAATAGTAACTCTGGTACATCGGCTATCACTTGCGAAACGGTGGCATCGGACGCGAGTGGAGCTATTTGTTGGAATTTTTTGCGCTGCTCGGCTATTACCCAGCTCATCAACGCTGCTTTGGGGCGCGTAAACCAATGCGCCAATGGCGTTTTGAATGACTGAGGTGGTAAAATTGCAGCCTCAGACTTGTTCCAAAATCCCTCAGAGACAATTGGATACCCCTGCACCCGATAAGTAGAGGGCATAGGGTTGAAAAACAATATTTTGAACTCGCTACGCCGTGGGTACAACACCCAATAATCGGTACAGGCAAACAAATCTATGAATACAGCCTCGGAACGCAGGTCGTCAATGAGCGCATATAGTTCTTGCTGACGGGCATCATACATTTCCTGCGCGTGGTAAGCTTTGAACACACGCCAGAAAGTAGGTTTTTGTTTGAGCGAGACAACGTAACTTGGCTCTATACCATAGCCTACGACATTACCACTTTGTCGTACTGTTTTGTAGCCATTGGCGGCTACGATGTCGGCCAATACATTGTTGGTTACCGCATAGATTACCTCGTATTCATCGGCCAATGCATCGGCCACATACAGCGAGGGCAGTACGTGACTCCGAATACTGGCAGGAATAATGAGGGCTATTGGGCGGCGTTCCATAATTAACGGTTGGCTACGAGTACGGCACAAAAGTCAGCAGTGGCCTTATTACTTCCTATTACAATTGTAATAATTTCTATTATAATTGTAATAATTTTCAGTACAATGCTAATAATTGCCCCAGTTGCCCCGTTCTAAAAAGGAAAATCTTTCGCCGTTTAATAAATAGTTGAAAAAAGTTTTATTTTTAACTATTTGGCTGTCAGCATATTACCCCCCCCCCCTGCAAACCTAATGCCAAAAGTAAGTTAAAACTTTGGCATCCTTCACGATGCAGTTTACAGTTTTAGAAAAAAAAAGGAGGAGAGTGAGCAAAAAGAAGTAATTTAGTTTTTCTACAAATCAAAAGACTTA
>REAB01000037.1 GCA_004293645.1 Cytophagia bacterium | reverse complement strand
AATATGAAAATATGACTGCTCAATTAGAATTATTCTCGGATGATTTTCAGCTTTTATGCAGTTGGTTGAAGAAAATTAAATTTTTATAAGAAAGCCGTGCAATTAAATATGCGCAACTACTTAATGCGTCATTAAGCCGTTATATTTGCAGACTTTTTTAACCCACTGCTACCACGTGTTTGCTACTACCAGTCTGACTGCGCATCCCATTTTATTGGTTTTATCAATCGTTTTTTTTGCCGTTTTCATGGTTCAAATGGCCTATTTATTGGGTATTTTTACGCAATTGGCATTTTATAAAATCAGCGAAATGCCGCTTGGTCCGCCGCCGCCGCCCGTGTCGTTGATTGTGTGTGCCCACAACGAATTCGAGAATCTTTCGGAGCTTCTTCCGTTGCTGCACGCGCAAGATTACCCCGTTTTTGAGCTTATTGTGGTAAACGACCGCTCTACCGACCAAACCAGGAAGCTAACCGAACAGGCTGAGCATCGCCAAGTACGTTTTATTCACGTTGAGCAAACTTATGACCACGTAACGCCTAAAAAATACGCCCTCACCACGGCCATTCGCCAGTCGAAGCACCAAATTATATTGCTCACCGATGCCGACTGCCGCCCCGCCAGCCCACATTGGATTGCGCAGATGGTGGCGCAGCTTACGCCCGGCAAAGACATTGTATTGGGCTTTTCGCCTTATTATCAAATGAGTGGATTCTTGAACAGGCTCATTCGGTTTGAGACTTTTTACGGGGCAGTGCAGTATTTTTCTTTGGCACTGTGGGGCAAACCGTACATGGGCGTAGGCCGAAACCTGTTGTACCGCAAAGAAATATTTTTAAAAAACAAAGGGTTTTACACCCACCTCCGCACCATGGGCGGCGACGACGACCTGCTGATGAACGAGATTGCGAACAGCCACAACACCAACGTTTGTCTGCACCCCGATTCTTTTGTTTATTCCATTCCAAAAACAAATTGGACAGCTTGGTTTCGGCAAAAAAAACGGCATCTTTCGGTGAGCAAACATTACAAACGGTCGCACAAGTGGCGTTTGGCCTTTCTTTCTGGCTCACACGTGCTATTTTGGCTGTTTTTTGGGATAGCTGCGGTGGCAAGTTTGAGCGTTTTGCCACAACAACCCGTTTATTTAACATTTATACTTGCTACTTTTGTATTCCGTTTGTTGGTACAATGGCTCGTGTTGGGTTTGGCCAATCGCAAGCTGGGGGCTATTTTGGGCTGGTACGCCATTCCTTTTTTTGATTTTGTGTTGTTTGTGTATTACCTCGTTATGTCGGTGGTAGTATGGCGCAATCGCAAAAAAACAATACAGTGGCGGTAGTTTTTTCTTTGTTTTTATCCATTTCTCACTACTAAATACCAATTAAGTACTTACTCGTAATTATTTGCAATTACAGTAATTCGTTGTAATTATCTGTTTATCAATCCATTACTACCAAATTACCCTTTATTACAAATCAAACTATTTCTGCCCAACTACTTACCTTTTATGGATATTGTCAATAAATATTTTCCCAATCTAAACGCGCAGCAGCAGGCGCAGTTTGGCGAATTGGGCGAATTGTATCGGTTTTGGAACGCCCAAATCAACGTTATTTCGCGCCAAGACGTAGAAAACCTGTACGAACGCCACGTGCTGCACTCGTTGGGCATTGCCAAAGTGGTGAATATCAAGGAGTTTTCGAGTATTTTGGACATTGGCACGGGCGGTGGTTTTCCAGGCATTCCGCTGGCTATTTTGTATCCTACCTCCGAGTTTCATTTGGTGGACAGCATCGGCAAAAAAATGAAAGTAGTGCAAGAAGTGGCGCAGGCACTCAAACTCACCAACGTACGGGCCGAAAAACTCCGCGCCGAGCAAGCCGACGGTCTTTATGATTTTGCCGTAACCCGCGCCGTAGCGCCAAGTGCATCTTTGTACGAATGGGTGCGCGCCAAAATCAGCCGCAACCACGTTCATGAGCTGCGAAATGGCATCTTAGCCCTCAAAGGCGGAGATTTGCAAGAAGAATTGCAAGAATTACGCCGAAAATACCGTATTTTTGAACTTTCAAGTTGTTTTGACGAAGCGTTTTTTGCTACCAAAAAAGTAGTCCATATTCCAATTGGTTAAGTTATTGTTCCATCATTTATCCATTCAATTATTATGAACGAAACATTCAAATCGAGTATGCTCAAAGACCCCATTCGCCAAGACGAGGTACATTTGAGCGATAAGGGCGTTAGTTTTAAGGTAAAAAAACTCATTGGCGGCACCGAGCAGTTTGTATTTTATGCCGACATTTCGGGCGTTGAAATAGACAGTGGAATGTTTTTTGCCACGATTCGCATTTTACCCCGCGCCCGCCCCGAAATTGTGATTGATAATTTTGCTAAAAGCGACGCACAGGAAATCAAAGCGTTGATTTTGGAACGGGTGTAATGGCTTGATTATAAGCAAAAAAGGAAAATTGAAACGAAAAAAATGCAAAAAATACTTGCATTGAATTTTAAAACGCCGTACTTTTGCACCACCAAAATCAGAGATGAGGTTGGCAAAATTCCTAAATAGCTCAGTCGGTTAGAGCATCTGACTGTTAATCAGAGGGTCGCTGGTTCGAGTCCAGCTTTGGGAGCTTGATAATCAGGCAGTTACATTAATTTGTAGCTGCTTTTTTATTTTACTTGCAATACAACTTGCAATACAAAAGGTCTGATTGCCCGAAAAGGTATGTATAAGAAATTTTAATATTCTACAACAAAGCCACAAAAAAAGCCGTGCATTGCTGCGCGGCCTTCTTGTGTGAAAAACTTCTTTTGCGTTCCCAATCCCTTTTAGTCTTTCAGCTTACCAACTGTTGAACAAAACCTTCGATAGCTATATTCAAACCAATAAGATCAATTTTATGGCCAATTTAATCCTAAAATTTAGCATGACAAAAAAAGAATGCTGATGAGCTATATGAATGAAGTTTATGTTGGGTGCCTATTTAGTTCACCCAACATAATGCTTCTAACCCCAACAAAAGGATAAACAGTCATAAGGGCAAAAAGCAGGCCAAGACTGGGTGCCCCCGTTCCTTTCAACATCGGTTTCATTTAAAACGAACCCTTAGTTGTTAGCTGTAGGCCTTCTGTCTTTCATACCGTTTCTTCTATTAAGTTCATCATCATATTGTAATGGCCTTCGTGTTTTGTTAATATGAATATGTCTTTAAATACGTTCTTATACACTTCTATTGTTCTGTCTTGAAGTTCAACATATAAGTCGTCATTTATGCTGTGTGAACCGTCATTAATCCACGAAATTAACGAACGACAAATTTCTTGTTCTTCCTTTGTTTCAAATTTGAGAATTAAATCATCGTCCCCATACTTGCCCAGTAGTTTAAAATAATTTTCAATTATTCTTCGCATTATGTTTTGAATTGTCAGCGTTGATTTTACTTCGTCACTTTTCAATTCTTGCCATAGCAGTTCGTATGAAGATTGAATTGGATTGTTCATTTCAAAACTTTGCAGACCCGTAACTTTGTCGTTTTTTCTCAAAATCCAAAAATTTGTCTTGTTACAAGTTTTTGTTCTACCGTCTATGAAAGAGACTTCTTTGTGAAAATAGACATTGTGAGTTAGCAGAATTAACTGCCTTATGTTGCCAATGTCTGCTTTTATGTTTTTGATAATGTCTTTGATGAGTGTGCCAACGACAAATAAAACATTGCTATCTAAGCTGGAAATAGGGTCGTCAATTACTAAAACTCGTTCATTGTTTACTTCGTCTTCAGTAATGCCGCCTTTTGTTAATTGTAAGTAATACAGAAACGTAATAAATGTAATTTCTCCTTCACTTAGAGTTGCTTCAGCAATTGAACCGTCTTCACGTTGGATTTGGTAAAATCCTTTTTCTTGTGTGTGAACAATTTCAAAATTTAAAAATCCGTAAGATTTCAAAATTCTGTTTATTTCATCAATAGTGGGTTGAATACTGGTAACATTCTTGTTTAGATATTTAATTTCAGCATCTAACTTTCTGTATTCGTCTTGCTTTGTTTTGTGCTGTGCTTCTAAGTTGGCAATCCCTTTTTCTATGCCGTCCTTTTTGTTGTTGAATGTTGTTGTGTCTGTTCTGTATTCTTCAATTAAGTATTTCCAAATTGCTTTGATTAAATTGTTTTTTTCATTTGCGAAGTTTGCAACAATGTTATTATGCTTTTTAATTTCAATATTGGCTTGATTGATTAATTCCGTTATTAAATCTAATGAGTGCGTGACAAAATCGGGGCAAGTGCAACTTAAGCGGCATACTTGAATGCCGATAGTTGCTCTTTTTTTATTCTAAAATCCATAAAATCCTCCA
>REAB01000036.1 GCA_004293645.1 Cytophagia bacterium | reverse complement strand
AACGTACAATTGGTGTACGATTTCGGACAGTTTTTGTGTTTAAATTATTTTAACTAATTGAAAAACAGATAGTTATTTTTTCGGCACGTCATTTGAGCAGTTGGTTTTGTATTTATCCTAATTTGACAACCATGCTCCGCAACTACCTCAAAATCGCCTTCCGCAACTTGTGGAAAAACCGTTTGTTTACCGCTATCAATGTGCTGGGTATGTCGGTAGGCATGGCTTGCGTGGTGGTGCTGGTGCTTTTTGCCCAAAAATTATTGACTTGGGACGATTTCCACCAAAAAGGCGACCGCATTTACTACGTTCAGTCTGAAATGAACGGGGAGCGAAACAACCAAACGGTTTACCCTATTTTAGACCAATTGCTCAAAGATTATCCCGAAATAGAAACAGGAACGCACATCCAGGCTTGGTACACTCCCTGGATTCATTATGGCAGCAAAGACCTGCAAGAACGAACCGTTTTTGTGGATTCTACCTTCTTCCAAATATTTAGTTATCCGTTCAAATTTGGCAACGCCCAAACGGCTTTACAAGACAAATATTCGGTGGTGTTGAGCGAAAAAGTGGCCAAAAATCTTTTTGGCGATGCCGACCCCACGGGCAAAATCGTAACCCTCGACGACACCCTGCCATTTAAAATAACGGGCGTATTTGCCGAAATTCCGTCCAACTCGTCGCAGCAATTTGAGGTAGTGTTGCCCACCTCATTGCTCAAAAGTTTGCCTGGTTTTCAGCAAAATGCCGATTGGTACAACACATTTGCGGCGGTATTTTTATTGCTCAAAGAAGACACCGACAAGGCTGCTTTGGAAGCTAAACTACCCAAATTGGTCAAAACGCACTTTGCCGCCGATGCCCAAAAGCAAAAGTTGCACCTCAATTTGTACAAAAATTACGTCTATGACGACACCCCAATTTTTGCGTCTTTTATTTATGGAGCTATTACGGTTGCGGCCTTTTTGTTGTTGATTATCAGCATCAACCTTGTCAATCTCAACGTAGCTTCGGCCTTGCCGCGTGTCAAAGAAGTGGCCATGCGGCGGGTATTGGGCGCAACCAAGACGCTGGTTTTGAACCAGTTCTGGATTGAATCGGGTTTGGTAATACTGGTTTCGTTGGGGCTTTCGGTGTTGTTTGCGGTTTATTATCTCATTCCAGGTTTCAATACCCTGCGCGATGGCACAGTGCAGTTGTCTATCAATTTTATCAACGATTATCCTACCATTTTAACAGTATTGGGCATCTCGCTTTTGGTGGCTGTTGTGGCGGGTACTTATCCTGCTTTGTATTTGATGCGCCTCAAAACCACCGAGGCCGTCAAAGGCAAACTCTCCGTTGACCCGCGCCGAGGGCGCACTCGCCAAAACAGCCTCATTGTGTTGCAGTTTGCGTTGGCCATTAGTTTGATTGTGGGCACGATTGGTATGAAATCACAAATTGAATTTATGAAAAACGCGGACGTAGGCTACGACAAAAACAATGTGCTGGTTTTTAGGACTGGGTTGGCCTACAAGAACGAAAACACGGCGTTGTCGGAAGGGAGGGTGATTTTGGACGAACTGCGCCGAAACGCAAACGTCGAATCTTTCTGTGCTTCTGATCTTACGCTCGTGCAATACTGGCAAAATTTTAACAATTATTATCCCGATGGTAACCAAGCCAAAGTCGTTAAACTGCGGCACGTGAGCGGGGCAGTCAATTATTTTGAAACCTACAAAATTCCGTTTATCGAAGGGCGCGGTTTTTCTGATGCATCGTCCGCCGACTCGGCCAACAACGCCGTGGTGCTGAACGAAGCCGCCCTAAAAGCATTTGGTTGGCAAACAGCAGTGGGCAAAAAACTGCGCCAACTCAACGATAATCGGGTTTATACGGTCATTGGCGTTACCAAAGATTTTCATTACCAAAGCCTCAAAGACCACGTGGAGCCACTTTTGCACTGGTACGGTGGCAGGCAGCAATTGAGTAATTTCTTGACCGTTCGCCTCACCGACGAAACCAAAGGCGCGGCTTTGACCAAAGAATTGGAAGCACGTTTTAAGAAAATTCCTGCCCGACGGGCATTGAGTTATTTTTATTTAACCGACGAAATCGCCAAAGTTTATCAGTCGCTCGACAACATTTGGCGCATCATTGTCTTTGTTACAATGATTGCCATTCTGACGGCCTGCGCGGGTATTTTTGGGTTGATTTCGCTCGTGGCCAAGCAGCGCACCAAAGAAATTGGCGTGCGTAAGGTGCTGGGAGCGAGTGTACTGAGCATTACGGCGTTGTTGTCGAAAGATTTCTTGAAATTAGTAGGCATTGCCCTCGTCGTTGCCATTCCAATTTCTTATTGGTTGGGAGAAAAGCTGCTGGATTATTTTGCCTATCGGGTTGCTACAGAGTGGTGGCACTTTGGGCTGGCGGCGGCTTTGGCCGTTGGCATTGCGTTGGTATCAGTAGTTTTTCAGGCTATTAAGGCGGCGTTGATGAATCCTGTGAAGAGTTTGAAAACGGAGTGAGATTGTTGTTGTCAGTGAAGACACTGACAATGGCGCAGTAGAAGCCCGCATCGGCCTTTAGATTTGTGCGATGTAAAAATTCCAAGAAATTCATAACTTGGAACGCTCTCAAAATGAGAGTAAACCAGTTCCAGTGGGGATGCCTTACCGCCGTCGGCTGAGTTAAAGACTCATGGATCGATTCAAGACCCCACTGGATTGCTGTAACACAGGACTCAGATAGAAATTCGGGTTTGTGACCCATGAGCAAGGTATCGAGTGTGTGGCAGTGTACTGGTTTGAGTAAAAACATAAACTCATTCAAAATTATGGAAACATTTTCATTTTTCATCGGTATTGACATCTCAAAAGCTACGCTTGATTGGGCAGTGATTGTATCTAACAAACTTTTGTTTCATCACCAATCCACTAATGATAAAGCTGGAATTGAAGGCTTTATCAAGCAATTAAAAGTGCATTGCCCTAATGCTAATTTTGAAAATAGTTTGTATTGCATGGAACACACAGGCATCTACAATAATCACTTACTGAACTTCTTGCATTCCAAACAGGCAAATATTTGGCTTGAGCATCCTATTCACATCAAGGATAGCCTTGGCATGATTAGAGGCAAAAATGATAAAGTCGATGCCCAAAGAATTGCTACCTATGCCTATAAAAACCGTGATGAAGTACGTCTTTGGATTCCTAAACGTGATGTCATTCAGAAATTAGATAGGCTGACGGCTCTTCGTAATCGCTTCATAAAAGTCCAAAAAATGATGCAATCACCATTGACCGATTGCAAAGATTTTATCTCTAAAAAAGACCTTAATGAAGCGAAAAAAGCCTGTGAAAATACTTTAAAAGCCCTTGATAAAGACATCAAAAAGGTCAATCAGGACATTCAAAGCACCATTCAAAACGACCCTTATTTGAAAGAACTCTACGAATTTATCGAATCTGTAAAAGGTGTTGGTCCTGCCATCGCAACAGAAATCATCATAGTAACAAATGAATTTAAGGCCATCAATGACCCTAAAAAACTTGCTTGCCACGCTGGGGTTGTACCGTTTAATTACTCATCAGGGCAATATAAAGGAAAATCAAAGACCAGTAATAAAGCCAACAAGCAACTCAAAGCTCTGCTTCATAATGGAGCAATGTCAGCTATTCAACACTCCCCAGAAATTCGACAGTATTACCTCCGAAAAACTGCCGAAGGCAAAAATGAAATGCTTGTCGTGAACAACGTTTGTAACAAACTAATTCACCGTGTTTTTTCCTGTGTCCTTAGAAAGGAAAAATATAAAGATTTTTATACGCCATCAGTTGCATGAATCATAGAAATCGGTCCGACCCAAACCCCCGATGGGGGCTTAAAAAGCCATAAATTCGGGGATAACTTTTATCCAAACGCCGACCTCCGCGTAATTCCCCCATCGGGGGTTAGGGGGCTAAAATGCTAAGAAACTATTTAAAAATCGCGTTGAGAAGCCTTTGGAAGAATAAACTCTTCTCGTTTGTTACTATTTTTGGCTTGGCTCTGAGCATGGCCGTGAGTGTAAGACTACTCACTAATCTAAAAGTAAACTACGACACCGACCATTTTCACCCGCATTTGGAGCGAACGTTTAGACTCTTAACCCAAGAAACCACGGCTGACAAACAGTCGCTGTGGGCCTCGGTACCGCAGCCATTGGTTTCGCAATTACGGAATAGCTCGTTTGTTGAAAAAACAGTCAGCGTGCGAAACGGCGGTTATTGCAATATCCAAACCGACAAGGGCGATGTATCAGCCGAAATTACCTATTCTGAACCTGCTTTTTTTGAGGTGTTTGGCTTTAAGAACATCGTAGGTTTGTGTTAACAAAATAAAATTTGGCAAAAAGAGCATACCGTTAAGAAGCTGGTAGTAAAATACCGAAAACATGGAGGTACTCT
>REAB01000051.1 GCA_004293645.1 Cytophagia bacterium | reverse complement strand
TAATTTTTCCGACTACATGTTTAGTGGGCAATATGCTTGTGGACTAATTTCTCAAAAACTGTCAACTACTTTGGAAGCAATATGAAAGATGCCGAATTTTGAATGGATTTGCTCCAAAGGGTTTTTGCGTCTAACTTTGCGCCCTCAAATTACGGAGATATATCTTATTAATTGGGTAAATGATGAATTAAAAACATCGTGTATTTGCTCACTCGTTACTCTCTCATTCAAACATTCATTCATTTATTCCCGTGGGTCCAATACAAATTAAGCAAATTTTAGAGTGCAAAATAGGCACTCAGGTAGTAGTAAAAGGCTGGGTGCGTACCAAGCGCGAAAGCAAAAATGCGGTGTTTATTGCCATCAACGACGGCTCTACCATTCATACCATTCAGGCGGTGGCCGAGTCGGGGCAAATCAACGAAGACACCCTCAGACTCATCACCACGGGTTCGTGCGTGCGGGTGGTGGGTTTGCTGGTAGCATCGGCAGGCGCGGGGCAAGCGGTGGAAGTAAAAATAGAAGAGGTAGAGGTTTACGGCACTGCCGACCCCGACCATTACCCGTTGCAACCCAAAAAACATTCGTTGGAGTTTTTGCGCGAGATTGCGCATTTGCGCCCGCGCACCAACACATTCAGCGCTATTTTGCGCATTCGGCACACGCTGGCTTTTGCCATCAACCAGTATTTCAACGACCACGGCTTTTTTTACCTCCACACACCTATTATTACGGCCTCCGATGCCGAGGGCGCGGGCGAGATGTTTCGGGTTACTACCTTAGACCTCAACAAGTTGCCGCGTACCGACGAAGGTAAAATTGACTTCAAAGAAGACTTTTTTGGCCGCGAAACCAACCTCACCGTTTCGGGGCAGTTGGAGGGCGAGCTGGGAGCCATGGCCTTGTCCAAGATTTATACGTTTGGACCTACTTTCCGCGCCGAAAACTCCAATACGACCCGCCACTTGGCCGAATTTTGGATGATAGAACCCGAAATGGCATTTTTTGAGCTGGAAGACAACATGAATTTGGCCGAAGATTTTGTAAAATACGTCATTGGCTACGCTGTTCAACACTGTGCCGACGATTTAGAGTTTTTGCAAAAACGTTTGGAAGAAGAAGAAAAATCAAAGCCCCAAAACGAGCGTTCAATGCCACTTTTGGAAAAACTCAATTTTGTAATTTCAAACGCTTTTGAGCGCGTTACTTACACCGAGGCCATTGATATTTTGCTCAAATCGAAGCCGCACAAAGAAAAGAAGTTTCAGTATGACGTGGCTTGGGGTATTGATTTACAGTCAGAACACGAGCGGTTTTTGGTCGAAAAACATTTCAAAAAACCGGTCATTTTGACCAATTATCCCCGCGCCATCAAGTCTTTTTACATGAAACAAAACGACCCAAACCCCGCCGAGCCAGGGGCAACTGTTCGTGCTATGGACGTGCTGTTTCCAGGCATTGGCGAGATAATTGGTGGTTCACAACGCGAAGACAACTACGATAAATTAGTAACAAGAATGCACGAAGTAGGCATCGAACCAGAAGCGCTGTGGTGGTATTTGGACACGCGCAAATTTGGCACAGCCCCGCACGCGGGCTTCGGTTTAGGCTTTGAGCGATTGGTACTTTTTGTAACGGGCATGGGCAACATCCGCGACGTGATACCGTTTCCAAGAGCGCCTAAAAGTGCTGAATTTTAGGCTATTAACTCAATACAGTATTTCTACGCTATTATTTCTCGCACACATACGCGCTTATTTAAGTGAATGGCTCGCAGCCGCGAACGGTTGCAGATTTTCGCAGAAATCAGCGTGTATCTGCGAGTTGTTAAATTTGCGAAAATCTGCGAGAAAAATAATTTTTAAAACAGGATATTCAATTGCTTTTTTCAAATTGTTTACTCAAAAACGGGTAAGAAAGCACGGATATTAAAATAATGACGGTGCCCAAATAAAAGCCCGTTGTCATGCGTTCGCGCTCGCCAAAGACGAGATAGGCCAACACAATGCCGTAAACAGGTTCTAAGTTGACCGTCAAATTGAAGGTAAAAGGGGGTATTTTGCGTAACAAATGCACCCCCGCCGAATACGCATAAACGGTGCAGAGAAGGGCTAAAATCAAAATCCAGAGCCAATCCATTTGACTGGGGGCGGTCATTGTGCCATTTTCAAAAAAGTAAGTTTGAACCAACAACGCCAACCAAGTGCTGACCGTTGCGCCCATCATTTCGTAAAAAGTAATCTGCGTGGCTCCGTGGCGTTTGGTAAAGCGGCTGTTGGCAATGGTAAAAAGTGCCGCCAAAAAGGCCGATGCCAACGCCAAGCCCAACCCCAGCGCGTGGCCAAACTCAAACCGAAAAATAACGTACAACCCCATCGCAACCACCAAACTAAGCCCCACTTCGAGCGGGCGCACCCGCTGTTTGCTTAGAAGCGGTGCAAGCAAGGCCGTCCAGAGCGAAGTAGTGGACATACCCGCCAAACAAACCGAGGCATTGGAAACCCGCGCCGAGGCAAAAAAAGCCAGCCAGTGCAAGCCCATCAAAACCCCAACGCCCAAAAGCTGCCAGATTTCAGTTCGAGAAAGAACGGGCCAGTCGCGGCGAAGCCACAGCAATATGCCTAAGCCTATCAATGCCAAAAGGGTTCGGTAACAGGTAAGTGTTAGCGGTGAAATATCAACCAGTAGCCCCAAAATAGCCGTAAAGCCCCAAATAATGACCAAAAAATGGAGATGTAAATAGTCTTTAAATTCAGGTTTGGTAGTTGTCATTGGCTTTAAATTACAGCAACAATTGCGCCAACAGGTAGTCGGCTACCAAAACAGCAATGCAGCTATTGGTAACAGCCACCGTAGATGCTTGGCCTACTTCGAGCGCGCCACCCTTTGTGTAGTAGCCTTTAAAAGCCGAAATGCTCGAAATCAAAAAACCAAATACAAACGGCTTGACGCACATGAAGAAAATATTGTAAGGAATAAAAGAAGTACGAAGCCCCGCCACGTAGTCTTGGGGAGAAATAGCACCCGTGAGCGTACCCGCCAAATAACCCCCAAAAATACCCAAAAAAGCGGCCATAATGACCAACAACGGAAAGGTAAGCATGGCCGCAATCACTTTGGGAAGTACCAAATACGAGGCCGAGTTGATGCCCATTACCTCGAGCGCGTCAATTTGCTCGGTAATGCGCATGGTGCCAAGGCCGCCCGCAATGTTAGAACCCACTTTGCCCGCCAACACCACGCACGTAATCGTCGGAGCGAGTTCCAGAATCTCCATGTCGCGCACAATGAGCGCTACCGTCGAAACAGGAATAAGTGGACTCACCAAATTATAAGCAGTCTGAATGCAAGACACCGCCCCAATAAAAGAAGAAACAATGGAGACAATAAACACCGAATTGGTGCCCAGCAGCACACATTCTTCCAAAATAAGTTGGACATAGACACTGAACTTTTCGCGGTTGCTAAAAAGTTGTCCCAAAAAAATAAAATATTTGCCGAGTGTCTGCATTTGATTTTTAGTCCATAGTTCACAGTCGATAGTCCACGGTCGATAGCCCACGGTTGATAGTCCACGGTCGATAGTTGATAGTCCACGGTCGATAGACGACAGGATAGAGCCAGAAGACTCAAAATCTGTCGTCTGTGGACTATCGACTGTGGACTATCAACTATCGACTGTGGACTTTTAATCCATAATAAACGGATAGTCGGCTTGTAAGTAGTTGTCGGTAAATGCTTCTTCGGCAGCAGGCCAGGGCGAATTTTCGGCAAACTGCACTGATTCTTCTACCATCACTTTTATTTGAGCGTCAATAGCGGCCAATTCTTCTTCGGTGGCAATGCCGTTTTCGAGCATTGTATCTTTCACCATTTCAATTGGGTCGCGTTTTTTATACTCTTCTACCTCTTCTTTGGTGCGGTATTTTTGCGGGTCCGACATAGAGTGGCCACGGTAGCGGTAGGTTTTAAATTCTAAGAACGTGGGGCCTTCGCCAGCGCGGGCGCGGGCGGCGGCGCGGCTCACGGCCTCGTGTACAGCTTCCACGTCCATGCCATCAACGGGTTCGGAAGGCATATCGTAGCCCTCGCCAATGGTGTAAAGCTCGCGCACGTTTGAACTTCGCTCTACCGATGTTCCCATGGCGTATCCGTTGTTTTCTACCACAAAAATAACGGGCAATTTCCAAGTCATAGCCATATTAAATGCCTCATGCAAAGCACCTTGACGCACGGCACCGTCGCCAAAAAAGCAAATGCAGAGGTTGGTAGTTTTGTTGTATTTTTCGGCAAAAGCAATGCCCGCACCCATCGGAATCTGCGCTCCTACAATGCCGTGGCCACCGATAAAATTGCGCTCTTTGTCAAAAATGTGCATCGAGCCACCCTTCCCTTTGGTTGTGCCCGTGGCTTTGCCATACAGCTCGGCCATGACGGCCTTGGGGTCGGTGCCGAGTGCCAACGGAATGCCGTGGTCGCGGTAGGCCGTTATCCATTTGTCGTCTTTGGTAAGTGCCGAATATGCCCCCGACGAGCAAGCCTCCTGCCCAATGTACAAGTGGCAAAAGCCCCTAATTTTCTGTTGGCCATACAGTTGCCCCGCTTTTTCTTCAAATTTGCGCTGGAGCATCATTGATTCGTACCAATACATATACCGCTCTTTGGCGTGTTTTACTTTTTCAGGGGCTACTTTTTTGTCTTTTGCCATTTTTGTAAATAATTGTTTATTAAGGTATTAGCTATTTTTTTACAAACTCAATTGTTCTAATTTAGTAACCCATTTGTCAAAATGAGGGCATTTCTGTTTCAAAAACCCAATCCCATCAAAACCCGCCAAATGCACTCCAACTGTAACTTTATTGCCTTTGTATTCAGGAATTAATTTGATAATTTGCTTCGAAGGAGCAGTTTCCGTACCTGTATTAATTAACTCTGGATTGCCTTGATGGGTTGATAAAAGATGTTCTAATTGTTGTATTTTTGTTTCGGCGTTGTCGTATTCAACCGCTAAATTTTTGGGATTTGCCAAAAGTAATGCCTCAAATTCGTGCAATTGCAAATAAGGAATAAAATTCCGAACATTTATGTCATCTGATAATGATTTTTCTAAAAACTCGATTCGTGTGTAGGGGTTTTTTTGCTTTAACGATGTCTCAAAATTAGGAAAATCATTGGGTAATGCGTACAAATCAAACATGGTTGTGAAGAAAACACCCTCATTTTTACTTTCCTCTTTTATCCAGTTTAATACGTCGTTTTTCACTCGTTCATAACTCGAAAGCCCACCTCGGTATTTCTTAAATCTGTTTTTACTGGTCATCACAGACCTTGCATCAACTATAACCCCAAAAGGGGCTAAGTATTCGGCCAGATACTTTTTAGCAAACTCCATTTCACTTGGCCCCTCGGTTGTTATGTTAAGCCGAACGTATTTCATGGTTGCCCTCCCAAAACATTCTTTTCCCAGAGTTCGCTCAGGCTATAGTCTTCGAGCCAATTCCCCAAGTCAGCTTCTGTTTTTCGCTTAAATTCGGTACTATTTCCATGTTTTTCAACAACCACAATATTATCAACTTCAAACTCATCTACCAATCGCTGCGACTGGGTAGCCACAATAATCTGACAGTGTTGGGAGGCCGTTTTCATCATACCTGCCAAATAAGCAATGGCCGAAGGATGCAGGCCGAGTTCGGGTTCGTCCAGTACAATTACGCTGGGAATCAAATCAGTAGGTTGCAAAAATAGCGTAGCTAAGGCCATAAATCGCAACGAACCGTCAGAAATTTGATGCGGCCCAAACAGGTAAGCAGGATTACTTTTTTCTCGCCAATTGAGGGTAATGTATTTATTATTGGTTTCGGTAGGATTGAGTTCAAAATCACCAAATTGCGGCATTGCCTTTTGAACATACCGCACAATTCGGTCGTAATGTCTTACTGTTTCGGTATTATTTTTTAGTCGGAACAAGAAAGCTGCCAAATTACCAGCATCGTGGTTCAAATATTGATTGTCTTCGATGTATCCTTGCCCTCTAATCTTGGCGTTGAGCGTCGTATCATGAAAATGAAAAACCCGACATTTTCGGAGCAAACTCAACACAAACGAAGCAACTTTTTTGTCATGAACGCCGCTATTTTCCCGTTTCCCGATTTGTAATAAATCCGACTCTCTTACCGCAGGATTGAGCGTAATAACGTAAGGTGTTTTGGTAGATAGTTTGTGGTACGTTATTTTTTCTTCGGTAAATAGTAAAATATCTCCAGCGGCATGAGTAAGCGTAAAGTCGTAGCAGTCAGCGCTTTCGTTGTCTAAAAATGCAACACTTGCTTGGATTTGGCGGGTATTTTTTGAGCCAAAATATAAAAATGAATCGGCAAAGCCTCTTTCTGCTACGAAAGTTTGTAATGCGCCAGTCATGGCATAATTAAGCATACTGAAAAAAGACACAACATTGCTTTTGCCAACGCCGTTTGCCCCCAAAAGTACGGTAATATCCCCAAAAGAAAGGTGCGCTCCTTCTTGATTGATTGACTTGTAACCTTTGATTGTTAAACTTTTTAATTTCATTATTGCCTACCTTTGCCGTGCGAAATTACGCACAAAACCGCAAATGCCGCAGCTATTTCTCGAAAAACTAAATCTAACCTATTTTAAAAACTACGAAGAGGCCCGCTTTGAATTTAGCGAGTGCGTCAATTGCGTGGTGGGCGAAAACGGCAGCGGCAAAACCAATCTCCTTGACGCAGTTTATACTTTGGCGTTGAGCAAAAGTGCTTTTCAGACCCAAGACGCGCTCATGGTGCAGCACGAGGCCAATTTTATGCTCATTGATGGCGTATTTCAAAAAGACCAAAAAGCGGTGCAGATTACGTGTAGTTTGCAGCGTGGTCAGCGCAAAGTGTTGCTTTCTGACAAAAAACCCTACGAACGCCTCAGCGACCACATTGGGCGGTTTTTGGTAGTACTGATTGCCCCCAACGACACCGACCTTATCCGCGACGGCAGCGAAGACCGTCGGCGGTTTATTGACGGCGTGCTGTCGCAGTTGGAGCAGCCTTATTTGCAAGATTTATTGCAGTACAACCGCATTTTGGCGCAAAGAAACAGCATTTTAAAGCAATTTGCCGAAAGAAACTACACCGACCACGAGCTGCTTGACTCCTACGACGAGCCATTGCTGATGGTTGGAACGCGCATTTTTGAACGTCGAAAAACCTTCTTGCAAAATTTTGTACCATTGGTACAAAAATACTACGATTTCTTGGGCGAAAGCCGCGAAAAAGTCGAAATTGTGTTTGAATCAGAATTGGCTAACGCCACTTTTGCCGACGATTTTCGCCGCCAACGCTTCCGCGACTTGCAAGCTCAACGCACCACCATGGGCATTCATAAAGATGATTTTGGGTTTGAAATGAACGGCGCACCACTCCGAAAGTTTGGGTCGCAGGGGCAACAAAAATCGTTTGTAGTAGCTTTGAAATTGGCCCAATTTGACCTCATGCACGCCGAAAAAAATACCAAGCCCATTCTGTTACTCGACGATATTTTTGACAAACTCGACGACCGACGCATTCAAAAACTTATCGAATTGATGGACATGGGCACGTTTGGCCAAATATTTTTGACCGACGCACGCCCCGAACGCACTACCCAATTGCTTTCAAATGTGCAAACCGAAGTACGGTTCTTGAAAATTGAAACGGGAGATTAGGAATTGGCCAATGGCCAATAGTAAACTTAAAATAGGGTTAATTTTTTAATACCTACTTTAAAAAAAACAAAGAATGGTTTTATTGGCCAGTGGCTAATCCCCAACCCCTACTTTTACCCAATTTTCTGGGCAGGATTGCCAAACATTCGCGCGCCTTTTGGTACGTTTTCTATTACCACCGAGCCAGCTCCAATGCTCGCACCCTTGCCTACGCTCACACCTGCCATAATAATAGCCCCCGCGCCCACAAAAACTTCGTTTTCGAGTTTGGCCTCGGCCCCAACAATGGCCCCCGCACCCAAGTTTACGAAATCGCCCACCACCGCACCGTGTTCTACCACAGCGCCCGTTTGCAAAATATTGTGGTGTCCCACCGTGGCCGTAGCACTGATAGCGACCCGCGCACCCACCAAATTGCCGTGGCCAATGTCGGCCAATGCCGACACCAAAGCCGTATCGTGAATGGCATTGACGGGCTGCGATTTGCGTTTTTCTTGGAGCATATCTACCAAATTACGCCGCAAACTACGCTCTTCGATGGCCACAAAAGCTTCACATTTTTTGCCAATCAATTTTAAAAAACCGTCGTCGTCGGTACTGCCCAAAACGGGAATGTCGCTAATTTCGGTGTTGTGCAGGGCGGTGTCGTCGTCCAAAAAACCATATACCAACACCTCGTTGCGCTGAAAAACATCGAGCGCCACCCGACCAAGACCTTTTGCCCCAAAAATAAGAACTGGATTTTCCATCAATATAGATAATTCTGTGATTAAGAACTTTAACGCCAAGCAACGCAAAGAAATTCACGATAAGTAGTTGTGTGTATTGAGTTTGGTGTATGAATTAAAAAAAATGATTGATAATCAAATTGTTACGCAACCCAAAAGGGTGAATTAAATGGGGCTTTTGTACTAAAATAAAAAAAACGCAGGCCAAGCGGCTTGCGTTTTTCTGATTCTATTCTTAACCTAAATTAATAGCTGAAAGGCATCGATTTTGGCCAACGACGAGCTGGACTAAAATGTAGCCGTAATATTTTTTATTATTTGATAAAAATGGGAAACCGCAACAGGAAAACCGTTGCGTAGTGCAATGTTGGAGTGGTCATTTATTTTGATGGCTGTTAAAAAAACTACTTGTTGAATACAACGCTGCAAATATAAAAGTACTTTCTGCAACCCTGCTTTTTATTTCACAAACGGTATAAAAGCGGTATAATCGGCAAAAAAACTTCAATTTGACTAAAAGATGGTTTTTGAATCAATAAAGTTGCACGGCCGCAAGATTATTTTTACAAAAATCTCAAATTCTTTAAAATACGGCATCTAATAAGTAGTTGGGTAGAAATAGGCGGTTCGCCGCTGCGACGCGGGGTCGCCCGTGCGGTTGGCCGCCGCCATTATATTATTTTTGATTTGTAATAAAGGGTAATTTGGTAGTAATAAATTGATAAACAAACAATTACAACAAATTACTGTAATTACAAACAATTACGAGTAAGTACTTAGGAGCATTGTTCAAACGTTTAAAACGGCGTAGCTGACAGCAATAAAAGATAGAAACAAGTTTTGAGATTCAAGGAGTAACTGGGAAATAAGAGTTGAAAAATATAATTATTTGACAAAATAATGCAATAAATTTGGAGGATAGACCAATCAAATATAACTTTGGGAAGTTAATTTTGTGCTTTAATTGTTTGTTAAACTATTTAACCTTTTATTAAAATGTCGGTTACCACCAAACAAAGTAACGTGGTCGAAAGACCAGCTTTCAAAACGCATTACGACAACTTCATTGGCGGCAAGTGGGTTGCTCCCGCCAAAGGAGAATACTTTGAAACAACCTCACCCGTTGATGGACAGGTGTTTACGAAGGTAGCACGCTCTACCGAAGAAGATATCAACTTGGCTATTGATGCCGCTTGGGCTGCCGCGCCCCACTGGAACAACACCTCGGCCACGGTTCGCAGCAATATGTTGCTCAAAATTGCCGATACCATTGAGGCAAACTTAGAAACGCTGGCGCGTATCGAAACCTGGGACAACGGCAAGGCCATTCGGGAAACCCGCGCCGCCGACTTGCCGCTGGCCGTGGACCACTTCCGCTATTTTGCGGGTGTTATTCGCGCCGAAGAAGGCTCCGCGTCAGAACACGATGCCGACACGCTGTCGCTCATCATCAATGAGCCGCTCGGAGTAGTAGGGCAGATTATTCCGTGGAACTTCCCGCTCTTAATGGCCACTTGGAAACTTGCCCCCGCCCTGGCAGCGGGCAATTGCGTGGTCATTAAACCCGCCGAGCAAACACCCGTTGGTATTATGGTATTGGCCGAAATGATTCAAGATATATTGCCTGCGGGTGTTTTGAATATTGTGAATGGCTTTGGCGTAGAGGCAGGCAAACCACTGGCATCGAGTTCGCGCATCAACAAAATTGCGTTTACGGGCGAAACCACCACTGGGCAGTTGATTATGCAATATGCTTCCAAAAACCTCATTCCAGTTACGCTCGAACTGGGCGGCAAATCGCCCAATATATTCTTCAAAAGTATTGTAGATGCCGACGACGCATTTTTTGATAAATGCTTAGAAGGGGCTGCTATGTTTGCGCTAAACCAAGGTGAAGTTTGCACCTGCCCATCGCGTATTTTAATCGAAGAATCGGCCTACGATGCCTTCATCACTCGTTTTATTGAGCGCGTAGAAGCCATCAAGCTCGGCCACCCGCTCGACCCCGAAACCATGATGGGCGCGCAAGCATCAAGCGACCAGTACGAGAAAATTCTAAACTATATTGAAATTGGAAAAGAAGAAGGGGCCGAGCTACTTACGGGCGGCGGCGCAGCCTACAACGAAGGCTTAGAAGGTGGCTATTATATCAAACCAACCGTGTTTAAGGGCAACAACAAAATGCGGATTTTCCAAGAAGAAATTTTTGGGCCAGTGGTGTGCATCACCACTTTTAAAGATGAAGCCGAGGCTATTGCCATTGCCAACGATACGCTTTACGGTCTGGGCGCGGGCGTTTGGACGCGCGACACCCACCAAGCGTATAAAGTAGCGCGGGCTGTGCAGGCGGGTCGGGTTTGGGTAAATTGTTACCACGCTTATCCAGCGCACGCGCCATTTGGTGGCTACAAGAAGTCGGGCTTTGGCCGTGAAAACCACAAAATGATGCTCGGACACTACCGCCAAGCAAAAAATATGTTGATTTCGTACGACAAAAATAAGCTCGGATTTTTCTAAATCATTGTCTATTTTTGAAACCTCCCCAACCACTGCAGGTTACTGCGGTGGTTGTTTTTATACCAAACGTTTTTTTGATAATTGCGCATGAAACCAGAACGAATAGACATAACTCCCGCCGCCGCCGAACTCATAGACACCCTCCGCGCCAAGCATGGCTCGCTTATGTTTCACCAAAGCGGTGGTTGCTGCGACGGGTCTTCGCCCATGTGCTTCCCCGAAGGCGAATTAATGACCAACGAAACCGACGTAATGCTGGGACGACTCCACGACTGCGACTTTTTTATGTCGCGCGACCAGTTTCAGTACTGGAAACACACCCATTTGACGCTCGATGTTGTAAAGGGGCGCGGCGCAAGTTTCTCGTTAGAAATTCCGTTGGGGCTGCGGTTTGTTATCAAATCGCGCCTTTTTGCGCCAGAAGAATGGGAAATACTACGCCACGAAGTGCTCTAATTGATTGCTCAATAAGAACACCTGGTCTTGCGTTTTTCTACCCTTTTTGCCCGCGTACCGAGCAGATAGCCCACCCGCAAACTCAAAAAGCCATACGAATCTTTTATTTTTGGGTTGCCTCTGACATTTCCAGGGTCGTTTGGGGGTAGGGGAGGAGTCAATTCGCCACGGCGGTCAGAGAGTGTAATGCTTAGTTCAGACCTGCCATCTATGTTTGGATAAACCCCGCTCACGTCGTCCAAGTAGTCAGAGTTGGCAAAGTTATCGCTCAATTCAAGACCAACATTCCAACGCTTGTCAAACTGCCAAGATACGCCTATCCCCGCCGTTACGATGCGAGGCGTGCGCGCGTATGCCACCCCCTCTGTTTGCAGCGGTGCCAAGCTGTACCATTGGCCTTGGTAGTTTGCTTTGGGAGTAATGTAAGTCAAACCCACGCCGCCAAATACGTAAGGATTGATTTTAGGTTCATCGCTAAACTTAAATAACTCGGCTTGTATTCCTATATATAGGTCAGGATTGCGCGAACGAAAAGATAAATTGTTGAACTTATTTCGTGTTCCTGCTTGCGAGCCAGATATACTGTAAACACGCGCTTCTCCACGTGCTACCAACCGTTCCGTAAGCCGATAGCTTATCCCAAGTGCCAAGTGTGCACCCATATTTTTGGCATCAATCTGTTCGCGGAGGTCGCCCATATAATAGGATAAACCCGTGCCGCCAATGATGTGCAACACCCCCAGTGCGGGTACTTTACGTCGTTGCGCCTCTGCGGTAAGGTTCAACAGACCAACCAACGCCAGCGATACTTTTAGAATATAACTTCTTAGCATTGTGTACAATAACTTAACCATTCTCAAACAAAACGAAACGGCGCTAACTTTCGTATTAAAAAAAAACAAAAATTATTTTTCTTAATATTTGTTTTACCAATAAAAATACCGCACCTTTGCACTCCCATTACGAAGGGGAATTGAAATCACGGGCAAAAGTAACAGTACAAAATTAAATGAAGGTCTCTTCAGAGAAACCACATTTGAACTCACTTTTTGGTATCGGTCTTGTGTTTAGACTGGTCAAATCTGATGAAGGTCAAGTGTGTATCGCTTGCCCTTTTTTTATGCCCCTTCAAAAATAAAAATTGCAAATAGTTTGGTATTGCAAATAGAAAACTCTAATTTTGCACTCCGTTTTAGAAAATAAAGTTTATAACCTGCTGTAAATTAGAAAAATGTCTGGTTTAATAGGAAAAAAAATAGGAATGACTAGTGTGTACATTGCGGACGGGCAGGCTCTGGCATGTACAGTAATCGAAACTGGTCCCTGTGTAGTAACGCAGGTAAAAACACAAGAAATTGACGGATACGAAGCCGTTCAGCTTGGTTTTGGTGATAAGAGAGAAAAGAATACAACTGACCCGTTGGTTGGCCACTTCAAGAAAGCTGGTACAACCCCAAAACGTAAGGTTGTTGAATTTAAGGAATTTACTGACACCCTGCAACTCGGTCAAACGCTAACTGCTGGCGAAATATTTGTTGAAGGAGATTTTGTGGACGTAATCGGCACAGTAAAAGGCCGAGGCTTCCAAGGAGTAGTAAAACGCCACGGCTTTGCGGGTGTGGGCGGTCAAACGCACGGTCAGCACAATCGTCAAAGACACCCAGGATCAATTGGTGCTTGCTCTTTTCCATCACGGGTATTTAAAGGTATTCGCATGGGTGGTCGCATGGGTGGCAATCGTGTCAAGATTCAAAACTTGCGCGTTTTGAGAGTTATCGCAGAACAAAATCTATTGGTGGTGAGTGGCTCTGTACCAGGTGCTAAGAACTCATTCGTTGTTATTGAGAAATAAACATTTGAAGCGGTGAGCCGCCCAATTCCGAATCTAAGAAAATGGAAATTGCAGTTTTAAATATAAAAGGCGAAAGCACTGGCAAGAAAGTAACCCTTTCTGATGAAGTGTTCGGCATAGAGCCAAATCAGCACGTGGTTTATTTAGATGTAAAGCAATACTTGGCCAATCAACGCCAGGGAACGCACAAATCTAAGGAACGTGCCGAAATAGCCCACTCGACGCGCAAAATCAAGCGCCAAAAAGGTACAGGTGGAGCTCGTGCTGGGTCAATTAAGTCGCCAGTGTTTATTGGTGGTGGTCGCGTATTTGGTCCAAGACCCCGCGATTATTACTTCAAATTGAACAAAAAAGTCAAGATACTTGCTCGTAAGTCGGTTCTTTCGGCAAAAGCCAAAGCTGACAGCATATCAGTAATTGAAGACTTCACTTTTGAATCGCCAAAAACCAAGCAGTATCTCGAAATGTTGAGCGCGCTGTCTTTGAGCAACAAAAAGACACTTTTGATTTTGTCTTCTTACGATAAAAATGTTTACCTGTCAGGCCGTAATATCCCGAAAGTAAATGTTTCGATAGCTGACGATGTGAATACGTACGATTTGATTAATGCTGAAGTGCTTTTGATAAGCGAAGGAGCAGTGTCAAAATTAGAAAATCTGTTGAACAACTAAGACGATGAGCGTTTTAAAAAGACCAATATTGACCGAAAAAGCTACTGCTCTAAGCAACTTAGGTAAGTATGTATTTGAGGTAGATAAAAATTCAAACAAGATCGAAATTGCAAAGGCAATTGAGAAAATGTACGGAGTAGTCGTAGCAGGAGTAGATACGATGCGCGTAATAGGTAGAACAAAATCTAAAATGGCGCGCAAGAAAGCCGTATCGGGTACTACAATTACTTACAAGAAGGCAATTGTAACCTTGAAGGCTGGCGAAGTAATTGACATCTACGGCGACATAGCCTAATACCGAAGCAGAATCAAAAAAATTGAATCGTAAAAGACAATGGGAGTTATCAAGTTAAAACCAACAACGCCAGGGCAACGCTACCGCACCGCTCCTTCGTTTGAGGAAATTACGACCGATAAGCCTGAGAAAAGTTTGTTGGAGCCAATCAAAAGAACGGGCGGACGCAACAACCAAGGGCATCGTACTGCTCGCTACATAGGTGGTGGACACAAGCGCATGTATCGGGTAATTGATTTCAAACGCGACAAAGTGGACGTATCTGCTACCGTAATGACTGTAGAATACGACCCTAACCGTACTGCACGCATTGCTTTACTTCAATATGCAGACGGAGAGAAGCGTTATATTATTGCCCCTCAGAACATATCGGTTGGACAGGTAGTAGTTTCAGGTAGTTTAGTTGCTCCAGAAATAGGAAACGCGCTTTTGTTGAGTAATATGCCAATTGGTACAATTGTTCACAATGTAGAGATACACCCAGGCAAAGGCGGTCAGTTGGTTCGTAGTGCTGGAACTTATGCTCAGTTGGTAGCTCGCGATGGCAAGTACGCCGTTCTGAAAATGCCATCAAGTGAGTTGCGCATGGTTCTATCGTCTTGCATGGCTACTGTTGGTTCAGTATCAAATGCTGACCACATGAACGTTAGTTATGGCAAAGCAGGTCGTAAACGTTGGTTGGGTATCCGTCCTCGCGTACGTGGTGTAGCCATGAACCCAGTAGATCACCCAATGGGTGGTGGCGAAGGTCGTGCCTCAGGTGGGCATCCACGTTCACGCAATGGACTTTATGCAAAAGGTAAGAAAACTCGTTCTCCGAAGAAGTATTCTAACCGCTTAATTATTAGCAAGCGTAAAAAATAATTGAAGATAAATGGGACGTTCCATAAAAAAAGGGCCTTATGTTGATTTCCGTTTGGAAGGCAAGATTGGAGTTATGAATGACTCAGGCAAAAAATCAGTAATCAAAACTTGGTCGAGACGCAGTACGATATCACCAGATTTTATTGGTCATACGTTCGCGGTTCACAACGGAAATAAATTTATACCAGTATATGTAACCGAAAACATGGTTGGTCATAAGCTGGGTGAGTTCTCGCCAACGCGTAATTTTCGTGGCCACGCTGCCAAAAAAGACAAAGGAAGAAGATAGTCTAATTAATTTGTAGCCGTTTTGACGGTTTGATAAAAACAACAATGGAAGCAAAAGCCATACTCAGAAATGTACCTACTTCACCGCGCAAGATGCGTTTGGTAGCAGATATGGTAAGAGGTCAGAAGGTGAGCCGCGCGTTAGCCATTTTACAATACCAGCCCCAATCAGCGGCTCCAGTATTGAGAAAAGTGTTGCTATCGGCAGTAGCAAACTGGCAGCAAATGAATGAAGACCTCAAAATAGAAGAGGCTGAGTTGTACGTGAAAACCATCTTTGTAGATGGTGGCGCAATGCTAAAACGTTTGAGACCCGCACCGCAAGGAAGGGCTCACCGAGTACGCAAGCGCTCAAATCACATTACAATTGTAGTAGATAACGCATCACAAGAACTCGAAGAAGCCTAAAAATTTCAATACGAATGGGACAAAAAGTAAATCCTATAGGTCTGCGTCTCGGTATCATCCGAGGTTGGGAATCAAGCTGGTACGGTGGACGTGAGTTTGCCGAGAAGCTGGTTGAAGACGAGAAAATCCGTAAGTACATTCAAGCGCGTATCCCAAAAGGAGCGATTTCGAAAGTGGTCATTGAGCGCACTCTGAAGCGTGTTACTCTAACAATACACACGGCTCGTCCAGGTATTGTGATTGGTAAAGGCGGAAATGAGGTTGATAAAATAAAGGAAGAGTTGAAGAAGATAACTGGAAAAGATATCCAAATCAACATCTACGAAATCAAACGCCCAGAAATTGATGCTAAGTTGGTTGGAGAGTCAGTAGCTCAACAATTAGAGAATCGGATTTCTTACCGTCGTGCCATGAAGCAGGCCATTCAAAGTGCCGTTCGTGTTGGTGCGCAAGGTATCAAAATACGAGTATCAGGTCGTTTGGGCGGTGCTGAAATGGCTCGTACCGAAGAATACAAAGAAGGACGTGTGCCATTGCACACACTTCGCGCAGACATTGACTACGCCATATCGGAAGCATTGACAGTTTACGGTAAAATTGGAATCAAAGTTTGGGTTTTTAAAGGCGAAGTTTTTGGCAAGAAAGACCTTTCTCCCGTAACAGGCGGTGCAGCAGCAGCAGAACGTGGTGGCGAGCGCGGTGGAAATGACCGTGGTGGCGACCGCCGAAGAGAACGTGGCGGCGATAGAGAAGGCGGAAATGACCGAGGCGGCGACCGTCGTGGTGGCGGTGGCGGCAGAGGCGGCAATGCAAATGCCAACTCTGGTGGTGCTGGTGGTAACAACCGCAATAAGAAGAAAAAATAGAGAAAAGAACGTAACGAGCTATTCATTTAGCTCCGCAAATACTGCTGAATCATGTTACAACCGAAAAGAACAAAGTTTCGTAAGCAACAAAAAGGAAAAGGGTCAGAAAAAGGAATGGCATCAAGAGGGCATCAAATTGCTTTTGGGTCATTCGCTATCAAAACACTTGAACCAGGTTGGATTACCGCCCGTCAGATTGAAGCGGCTCGTATTTCTGTAACGCGGGCTATGAAGCGGGAAGGCCAAGTTTGGATTCGCGTATTCCCCGACAAACCTATTACCAAAAAGCCTTTAGAGGTTCGTATGGGAAAAGGTAAAGGTGCTCCTGAATATTGGGTAGCTCCCGTGAAAGCAGGTACAATTTTATTTGAAGCTGCTGGCGTACCGATGGATTTAGCAAATGAGGCACTGCGTTTGGCAGCTCAAAAGCTCCCCGTCAGAACAAAATTTGTAGTTCGCCGCGATTACCAAGAAACTGAGGCTTAAAACTATCCAAGACAAATGAAAAGTAAGGAAGTAAAGGCACTAAATGTTGAACAATTACAACAAACGCTTGCCGAAGAAAGAGAAAGGTTATTGAAGTTGAAATTTGCACACGCAGTTTCACCCATCGAAAACCCAATGCGTATTCGTAACACGCGCCGATTGATTGCTCGGATATTAACCGAAATTACAGCAAAGCAATAAGATGCTCGTTCGCAGGTCGTAGAGCATATTACAATCTGGTTATAAAAATAGTATTGATGCAATGGATGCAGTAGAACAATCAACCGAAGAAAGAAACTTACGCAAGGTCAGAGTAGGCCGTGTGGTAAGCGACAAGATGGATAAGTCTTGCGTGATAGCCATAGACCGTAAGATAAAGCACGCCAAGTATGGTAAGTTTATGAAAAAAACTACCAAACTGATGGTGCATGATGAAACCAACCAATGTGGTATTGGAGATACGATTCGAGTAATGGAAACTCGACCGCTCTCCAAAAATAAGCGTTGGAGATTAGTTGAAGTTATTGAAAAAGCGAAATAACAATGGTACAGCAAGAATCAAGACTTTCGGTGGCCGACAACAGCGGCGCCAAAGAAGTACTGGTAATCCGAGTACTCGGAGGTACAGGTAAACGTTACGCTTCGGTGGGCGACAAAGTCGTAATATCAGTAAAAGCTGCCGTACCTTCTGGCAACGTCAAAAAAGGTACTGTTTCAAAAGCAGTTGTAGTTAGAACGAAAAAAGAAATTCGTCGCAAGGACGGTTCATACATTCGTTTTGAAGACAATGCAGTGGTATTGCTCAACAATCAAGATGAGCCACGCGGAACGCGCATATTTGGGCCAGTAGCCCGTGAATTGCGCGAGAAAAACTTTATGAAAATTGTTTCGTTAGCACCTGAAGTATTGTAACAAGCAATGGAAAGAAAATCAAATAAGCAACCAAAAATGCACATTCGCACTGGCGATTCAGTGAAAGTGATTGCAGGAAACTCTAAGGGTCAGAGCGGAAAGATAGTTAAAATGTTGTTGGACAAACAACGTGCAGTGGTAGAAGGTGTAAACATGATTACCAAACACGTAAAACCAACTGCCGCTACTCCACAGGGCGAAATAAAAAAACTGGAAGGGTCAATTCACATTAGTAACTTAATGGTAATAGACGCTAAAACAGGCGAACCAACTCGTACGGGCCGCAAGCTCAATGAGAAAGGTAAACTACAACGCTATTCAAAAACATCTGGTAATTTTATTCCAGATCCTGTAAAGTAGATTGAATAGTTGGGTTGATTTAGCATTATAAAGAAGATGTGGGTCGGAAATCCACAAAAACCAATAGTAAGCCAATGGCAGCTCCAAGATTAAAAGAAAAATATACTACTGAAATAGCAGCTCAATTAAAAGAGAAATTTCAGTACAAATCAGTAATGCAAGTTCCTCGTTTGACAAAGATTGTTATCAACAAAGGAATTGGCGCAGCTGTGGCAGACAAGAAGCTTGTGGACTTGGGCTTAGAAGAAATAACAACTATTGCTGGTCAAAAAGCAGTAGCTACTATGTCAAAGAAAGCGGTTTCTAACTTCAAATTGCGCGAAAAAATGCCAATCGGAGTGAAAGTAACTTTGAGAGGCAACCAGATGTTTGAGTTTTTAGACCGTTTGGTTACCATTGCCCTACCACGTGTCCGTGACTTTAAGGGTATCAGCGATAAAGGTTTTGATGGAAGAGGCAACTACACGTTTGGTGTGAAAGAACAAATTATCTTCCCTGAAATCCAAATCGACAAAGTGAATAAAATATCGGGTATGGACATCACTTTTGTAACAACCGCAGCTACCGACGAAGAAAGCTACGAATTGTTGAAGTCGTTGGGAATGCCCTTTGCTAATGCGAAGAAATAAGAAATTCGTTTTTAACGCGAAATAAATAAAATGGCAAAAGAATCCGTAAAAGCAAGAGAGTTAAAGCGTCAAAAGACGGTTGCTAAGTATGCGACAAAACGTGCATCTTTAAAAGAAGCAGGCGACTACGCAGCATTAGACAAACTCCCCAGAAACGCATCTCCAGTACGCCTGCACAATCGTTGTTTACTGACAGGCCGCCCACGTGGCTACATGCGTAAATTTGGAATTTGCCGCGTCGTGTTCAGAGAAATGGCATCTCAAGGCAAAATTCCAGGAGTAACAAAATCAAGTTGGTAAGCTTTTTGTTTTCAACGATTAATTCCGTAACTTTGCGCCCCCGTTCAGTGAAGGGTGCATCAAATTTAGTACAGAAATGATAACCGATCCCATAGCAGACTATCTGACGAGAATCAGAAATGCCATAAAGGCAAAGCACCGGGTTGTGGAAATACCTGCCTCAAACATCAAAAAGGAAATTACGAAAGTACTTTATGATAAAGGCTATATCCAGAGCTATAAATTTGAGGAAGCAGTTACTCAAGGTACAATTAAAATAGCCTTGAAGTACAACCCTGTTACGAAGCAGTCCGCCATCATGGATTTGCAGCGTGTCAGTAAGCCTGGACTACGCAAGTATTCAGGGTCTGCCGAAATGCCCCGTATCCTAAATGGTTTGGGTGTTGCAATTGTATCTACTTCTAAGGGAGTAATGACTGATAAAGAAGCCCGTGTATTGAACGTGGGTGGTGAAGTTTTGTGTTACGTTTACTAATCTGACGATAAGTTATGTCACGAATTGGAAAGAAAATTATACCGCTTCCAGCAAGCGTAACTGTTTCAGTTGCAGAAGGAAATGTAGTTACCGTGAAAGGACCAAAAGGAACGTTGAATCGTACCATTGACCCTGATATGTTGCTGAAAATTGAAGGTGGGGAGATGACAGTTCAACGCCCTACTGAGCAAAAGCGCCACAAGGCATTGCATGGTTTGTATCGGTCTCTTATCAACAATATGGTTGTTGGTGTAAGCGAAGGTTACAAGAAAGAAATGGAAATTGTTGGCGTGGGCTACAAAGCCACTGCAAATGGCCAAATTCTTGAACTAAGTTTGGGTTATTCTCACGGCCTGTTTGTGGTTATACCAGACGAGCTGAAAGTATCTGCCGCCATGGAGAAAGGTCAAAACCCAAAAGTTACCCTCGAAGGTATTGATAAGGAATTGATTGGTCAAGTTGCTGCGAAAATCAAGTCGTTGCGCAAAGTAGAACCCTACAAAGGAAAAGGTATTCGTTTTGTGGGTGAGCAAGTTAGGCGCAAGGCTGGCAAAGCTGCTGCTAAGAAATAATATTAGAGATAATTCGTGAAAAATATACGCAATTATGCCGACAGTAAGAAGTGATAGAAGAGAGCGTATCAAACGCCGCATTAAAAAGAAAATAGCTGGAACATCAGAACGTCCACGCCTTTCAGTTTTTCGTTCAAACTCGCGCTTGTATGCGCAAATAATAGACGACTCTATTGGCAAGACGCTTGTATCAACTTCATCGGTTGAATTGTCTTCGGACAAGAAAAACACCAATCAAGACGATGCCAAGCAAATAGGACTTAAACTTGCCGAGAAAGCAGTTGCTGCTGGTGTGAATGCAGTAGTTTTCGACCGCAATGGTTATTTGTACCACGGAAAAGTAAAAGCATTGGCAGAAGGCGCCCGTGAGGGAGGCTTGAAATTTTAAGCAATATGGACACAATCAGACCTTTAAAATTTAACGAGGCAGACCTCAAAGAGCGAGTAGTTGCCATCAATCGTGTAGCCAAAGTGGTGAAAGGTGGCCGTAGATTTAGTTTTTCAGCCATTGTAGTAGTAGGAGATGGTAAAGGCGTAGTTGGTCATGGATTAGGCAAGGCCAACGAAGTTACGGACGCTATTGCGAAAGGTATCGAAGATGCCAAGAAAAATTTGGTTCAAGTACCTATTCTCAAAGGCACACTCCCTCACGAAATGGAAGGCAAGTTTAGCGGTGGTTTTGTTTTAATAAAGCCCGCTGCAGCTGGTACTGGCGTTATTGCTGGTGGTGCTATGCGTGCGGTTTTAGAAGCAGCTGGCGTTCACGACGTATTGGCCAAATCTAAGGGTTCTTCAAACCCACACAATGTGGTTAAAGCTACGATTGATGCACTGACCAAAATGCGGGCTCCGCACCAAGTAGCGTTTCAGCGTGGTATAAAGTTGGCGAAAGTATTTAACGGGTAATCGAAAACATTCACAGAAATGTCAAAGGTTAAAGTAACACAAGTTAGAAGTATGATTAACCGCCCAGAGCGCCAAAAACGTACGTTGAAGGCATTAGGCTTGGGCAAGATTAATCGCAGTATTGAGGTTGAGTCAAATCCTACTTTGATGGGAATGGTCAACTCGGTAAGTCATTTATTGAAAATAGAGGATATTTAATTAGCAACTGATAATGGAGCTTAATTCATTAAAACCCGCAAAAGGTTCAATAAAAACCAACAAGCGTTTGGGTAGAGGACACGGCTCAGGAATGGGGGCCACTTCGACCCGAGGTAACAAAGGAGCGCAGTCTCGTTCAGGATATAGCCAAAAGCGCAGTTTTGAAGGTGGTCAAATGCCCCTACAACGCCGCGTACCAAAGTTTGGTTTCAAAAACATAAATCGTGTTGAGTATAAGGCCGTTAATTTGGACGAAGTACAACTGTTAGTACAAAAAACAGGAGTATCTGTCATAGATTTTGACATACTTTACAAGAACGGTTTGGTTGGGAAAAACGATTTGGTGAAGCTCCTCAGTCGTGGCGAATTGACAAGTTCAGTTGAGATAAAGTTACACGCATTTTCGGCAGCGGCAGTTCAGGCAGTTGAGAAGGTGGGAGGTAAAGTTATAAAATTGTAATAGTTAATATTATATTTGGTAACTTTGCCTAATTTTTATCAAAGTTGATTTACAAAACCACATGAAAAGGCTCATACAAACCCTAAAAAACATTTTTTCGATAGAAGAATTAAGAGGACGTATTTTGAATACGTTGCTGTTAATCTCCGTTTACCGTTTAGGGTCTTATATTGTACTGCCAGGAGTTGATGCAAGTAAGTTGAATGTAAATCCACAAGGTCTTTTGGGTTTGCTTGATACTTTTTTAGGAGGTGCTTTTAGTAAGGCATCTATTTTTGCATTGGGCATCATGCCGTACATATCGGCTTCTATCGCAATTCAGCTTCTGACAATGGCGTTGCCCTATTTTCAGAAGATGCAGAAAGAAGGTGAATCGGGTCGCAAGAAACTCAACCAGATTACGCGTGTACTCACCATCTTTGTAACAGTAGCACAAGCCGTTAGTTACTTATCTACTACAATACCAGCAGATTCGTTGCTGGTGAGTAGAGCAGCTTTTACGGTGTCTTCGGTATTAATATTGACTGCGGGTACTATATTCTGTATGTGGCTTGGCGAGCGTATTACCGATAAAGGTATTGGAAATGGTACCTCAATGTTGATAATGATTGGTATCGTTTCACGCTTTCCAGGGGCTATCTACGGTGAAGCAATGTCGCGTGGAAGCGGCCAAGCATTGATATTTGTACTTGAAATAGTAGCCTTGTTTTTAGTTGTAATGTTTGCAGTGGCATTGACCCAAGCAGTACGTCGTATTCCTATACAATATGCCAAACAAATTGTAGGAAATAAATCTACGGGCGGACAAAGACAATATTTACCTTTGAAATTAAACACGTCGGGAGTAATGCCCATTATTTTTGCACAAGCCCTGATGTTTTTGCCATCGCTGGTTGCAGGACTATTTGCAGAGAAAAGCGACGCGGCACAATCGGTGGTAGCTACTTTCAATGACTACACTACTTGGCCTTATAATTTACTGTTTGGGACACTTATTATCGTCTTTACGTTTTTTTATACAGCTATCGCAATAAATCCACAGCAAATATCAGAAGATATGAAAAGAGGTGGTGGTTTTATTCCAGGTGTTAAGCCAGGACTTTCAACATCAGATTTCATAGCAACTGTACTTGACAGAATTACATTGCCAGGAGGTCTATTGCTTGCGATAGTGGCCATTTTGCCCGCCATCGCCAGTATGACAGGAATGACAGGAACGTTTGCTCAGTTTTTTGGAGGTACTTCCTTATTAATTCTGGTGGGTGTGGTGTTGGATACTTTGCAGCAGGTAGAAAGTTATTTGTTGATGAAGCGTTACGAAGGATTGATGAAATCGGGTAGAGTGAAAGGCCGTAATGAAACAGTTGCAGCCTAACCAATGAAAATGATTTTCCTAAAATCAGAGGAAGAAATCCTTCTCATCAAGGAAAGTGCCCAAGTGCTTGGCAAGGCACACGCGGAGGTTGCCAAATGGATTAAACCAGGTATTACTACCAATAAGTTAGATAAAGTAGCCGAGGAATACATTCGAGATTATCAAGGTATTCCCTCATTTAAAGGATATACAACCAGCTCAGGCAAATTTCCATCTTCACTTTGTATTTCTCTCAATGATACAGTAGTTCATGGGTTTCCAAGTGGTTATCAGTTGCAAGAAGGAGATGTTTTATCAATTGATTGCGGCGTTAAATTGAATGGTTTTCACAGCGATAGTGCCTATACTTATCCTGTTGGCGAAGTCAGAGCAGAAACAATGGCTTTGCTCAAACACACCAAGCAATCGCTTTATCTTGGAATAGAACAAGCAATAGTTGGCAAACGTGTGGGAGACATAGGTTACGCGATACAAAACTACGTGGAGCGTTTCAAATACGGAGTAGTCCGCGAGTTGGTGGGGCATGGTGTTGGTAGAGAACTACACGAAAGTCCAGAAGTACCCAACTACGGAAAAAGAGGACAAGGGCCTGCCTTGAAAGAGGGAATGGTACTCGCCATTGAGCCGATGATTACGCTGGGAAAAAAAGACGTAGTGCAAGAAAAAGATGGTTGGACAATTCGCACAAGCGACCGAAAACCAGCAGCTCACTTTGAGCACACAGTAGTAGTTAGAAAAGGAAAAGCAGAAATCTTGACTACTTTCAAATACATTGAAGAAGTAATCCAGCATACAACCTTAATGGTAAGCGTTTAAAACATATTACTTACCACCTGTACATGGCAAAACAAGGATTAATAGAAGTTGATGGCGTAATATCAGAGGCACTTTCTAATGCGATGTTTCGAGTACAACTCGAAAATAAGCACGAGGTGATAGCCCACATATCTGGTAAGATGCGCATGCACTATATTAAAATTTTACAAGGAGACCGCGTAAAATTGGAGATGTCGCCTTATGATTTATCGAAGGCGCGTATTATTTACCGTTACAAATAGAAGTTTAATTCGCTTAAATATTGCTTTGAGGCATATTTTGAGTAAGCAAGTAAAACCATATCAATTGTTAAGGCAATGAAAGTAAAAGCATCAATTAAGAAACGTAGCGCCGAGTGTAAAATCATTCGCCGTAAGGGTAAGCTCTACATAATCAACAAAAAGAATCCCAAGTACAAACAAAGACAAGGATAACAGAACATGGCTCGTATTGCAGGTGTTGACATCCCGGATAAGAAACGCGGTGAGATTTCTTTGACCTATATCTACGGAATTGGTCGTAGTGCAGCTCGCCAAATTTTGACAAAGGCCGGAGTAAGTTATGATAAGAAAGTAGTTGATTGGAACGACGAAGACGCGAGCGCAGTTCGTGCCGTTATTTCCAATGAATTTACGACAGAAGGTGCGCTCCGTTCGGAAATGCAACTCAACATCAAGCGATTGATGGACATTGGCTGCTATCGCGGCTTGCGGCACCGTAAAGGTCTGCCCGTTCGTGGTCAGCGTACCAAAAACAACACCCGTACTCGGAAAGGTAAACGTAAGACGGTTGCCAACAAGAAAAAGGTAACGAAGTAATAAGTTAATAGTTTTGAGGGAGTACGCACTCCAATCAAAAACTGAGAACAACCAAATAAAATGGCTCAATCAAAAAGAAAAGACAAGGCAAAAAAGCGTGTCGTTGTCGTTGAACAGGTTGGACAAGTACACATTCGTGCTTCTTTCAACAACATTATTATCTCAATTACCAATATGTCGGGCCAAGTTATATCTTGGGCTTCGGCTGGTAAAATGGGTTTCAAAGGTTCTAAAAAGAATACACCTTATGCTGCCCAAACTGCTGCCCAAAACTGCGGTCAGATTGCCTACGATTTAGGTATGCGCAAAGCCGAAGTTTTTGTAAAAGGTCCTGGTTCTGGTCGTGAGTCGGCCATCCGTACTGTTCAAAACTTAGGCATTGAAGTAACGCTTATTCGGGACATTACGCCGATGCCACACAACGGCTGTCGCCCTCCCAAACGTCGTAGAGTTTAAGGTTTCAATTATATTACTACCAATAGAACAATCCTTAATTTGGACACTGGGGTTAAAAGATTGTTCTATTGGTAGATTTTTGTTGTTTTAATTTATTACATAATGGCACGTTACACAGGTCCGAAATCAAAGATTTCACGCCGCTTTGGAGAACCCATCATGGGCCCAAGCAAGGCACTGAACAAAAAAAGCTATCCCCCAGGCCAGCACGGACGCGGCCGCCGCAGCAAGAAATCAGAATATGCGATTCAGCTTACGGAGAAGCAAAAAGTAAAATACACGTATGGTATGTTGGAGCGTCAGTTCCGCAATTTGTTTAATCGTGCGGCTGTTCGTGAGGGTATCAAAGGTGAAAACCTTTTGAAACTTTGCGAAGCACGTTTAGACAATACTGTATATCGTTTGGGTATTGCACCCACTCGTCGCGCCGCACGGCAACTCGTAACTCACCAACACATTGTTGTTGATGGGGAACTCGTAAACATTCCATCTTACTCACTTCGCCCTGGTCAAACCATTGGTGTGCGTGAAAAATCTAAGTCATTAGAAGTTGTTTCTGACAGTTTGGCCGCTCGCGGTGGTGTTGGTAAGCGCTTTGATTGGTTGGAGTGGGATAATTCAATGATGGTTGGAAAGTTCGTTCAATATCCAGAGCGCGACCAGATTCCAGAGACCATCAACGAGCAGTTGATTGTCGAATTATATTCGAAATAATAATACTACGAAACTCCATTGGCATCAAACAGGTGATTTGGGGTTTCGTAATTGTATTTTCTAAATACAGAAACAAACAGCGATTATCGCTGTCGAACTTTAAAAACTGCTAATCATATGTCTATTTTAGCATTTCAGATGCCCGACAAAGTTGTAATGGAAAAAGCCAACGACTTTCACGGGACATTTGAGTTTAAGCCCTTAGAAAGAGGCTTTGGAGTAACTATCGGAAATGCTTTGCGGCGAATCTTGCTTTCGTCGCTTGAGGGTTATGCCATTACGAGTGTCAAGTTTCCATCGGTACTTCACGAATTTTCTTCCATCGAAGGAGTTGTAGAGGACGTAACTGAAATGATTTTGAATTTGAAACAAGTACGTTTCAAGAAAATTTCAGATTTGACTGACAACCGAATCGTAGTAAATGTTAAGAATCAATCTACCGTAACGGCGGGTGATATTAGCAAGTTTTCTGCGTCGTTCCAAGTTTTGAATCCAGACTTGGTTATTTGTCATATTGATGACAAAATCTCGTTTGAAGTTGAAATTATTGTAGAGAAAGGGCGCGGGTACGTATCGGCAGATGAAGCGCGTAATATGGAGCTTCCATTGGGGCATATTCCAGTAGATGCAATTTATACGCCCATCAAAAACGTAAAATACAGCATTGAAAATACCCGTGTAGAGCAAAAAACTGACTATGAGAAATTGCTCATTGAAGTGGCTACCGACGGGTCTATCCACCCTGAAGATGCGCTCAAAGGGGCTGCTCACATTTTGATTCAACACTTCATGCTTTTCTCAGACCAAACGATGACGTTTGAAACGCAGAAAATGGACGAAGTAAGCGAAGTAGATGAAGAAATGTTGCGGATGCGTAAATTGCTCAAAACAGCTTTGTCCGACCTCGACTTGTCGGTGCGAGCCTTCAACTGCTTGAAATCTGCTGATTTGAAAACATTGGGAGATTTGGCCAGATTGGATATTTCAGACATGATGAAATTTCGTAATTTTGGTAAGAAATCTTTGACTGAATTAGAGCAGTTGATTTCAGAAAAGGGTTTGGTGTTTGGTATGGATGTGGCCAAATATCGCCTCGACGAAGATTAATAATACATTGGTAAAGAGGTTTGGAAGCAGCAATGCCTACAAACCTCTTTCTTTTTTTAATAAATGTTCAACCGATTGGTATTCTGAAGCGCGTTACACCGCCGCTCGAAGCCAATCACAATTGTAAAGTAATGAGACACGGTAAAAAAAACAACCATCTCGGTCGTACATCGTCGCACCGCTCGGCTATGTTGAGCAACATGGCAGCTTCTTTGATTATCAGCAAACGAATTGAAACAACGCTGGCAAAAGCCAAAGAACTAAAAAAGTTTGTTGAGCCATTGATAACTCGCTCAAAAGAAGACAGTACGCACAACCGTCGTGTTGTATTCTCAAATATCCAACAGAAGGATGTCATCACGGAGTTATTCACCAACGTAGCTGATAAAGTTGCTGACCGTCCAGGCGGTTACACTCGAATCATCAAATTGGGAACACGCCAAGGTGATAACGCCGAAATGTGTATTTTAGAATTGGTAGATTTTAATGAAACAATGCTGGCTGCTGTTGCCGAAAAAGCAACTAAGACCCGTCGTGGTCGTCGTTCGGGCAAAAAATCGGCTACGGAAAGTGCCGACGTAGTTGTTGCAGAAACGCCGAAAGTACAAACCCAGATTGTAGAAGCACCCGTTGAAGTAGAATCAAGTGAAACGGAAGCTACTCAAGAAATTGCCGACGATTTGGAAATTGTGGAAGGAATTGGCCCCAAAACTGCCGAAGCACTTATTGCTGCTGGCATCAGTACGTTTGCCCAATTGGCCGATGCTAACGCTGAAACCCTCCGCGAAATCATATCGGGGATTTCTTCAAAAGACCCAGAAACTTGGCCACAACAAGCCGCTATGGCTCGTGATGGAAAAATGGCTGAATTGAAAGTTTGGCAAGACGAAATGAACAGTGGCAAAGCAGAAGAATAATAACTTTTGATGGCTACTTTTTAGAAAATGTCAAAAAAATAAAAATACAGAAAGGGTTAAACGTAAAGTTTAGCCCTTTTTTGTGAACTTTGCACCACTAAAACTAAGCAACTACATGAACAACCACCCACCAGCATTACTATTGCTCGAAGATGGCACATTGTTTAAAGGTCTTGCATTGGGTAAGATTGGCACAATGGGCGGCGAAATATGCTTTAATACGGGCATGACGGGCTACCAAGAAATTTACACCGACCCTTCGTATTTTGGGCAAATTGTGGTGAACACCAACGCCCACATTGGCAACTATGGCGTACAATTGGAAACGGAAGAAGAATCGGCGGGGGTAACGATTAGTGGCATGGTTTGCAATTCTTTTTCTAACGTTTTTTCGCGGAAACAAGCCGATTTTTCACTCCAAACCTACTTTGAAAAGGCCAATGTGGTTGGAATCAGCGAAGTAGATACGCGCCAATTGGTGCGGCACGTGCGCGAAAAAGGCGTGATGAACGCCATTATTTCGTCCGAGATTTTGGACGTTGAAGAGCTGATGACTCGTTTGAAAGAATTGCCGAATATGGACGGTCTGGAACTTTCGTCGGTGGTTTGTACCAAAGAACCTTATTTTATGGGGGACGAAGCGCAGAGTCGCTGGCGCGTGGCCGTGATGGATTACGGCATTAAGAAAAGTATTTTGCTCAATCTTACCCAACGCGGCTGTTATTGTAAGGTATTTCCTGCCAAAACACCCGCCGAAGAAGTATTAGCTTGGAATCCAGACGGTTTCTTTATTTCAAATGGCCCAGGCGACCCGTCGGCTATGCCCTATGCGGTAGCACAAGTAAAAACTTTTTTGGAAACAGGAAAACCAATCTTTGGTATTTGTTTGGGGCATCAAATATTGGCTTTGGCCAGCGGTATTGCAACTTACAAGATGCACCACGGTCATCGGGGACTCAATCACCCCGTTAAAAATTATTTGACGGGTTTGTGCGAAATTACTTCTCAAAACCACGGCTTTGCGGTCAATCCTGACGAAGTAGCCCAACATCCCGACGTTGAAGTAACGCACGTAAACTTGAATGACCATACTATTGAAGGCATTCGTCGCAAAGATAAGTCTGCGTTTTCGGTACAATACCACCCAGAAGCATCGCCTGGGCCGCACGATTCACGTTATTTGTTCGACGATTTTGCCAAATTGCTCGAAGAAGCAGAAGCAGTAGTGATGTAAATAATGAAAGATGCTGGCGTGGCATCATTCTATAAAGAAGAAAAGCGTTTGTCCTGCCAACGAAGGAAGCACCTAAAAACAGAACTGATTTAGATGCTTCCTTCGTTGGCAGGACAAGATTTAGTATAATTTCTAAGCAATTACGTTCAAACCCATCATTTCGTGAACGGTTTTGACGATTCCTTCGGGGGCAAATCCACACTCACGGTGTAATTCAATTTGCTCGCCGTGTTCCACAATTTGGTCGGGAATACCCAAACGTTTTACTTTGGCAGCGTAGCCGTGGTCGGCCATAAACTCAACAATGGCACTGCCAAAACCACCTTGTATGCAGCCGTCTTCTATGGTAATTATTTTATCAAAACGCTGAAATATGTCGTGGAGCATGGTTTCGTCGAGTGGTTTGGCAAAACGCATGTCGTAATGAGCCGCGCTGATGCCTTCTTTTTCGAGGGCTTCGGTGGCTTTTACAGCGTAGTTGCCAATGTGGCCAAAACTCAAAATGGCTACATCGTCGCCTTCTTTCACAACCCGACCTTTGCCTATTTCAATGACTTCGAGCGGAGTACGCCACTGCGGCATTACGCCCTCACCGCGCGGATAACGAATGGTAAAAGCTGCTTTTCCTGCTTGAATTTTGTCAGATTGAGCCGTAAACATCATGTTGCGTAGTTCTTGCTCGTTCATGGGAGCGGCCACAATCATATTGGGCAAACAGCGCATGTAAGCAATATCGTATGCGCCATGGTGCGTGGGGCCATCGGCCCCCGCAAAGCCTGCGCGGTCGAGACAAAAAATGACGGGTAGTTCTTGAATACAAACATCGTGCACTACTTGGTCGTAGCCGCGCTGCATAAAAGTGGAGTAAATGTTGCAAAATACTGTTAAACCTTGCGTAGCCATTCCTGCCGAGAGCGTAACGGCGTGTTGCTCGGCAATGCCCACATCAAAGGCCCGCTCGGGCATGGCTTTCATCATGATATTGAGCGACGAACCAGACGGCATAGCGGGCGTAATGCCCACAATCTTGTCATTTTTTTCGGCCAATTCTACGATGGTATGCCCAAACACTTCTTGGTACTTGGGTGGTTGTGGTGTGCTATGTATTTTCTTGAATATTTCGCCCGTTACTTTATCGAACTTCCCGGGAGCATGCCAAGTGGTCTGGTCTTGTTCGGCCAGGGCAAATCCTTTGCCTTTCACGGTAATGCAATGCAAGATTTTTGGGCCGGGAATGTCCTTCAAATCGTTTAGTACGTTTACCAAGTGGTCAATGTCGTGGCCATCAACTGGGCCGAAATAGCGTAAATTGAGCGACTCGAACAAGTTGCTTTGTTGGAGCAACGCGCCTTTCATGGCGTTTTCGATTTTGGCCACTACCTCGCGCGTGCTTTTTCCAAAATGACTCATTTTACCCAGCAAATTCCACACTTCGTCTTTCACGCGGTTGTAGGTGTGCGAGGTAGTGATGTCGGTGAGGTACTGTTTCAAAGCCCCCACGTTGGGGTCAATGGCCATGCAGTTGTCATTCAGAATAATGAGCAAATTGGAATTGGCCACACCCGCGTGGTTCATGGCTTCAAAAGCCAGTCCTGCGGTCATAGCGCCGTCGCCAATAACGGCAATGTGCTGGCGCGACTTTTCGTTTTTTAGTTCGGAGGCCATGGCCATTCCCAACGCTGCCGAAATAGAGGTAGAAGAGTGGCCTACGCCAAACGAATCGTAGGGGCTTTCTTTGCGCTTTGGAAAGCCAGAAAGCCCGCCGTAGAGTCTATTGGTAGGAAAACTGTCGCGTCGGCCAGTCAATATTTTATGTCCATAGGCTTGGTGTCCTACGTCCCATATCAACTGGTCGTCTGGGGTATTAAAAACGTAATGCAGCGCAACTGAAAGCTCAACTACGCCCAAACTGGCCCCAAAATGACCACCATACACCGACACCATGTCAATGATGTATTGTCTGAGTTCTTGGGCAACTTGGGGAAGCTGAGTTGTATCTAAATTGCGTAAATCGTCAGGAGAGTTGATTTGAGCCAGTAGTTTTCCGGGGATAATTAGCATGAGCTAACAGTATTTAGTTCTAAACGTAGTTAATCTATAACTCACTCGTTGCCGAAAGTGTTTGGCAAAATTACAAAAAACAATCCGATTTATGGCCTTACTGGCTGGCCTTGTAGAGTTTTTGCTTTTCTTCTCGGCTCAGGCTTTCGTAGCCCGACCGCGATATTTTGTCCAAAATAGCATCTACTTCTTCTTGCGTAGGCACCGACGTTACATTCTGTTCTTTGTTGAACGTTGAAAACTGACGTTTGCTGGGTGTGGTGGTGGCTTGGGCGCGTTGTGGCACACGCGGGATGGGTTTGTACACAAAAAGCAATGAAAAAAAGTTGCCGATGGCGTAGATAGGAACGCCCCAATCGGTGCCGCTTTGCAAAGATTTGATAAACCCAAAACCAACTAAAGCCCCCGCCAAGTGCGCTAAGTTGCCACCCGCATTGGGGCCTACCAGCTCAATCATTGAAAGTAAAATGTAAAAAGCGGCGATGTATTTGAGCCTGACGGGACCAATAAACAATAAGAAGAAAGTGTAGTTGGGTAGGAGCGTGGCCGTACCAACAATAATGGCAAAAATAGCTCCCGATGCGCCCACAAGCGTGGCCGTAGCTACTGTATTTTGAAAATAAGGGAGCAGGTTGTACATGAACAAAAATACCGCTCCGCCCGCCAAACCGCCCAAAATATACAAGCCAACGAGCCTTTTACTGCCCAAGTATTCTTCCAACAATTTGCCAAACCAATACAGAAAGAGCATATTGAACACAACGTGCCAGATGCCTTCGTGAATAAAAAAATTGGTGAGTAGTGTCCACGGTTTGTAGATAAACGACTGAAAATTGGCGGACAGATTGAGGTTTTGCATTAACCAGCCGTACGCGTCCTTTTGCCCCGCGTAGTACAAAACCACGCGCGACACGATGACGCTTACAAAAATGAGTACGTTGAGCAAAATAAGTTTTACGACCGCGTTGTTGGCTTTGTAAAACTCATTTTTCAAGTCGGCGAATATTCCGTTCATCTGCTTGGTTGCTATTAATTGGTGCTAAAATAGGCATAAAATATCAAAATACCAACTCAATACGCGCGTTTGATGCGCCACCACCTGAGTAGTATGTAGGCAAAAAGCATACCACCCACGTGTGCAAAATGCGCTACGCCCGAATCTTTGTGGTTGATGCCCGAATAAATCTCATATATGGCATAAAAACTGATAAAATATTTGGCTTTGATGGGAAATGGCACAAACAACAGAAACATTTCCATGTTGGGAAACAATAGCCCAAAGGCAGCTAAGATGCCAAAAACCGCCCCCGAAGCCCCCAACATAGGCACATTCACTTGGTCATTGTAGCGGTCTTTTACAAAATTAATGCTTTCGGCTATGTAAGATGTATTAACGGGATTTTCTTCAAAATTATTTAAAAAGTCTAAGGCGGCTCGCTTTAAATTGGGGGCAAAACGGGTCATAAAATCCAAAAAAGCGTCGGGCGATGGATACTGCACGTACAAATCTACGGCTTGTTTGAGCTGCGACATTTCGTAGTAATTAATGCCTGAATACAAAAAGCCCGCCCCGATGCCCGTAAAAAAATAGAAAATTAAAAACCGCTTAGGTCCCAATACTTGCTGCTCTAAAATGGGTCCAAAGAAAAACAAACCCAGCATATTGCTAAACAAATGCCCAATGCTGCCGTGCAGAAACATGTAGGTTATAAATTGGTGCGGCATAAAATTGGACGACAACACCGAATGAAGCGAAAGCAGCCCCGTAAGTTGGGGTATTAAACTCTGTAAAAAGAAAGCAACTACGTTTATAATGAGCAAGTTGCGAACAATGGGTGTAATGTTGAGCATTGGAGTTACGATTTGAAAAAAGACGCTATTTTTTCTAACGTCAAAATAGTAAAAATGGGTTCACCGTTGGGGGTGTTATTTGGGTTGGAAGAAGCAAAAACTTGGTCAATGAGGTGAGTCATGGCTGGGGGCGCAAGCGCTGTTAAGTACCGACCCGCAAAGCGACGGGCCAATAAACGCGCCGTGGTTTCGGTTTTGCCCAGTTTTATTTCTTCCAAATTGAGTTTGAGTTGCTCGGCCAATTCTTCAAAAAGCTGCTGCGGGTTTTCGTGGGGGAGGTCGGCAGGGAGGCTGCGCACCACGAGGGTATCGTTGCCGAGGGCATCAAAATCGAATCCCAACGCCAGAATGGTGTCTTTGATGCCCAAAAGTAAGGCCACGTCGGCTACGCTCAATTGCACCGTGGCAGGAAACAACAATTGCTGCGCGCTGCCAGGCGTGTGCTGCAATTCGTTGAGGTAGCGGTCGTAGAGCACGCGCTCGTAGGCGGCGCGTTGGTCAATGAGCATCATCCCCGACTTCACCTGCGTCAGCAAATACCGATTGTGCAACTGCTGCACAACGGCGGGGCTGTTTTCGGAAGCTGGAAAATTGGCCTGCACTTGGTTGACGCGGCTACTCACAGTCAGCGGTTGGTTGGTGGCAGGGTTTTCTTCCAAATCCAACTGCGTTTGGCTGGTAGAATGAGGCGTATTTTTTTGAAAACCGTCAAAGAGCTGTTCCCAGTGCCCAGTATTCGATTTTTCGCGTTTGGAAGCGGTGTTGTCGGCAAAATTATTGCTGGGGGCAGTTCCGCCACTGGCCAATATTCCGCTGCGCTGACCGCTCATAGGCCCCAAAAAATTGACATTTGCGTCAAAATCAATCGAACTTGACAGGTGGTTGGTACTGACGGCTTTGCGCACGGCGGCCATCAAAAGCGCGTAAACCGACCGCTCATCGTCAAACTTTATTTCGGTTTTGGTAGGATGAATATTGATGTCTATGTGCGAGGGGTCTATCTCAATAAACAGCACATAAAAGGGGTGGCTACCGTCGGCAATAGTACCTTCGTAGGCCGATAGCACGGCGTGGTGCAAATAACTGTGCTTGACAAACCGCTCATTGACAAAGAAAAATTGCTCGCCGCGTGTTTTGCGGGCAAAATCGGGCTTGCCCACGTAGCCGCTCACATTTACGTAAGAGGTGTCTTCTTGGCAGGAGATGAGGTTTTCGCGGTAGTTTTTGCCAAACATATCAACAATGCGGCGGCTCAATTTGCCTGCGTACAGGTTATACACTTCGGTGTCGTTGTGATAAAGCGCAAAGCCAATCTCGGGATTGGCCAGGGCTACGCGCTGAAATTCGTCTAAAATATGACGCATTTCTACCGAGTTGGTTTTGAGGAAGTTACGGCGGGCGGGTACGTTATAAAACAAGTTTTTGATGAGCAAATTGGTGCCAGGCAAACACGCCACCGATTCCTGCGATTTTATTTCTGAGCCTTCTATTCGGAGCAGCGTTCCAATTTCGTCGGTGGGGCGGCGGGTTCTCATTTCTACTTGGGCAATGGCCGCTATTGAGGCCAGCGCCTCGCCCCTGAACCCCATGGTTTTGATGCGAAATAAATCGTCGGCGGTGCGGATTTTGGACGTGGCGTGGCGTTCAAAACTCATGCGGGCATCGGTTTCGGACATTCCCTTGCCGTCGTCGGTAACTTGAATGAGCGTGCGGCCTGCGTCGCGTACAATCACTTGAATGTTTTTAGCTCCTGCGTCCACCGCGTTTTCCAACAATTCTTTGACAACCGAAGCGGGGCGTTGCACTACCTCCCCTGCGGCTATTTGGTTGGCTATTGAGTCGGGGAGCAATCGAACTATATCTTGCATTGCATGTTGATGTCTTTGTGTGTTTTATTAACAAAATAACCCGCTAAAAGATTATTGTAAGTGCTTGTATTTAACAAAAAAATAAATATTTGAACATTGATTGAAGACTTAGGGAAAGTTAAATTAAAAATAGGTAACTTGCTGATAATTAGATAGTTGTGCTAGCTTGTTGTTTTTTTAATAACCAATTGATTATCAATGTATTACGATTTAAAATTTGACTTTCTGTAAGTCTTTAAACATTTATCGAAATTTAATGTTTTTAGTAATATATAATTAAATAAATAAAAAATATATCTTTACAGTTATATTAACTTGTAAAGATTTGCTGTACCAACCCATAAAAGTTAAATTATTTTAAAATTTGGCACGTTGTTTGACATAACCCAACAAACAGGTGAACTAAACCAACAAACAATTTTAAAAACGAATATTTTAAAGCTTTAACCTCAATGAGAAAACCCAATTTTTACATGGTATTTCAGTGGCTCATGTTTTTGCCAGTGATTTTGCCACTTTGCATCATTTTTGGTGCATTGCAGGGAATGTTTAACACCGTAGGGCAGATGGCCTACCAAATGTGGGAAGATATTTCGGTGGTAGAGCAGAGTATTGGTACAACCGAACTATGAGTTTTTGCGACCGACGAAAGGTTGAGTCAGGCGCCTGACCATTCTTTTTTCAAAGTTCCAGAAAAACTCAAATTGGCCAAAAAGCCAACCATAACCTAACAAGATAACTTGGTAGAGTGGTAGAATAACCCCCAAATTTAACGCCCATTTGAGCCAAGTGGCAGTTTGGTTGTCAAAGCCCAACTGCGCGGCCATCCACCTCTTGGTGTACATAACGGTGAAGCCCGTACAGGCAAATACCAACAAAATAACGGCCACTTGCCAGCCACTCTGCACGTTCCAACGTATTTTTAGCTTTTCTATCCAGTTCATTTTTGAAATGGGCACTTATTCGTGTAAAATACCCAAATGTTCTGGTCCAATGGCCTCATCGTCAATGGCTAAGAATTCTTCCCAAAATGGGTCGTTGGGGAGCGCGGCGCGGCACAAAATGGGTTCTTGCTTGACTGGATGAATAAAATAAAGCCGCCGCGCATGAAGGTTGATGTTGTTGTCGTGGTTGAATTTGTTGTAGCCATACTTTACATCGCCTCTGATGGGGCAGCCAATGGCCGCCAACTGTACGCGTATTTGGTGCGGGCGGCCTGTGATGGGTTTTATTTCGAGCAAAAAATGCTTGTTTAGTTCGCCTACCAATCTGTAAGACAATTCTGCTTTTTGAGCGTCGCCAACGGGGTATTCGTGGGCGGTTACCATGTTGCGGGCTTCGTCCTTACTGAGCCAGTGCGTCAATTTATCTTGCTTCAAAGGTGGTTTGTTTTTCACCACCGCCCAATATGTCTTCTGAATATCCCGTTTTCTAAAAATCTCGTTCATGCGTTCGAGGGCTTTGGAAGTGCGGGCAAATACCACCAAGCCACTCACGGGGCGGTCGAGGCGATGCACGCAGCCCAAAAATACGTCGCCAGGTTTATCGTATTTTTGTTTGATATAATTTTTGAGCAAATCCAGCAACGGCACGTCGCCCGTCGAATCGGCTTGGACCAATACACCCGCCGCCTTATTGACAATGAGCAGGTGGTTGTCTTCGTATATAACGTGGAATGCTTTCATGGAGTTAATTTGAAAATGGGGAAATTTGGTAATTTGAAATTTTTTCGTGCAGTACAAGGCTGCGAACCCCGCTACAATTCATATTTTGTAACTTGCTCAGTACGATTCTTTTTCGTTGGGAAAATCGTTGGCTTTTACGTCTTTTACGTAATTTGAGATGGCATCGGTCATGGCGGTGTGGAGGTCGGCGTAGCGGCGCAAAAAGCGAGGTTTGAACTCTTTATTGATGCCCAGCATATCGTGCAATACCAGTATTTGGCCGTCGGCGTGGGGGCCAGCTCCAATGCCCACAGTTGGAATGCCCACATTTTTAGAAACTTGCTGGGTGAGCGCGGCGGGTATTTTTTCTAAAACCATGGCAAAGCAACCCACTTCGTCGAGCATTTTGGCATCTTCCATGAGTTTTTGGGCTTCGGTTTCTTCTTTGGCCCGCACGGTATAGGTTCCAAATTTGTAGATAGACTGCGGCGTAAGACCCAAATGCCCCATCACGGGTACACCCGCGCTCAAAATGCGGGTAATAGATTCTTTGATTTCCAACCCACCTTCCATTTTGACGGCGTGCGCTCCCGACTCTTTCATGATTCTGATGGCCGAGCGCAGGGCTTCTTCGGAGTTGCCCTGGTACGTGCCAAATGGTAAATCTACCACCACCAATGCCCGTTTTACACCCCTTACCACGGCCTGGGCGTGGTAAATCATCTGGTCGAGGGTGATGGGCAGCGTGGTTTCGTGGCCAGCTATGACGTTCGATGCCGAGTCGCCGACCAAGATGAGGTCAATGCCCGCCGCATCTACAATCCGCGCCATTGAGTAGTCGTAGGCGGTAAGGGCAGATATTTTTTCGCCCCGATTTTTAAGTTCCTGAATGGTGTGCGTTGTTACGCGCTTGACTTCGGAGCTGAGTTGAGTGGACATTTATTTAGTTTTGGGTTGTTGGGTTGTTGGGTTATTGAGTTGTTAAATGATATTTGTTCAATGTTATTTGATATTTGTTATTTGTTCAATGTTATTTGTTATTTGGGCGCGAGCCAGGGTTCGGGGTTCATTTTGCTGGTATTTTTCCAGATTTGAAAATTGATTGCCGACACGCCGTCGGAGTCGGTGGCTACGGTGCCGATGGTATCGCGGGCTTTTACTTTTTGGCCTGTACGCACGCTCACGCTTTTGAGTTTGGTATAAATGGTGTAGTAGTCGCCGTGTTGAATATAGACCACGTTGCGAATAATTCCCATGTTTTCTACGCCCATCACCACGCCGTCATATACCGACCGCACGGCCTCATTGGCATTGGTCTGAATATCCACGCCGTCGTTTTTTTCAAAAATTCGGGGTAGGGTAGGGTGGGGTTTGGTGCCAAAATGGTCAGACACAAACCCACTTTTGACAGGCCAGGGCAAGCGCCCGCGCGAAGCCGAAAACGACGATGCCAGTGCGCTTTCGGCTTCGTTCATGCCGCCAGGGTCGGGGGTTGCTTCTACTTTTACTTCGGGTTTTGGGGCTTCTTTGGCTATTTCTTCTTCGGGTTTACCAGCGGCTTTTTCGGCTTCGCGTTGTTTGTTGGCAGCTTCGCGCTCGCGGGCTATTCGGTCGCGTTCTAAGCGGTCGCGGGCGGTTTTTTCGCGGCTTTCGCGTTCGCGTCGTTCTTTTATTTCTCTTCTAATGATGTTGGTGAGCGTGTTTTCTACTTCGCGGTTGGCTTTTCTTATTTCGGCAATTTCTTGTTGGAGTTCGCTTTCGCGGCTGCTCAGTTCTTTCACTACTTTGTCTTTTTCGGTTTTGAGTTGTTCCAAATTCTTGCCCTCCGAAATCCGCACGGTAAGGGTACTTTGCTGGTCTTTTTTCTTATTGGTAATGCTTTTGGTTTTAGTTACCATCAAACCCTGCACCTGTTTCATTTGAATTACTTGTTTTTCGCGTTCTTGGGTGTATTGTTTGAGGTATTTGTAGCGAATAAAAAACTGATTGAAAGTAGGTGCTGAAAACAAAAAACTTAAATGGCTGAGGCTGTTGTTGTGTTTGGAAGAGGCATAAATCATGGAGCCGTATTCTTTGCGGAGCTTGCCCAAATCTCTGTCGAGTTCCATGCGGGCTACCATCAGTTCATGCAGTTCGCTGTTCATGAGCGTAAGGTCTTCGTTGAGGAGGTCTATTTTGCGTTTTTGGGTCGAAATTTGCTGCCCGATGGCTTTCAATTGGCCGAGGCTGGCGCGTTTTTGGGCAGTAGTTTGTTTCAAAATACCGCGCACTTCGTTCATGCGTTCCAAGTTTTCGCGTTTTTCTTTTTCTAATTGCTGCCTTGATTTTTGGGCAAAAATGGGCACAATAGACCCCAAAAAAATGATCAATAAGCAATATTTGAACATAGCTCGTTTGAGAAGTCGGATTGCAAGTCCGATGCCGTTTGGGTCGGGTTTGCAAATCGCAACCAACGTTGCTTTGATAGCTACAAAATACGATAATAACTGAAACCGATGGACGGTAAACATTGGCTCAAAAAATGGTTTGAAATGGCAAATAACGGAAAATTTGGGCGTTATTTACGTTTATACTTGGTAGGAATCACAAAAGGGAACTCCAACTTCTGGTCGGTTAGTTCAATTTTTTGGTGTTTAATTTTGAAAACCGTTTGGTAAAACTGCTGGTCTTGGGCTGATTGGTAGTCTAATTTGAGCAAACTTGTGTAGGGAAATATGAAGTTGCTTAATTCCGTAAAATCGTCGTAGTCGAGTGTGAGCGATGTTTTGGTGGGTTGGTCGGTGGCCATTAGTTTTTTGAGTCGGCGGCTTTTTTCACCTATGTAGTTGTCAATCAGTATTTTACCTTCTTGCTGGCGGAGCATAAAATAGTCTTTTTCTTTTTTGAATCGTTGATTGGGCTGTTTAGGAATGGGCATATTGCCAATCAAAATAGATTGAATCAAGTTGTAAGAAAGCCCAAAATTAAATTTTTTGCTCAGTTGTTCGTAGCTGTAAGCGTAATACTCGGCGTGAATTTTGTCCATCACAAATACCGAATCTTGCCGAACAATGGCGCGAGCTGCCTCAAAGCCCAGTTTGGAAATATACAACCAAATGATGCTGTCTTTTTTGATTCTCATGTTCACATTGGCATCGTCAATGTTTTGGTCTTTGCTTTTGAACGATATTTTCGACTTGGCTGTCAAGTACTTAAATTCAATATCGGTTGCATTGAATTTTGTTTCGTCCAATTCTGTGGCGGCAGCGGTTGAGTCGCTGAGCGGCTTGGTTGGCGCGGCAGCGGCAGCGGGCTGGGTTACTGCTACAGAATCGGGGACGGTTTTTTGGCGCGGTTTGTGGCAAGCCGTTAAGCTCATAATTGCGGCTACTGAGCCATACCACCAAATTTTACTGTTCATGTAGTTGTCCTGTTGTAATTTTTTTGTCAATCTGCGGGCTATTTTCGCCCATACTTTTGGCTTTTTTCCATTGTTCTAACGCTTTTTCGCGCTCGCCCATTTGAAATAGCACGTCGCCATAATGTTCTACAATGGTACCGCTCACGTTTTGGCCTGAGGCCAACGCTTTTTCTAAATAAGTGCGGGCTTGGGCGTAGTCTTTCATGACGTACAGCACCCAGGCGTAGGTGTCCAAAAACGTGGCGTTGTTGGGGTTGCGGGTTACAATGCCGCTGGCGAGGGTGCGGGCGCGTTCCAGTTTTTCTTTGCGCAACGATAAAAAATAGCTGTAATTATTGCTCACGTAGTCGTTTTCGGGGTCGTTTTTGAGGGCGGCTTCGTAGGCTTCGTCCGACTTGGTGTGGTTGCCCAAGCCGTTGTAAGCATCGCCCAGTTGTGCTTGAATAATGGTGGCCAAGTTTTGGTTTTCTGACGATAATTTGAGGGCTTCTTCGAGGGCATCAACGGCTTTTTGATGGTTTCGTTTCATTAAGTGCGCCGCTCCGTTTGAGTACCAAAACATACCTTGATTGGGAAAAAGCTCAATGGCTTGCTCGGAGTGGGCAATGCTGCTGTCGGTTTGGTTGAGTTCGCCGTCGAGTTGCAAAATTGCCGCCCATAGTTCAAACATGGCGGGTTCGAGGCGTGCTGCTTTCACGTATGCGTCGCGTGCGTCAGCTTTTCGGTTGAGCTTGCTCAGGAGGTCGGCATAAACGGCGTAGGCTTTTACTTCTTTGGGATGGGCTTTGATGAGCGCTTCGGCGCGGGTTAGTACTTCTTGGCGGCTGGCATCGTCTTTCGACTCGCGCAGTAAGCCCAGCAGTGCTTGCATTTTTACGTCCACGTCGGCGTTTGGGTTGGCAAACATCTGCCCCATTTGCTGCTCGGCGGCTTGCGGATTGCCACTTTGTTTGTACAGTTCGGCCAGCATAACGCGAGCGTCGGCTTCGTCAGGATTGAGAATTAGGGCTTTTTCGAGTTGCTGCTGGGCTTCTTTGGGGCGTTTGGCCACCATCAAAAGTTGGGCTTTTTCTACCACATACCGCGATTCGCCTGGTTCTGAGTCTATTAGTTTCTGGGCTTCATCAATGGCTTTTTCCACTTTTTCGAGTCGCAAATAAATACGTTGTTTTTGGTGGGTGATGTCCTCGTCTATGCCCAGGTTTTTTTCTACTTCGTTATAGGCTTTGATGGCTTCTTCGTATTTATCGTCGAGTAAATAAACCGCCGCCAGTTCGAGCCCGTAGGCAGCGTTATCGGGGTCTCGTTGAATAATGGCTTTGTACAAGTCGGCGGCTTTGGTGTATTTGCGTTGTTGAGTGGCGATTTCGGCCAGTTCGAGGCCATAGTATTTGTTTTCGGGGGCAAATTCATAGGCTTTTTGGGCAAAAATAGCCGCTTCGTCCAATTTTTCGCGTTTTACCAATACCCGTGCCAATTCGTAGTTGATGGCCGCCACATTTGGATTGGCTTGCAGGGCTTTCCTAAACGAACTGTCAGCTCGTGCGTATTCTTCCATCATGGTGTATTTCATGCCTTCCGAAAGCAGCCACTCGGTGTCAAAGCGTCGTTTTTTTTGTTCTTCGGTTTCGGCAATTGGTTGGTTTTTCTGGGCAAAAGTAGCGTTGATTGTGAGTGCCAATGCCCAGAAAAGCAGAAAATGTTTCATGCTGTAAAATTTCAAAGTAAGCGTTTTAGTTCTAACGAAAAACCGTTCAATACATTTTCGCCTGAGAGCGTTTCTGAAAAATTATCTATTTTTTGAAAACTTTGGCCTGTCCGATAAACGTAAACGTGCTGGTTTTTGAGGTCAATAAGCCAGCCCAAACGGCAACCGTTGGCCAGGTATTCTTCCATTTTTTCTTGCAACGACTTCAAGTCGTCGGTTTTTGAGCGAATTTCTACCACAAAATCGGGGCAAAGTGGCGCAAAACTTTCTTGCTCCGATGTGGTGAGTGCCTCCCAGCGGTCTTTGGCTACCCATGCCACGTCGGGCGAGCGCGTGGCTCCGTTGGGTAGTTTGAAGCCAGTAGAGGAGTCGAAAGCGTAACCCAATTGAGTGTCCTCGTTCCAGTGATAAATTTTGCTGCCAATCATTAAGTTGGCGATTCCAGTTTTAGAAGTAGTAGGAGGCATAACAATGATTTGGCCATCGGCGTTTCGTTCAAAAGCAAGGTTGTCGTTCATCTGACAGAACCGAAAAAACTCGTCGTCGGTCATGTAATCCCCCATCTTTATGGCAATCTGGTATTCCATCTGCGTGTTTTGTTTGCTCAAAAGTAACAAAAAATATGTTCTATTTCAATTCCAACCATACGGGGCAATGGTCGGCGTGGACGGCATCGGTGAGTTGGCGGCAAGCCACAATTCGGTCTTTCAGCTCAACACTTACCGACTGATAGTCAATGCGCCAGCCTTTGTTGTTGGCCCGTGCGCCCGCGCGGTAGCTCCACCAGCTATATTCTACCAAATTGGGATTGGCATATCTGAAAGCGTCGGTAAAACCACCTTCAAACCAACGGGTGAGCCAAGCGCGCTCTTGGGGCAAAAAACCTGTGGTATTTTTGTTGCGCACGGGGTCGTGAATGTCTACTTCTTGGTGGGCAATGTTGTAGTCGCCTACCACCACCAAATGGGGGCGTTGTTGGCGTAAATTTTCAATCCAAATTTCAAAATCGGCTAAAAACTGCATTTTTACGCCCTGCCGCTCATCGCCGCTCGTGCCAGACGGAAAGTACGCATTGACAATGGTCAAATCGCCAAAATCGGCTCTGATAACGCGCCCTTCACGGTCGTATTGGGCTATTCCACAGCCAGTTTCGACAAAATCGGCGGGGTTTTTGGCAAAAATAGCGATCCCACTGTATCCTTTTTTTTCGGCAGCAAACCAACCGACGAGTTTGTAGCCCAAAAAATGAAAAGCCAGCACATCAACTTGGTCGGGCGTGGCTTTTACTTCTTGAAAGCACAGCACGTCGAAGGGTTTGTCTTTGAGCCAGTCTAATAAGCCATTTTTGATGGCGGCACGGAGGCCATTAACATTGTAAGAAAGAATTTGCATTGCACGTAAGAATAATTGAGTGGTGGCACGACTTGAATGGTGGCACGACTCTAAGTCGTGCCACCATTGTATTGTACCATTGTACACTACACAATTTGGCAAAGATAAGCCATTGTGATTTTAGAATTAAAGACTTGTAACTTTTCTCATATATTATTGTTGATTCGGCAACTAAACTGCATTTTTATTGTAAAAATCTTAGAAATGTCTTGTAGAGTTGCTAAAAGAACAGTTATTTTGTGGCCATATTTCAATCGTCATCGTGAACACAAAGAAATCTAAATAGATACGCGGAGCAAAATGGGACACCAACCCAGTTTGCCAGCGTGTTTGTGGGAGATTATCTGAACCTTCACGGCGACGATTTTTTTATATCCCAGCCCCCACACCTCCGCAGGGCGGCTCAAACAATAAAAACTCTCCCATCGGGGGTTGGGGGCTTTTATCATCATGAAAATTGCAGTAGTTGGTGCCACTGGATTGGTAGGTGGCGAAATCTTGAAAGTATTGGCAGAACGTAACTTCCCTGTAACCGAACTCATTCCCGTAGCTTCGGAGCGTTCGATTGGTAACAAAATTGCCTTCAAAGGCCAAGAATTTACGGTGGTAGGCTACGAAGCCGCTATTGCCGCCAAGCCTGACATTGCCATTTTTTCGGCAGGGGGCAGCACATCGCTGCAATTAGCCCCCAAATTTGCCGAGGCGGGCATCACGGTTATTGACAACTCGTCGGCTTGGCGCATGGACCCTACCAAAAAACTGGTGGTGCCCGAAATAAACGCCCACACGCTTACCAAAGAAGATAAAATTATTGCCAACCCCAACTGTTCGACCATTCAGATGGTGGTGGTTTTGAATCCATTGCACCACAAATATAAAATCAAGCGCGTGGTAGTTAGCACCTACCAGTCGGTAACGGGTACGGGCAAAGCCGCCGTGGACCAATTGATGGCCGAGCGCAACGGCGACGACACCGTGGCCAAGGTTTATCCCTACCCCATTGACTTAAATGTGTTGCCGCACATTGACGTGTTTTTGGACAACGGCTACACCAAAGAAGAAATGAAAATGACCAACGAAACCAAAAAAATCATGATGGACGACTCCATCGCGGTTACGGCTACCACGGTCAGGATTCCGACCATTGGCGGCCACTCGGAGGCTGTAAACGTGGAATTTGAAAACGAATTTGAACTCGCAGATATTTACGAAATATTGGGCGCAGCCGAAGGAATTGTGATACAAGATGACCCCGCCAACAAGATTTACCCCATGCCGCTCACCGCCCACGGCAAAGACGAAACCTTTGTGGGGCGCATACGCCGCGACGAAACCCAGCCCAAAACCCTCAATATGTGGATTGTGGCCGACAACCTCCGCAAAGGTGCGGCCACCAACGCCGTGCAAATTGCCGAGTATTTGGCGAAAAACGGATTGGTGTAACAGTTATTGTTTGTAACCTAACAAAACCCTGTGAAGTCCCAAACTTTACAGGGTTTTTTGCGCAGTATGCGGTTGTTGCCAATATCATTCCGAACTTTGCGTTTTGATAGATGTATAGTTGGATACTATGTTGTGAAATCCTAAATTTGTCCTCATAAATTAATTTCTCCATTAAAATGGAAAAGCAACAATCTCACGAAGAACGTAGAATGCGAGCCTTGTGGTTTGCCAGAACGTTGCATGACAACAAAATAAGAATTCAATCAGGTAAGCCTGTAATGCAACAACAGGACTATGATGCCGCTTGGAAAAAAATCGTAAATGAGAAAAATGCTTAGAGTTATAGCCCTGTTTATTTGTCTATTTACAACAAATATAATATCGCTGGCCGCGCCCAAAAACCCTGCCGACACCACCGCCAAACGCCCCGCTTGGGCGGCCAAGAAAGGAGCGTATCGGCCTACCCGTGCGCTCAAAAACGACATTTTGCACACCCAACTCAAACTCCAATTTGACTGGCTGCGGCAGCACGCCCTCGGCACGGCTACCATTACGTTCAAACCCTATTTTTACCCCCAAAATACGCTCGAACTTGATGCCAAAGGCTTTGATATCAAAGGCGTTTTTCAGTTGGATACGCTCGAACAATACGACTCTACGGCCAAAAAATACGTAAAATCGTTCGCCTTCGACACCCTCGAATATACCTACAATCGGCGCGTTCTGAACATTAAGCTGCGCCGTACTTACAGCCGTTTTGATACGCTACACGTGTTGATTGACTACGTGGCCAAACCCAACGAACTGACCGACGACATGATGGGTAGCAAAGGCGACAAAGGGCTGTATTTTATCAATGCCGACGGCCTTGACGAGGGAAAACCACGCCAAATTTGGACGCAGGGCGAAACCGAATACAACTCCTGCTGGTTTCCGACGGTGGACACGCCCAACGAAAAAATGACCCAAGACATCAGCCTGCGCGTGGACAATAAGTTCAAGACTATTTCTAACGGCCTGCTGGTGGAGTCGAAAATGAATGACGACAGCACCCGCACCGACCGTTGGGTGCAGAATATTCCGCACGCGCCCTATTTGGCGGCGTTTGTGGTGGGCGACTTCGCCAAAGAAACCGAAAAACTGCCCAACGGTTTAGAATTGAGCTATTACGTAGAGCCAGAGTACGCCCCGCACGCCAAAGCTATTTTTGGAAGAACGGCGCAAATGATACCGTTTTTTGAAGAAAAATTTGGCGTAAAATACCCTTGGCAAAAATACGCCCAAGTAGCCGTGCGCGACTTTGTGGCGGGGGCAATGGAAAATACCAGCATCACGGTTCACGCCGAAAATGTGCAGATGGACGGACGCTCGCTGCTCGATGGCAACTCTGATGCCGTCATTGCGCATGAGTTGGTGCATCACTGGTTTGGCAACTATGTTACCTGCGAATCTTGGGGTCAACTGCCACTCAATGAGGCTTTTGCCAATTATGCCGAATACCTCTGGGCCGAATATGCCAAAGGCCGCGAAGAAGCCGACCTCTGGGGGCAGGGCGAATTGCAGCAATATTTGGGCGAGGCCGAGCAAAAACAAGAGCCGCTGATTCGGGCTTATTATGCCGACAAAGAAGATATGTTCGACAGCCACTCGTACGCAAAGGGTGGGCGGACGCTGCACATGTTGCGCAAATACGTGGGCGACGAAGCGTTTTTCTTGTCGTTCAAAAAATATTTGGAAGCCCACCGCCTCGGCACTGCCGAAGTAGCCGACCTGCGCGAAGTATTTGAACAAGTTACGGGCGAAGACCTCACTTGGTTTTTTAACCAGTGGTTTATGTCGGCGGGACACCCCACTTTGAAGGTTGAAAAAGTGTTTGATACCAACAAAATTACGCTCACCGTTCGGCAGTTGCAAGATTCTACTTACACGCCCATTTATCGGTTGCCGCTCAAAATAGACGTGTGGGTAAAAGGCCAAAAAAAGCAGTACGACATCGTGGTAAATCGAGCCGTTCAAACCTTTGAATTTCCCGCCGAGCAACGGCCTGATTTGGTGGATTTTGACGTAGAAAAGCAACTGTTGGGCGTAATAGAATATGAAAAATCGAAGCCCGAACTGGTTTTTCAATATCATAATTGTGATAACTACATGGCTCGTTATGAGTCGGTTACAAACTTGGAAAGCCAACTCGCCGACTCCACCGTGCGGCACTTGATGATGCAAGCCATGAACGACCGATTTTGGAAGATACGTCAGGTGGCTATCTCTAATTTTTCGGAATACGACGGGCAGGAGTTCAACAGCGTGGAGCGCATTATTCAGAGCAAAGCGCGGGTAGATGCCCACTCGCGGGTGCGTACTGAGGCCATTATTACGCTGGGTTCGTTTGGCGACAATTCCAACGACCCACTCTTCCGCGAGGCACTCAACGATACTTCTTATTTGGTGGTTTCGGCGGCCATAGATTCGTATCTCATTGGCAAACCCGACGACGCAGCCGACGTAGCCACGCGCTTTGAAAATGCCCCCAACAGCGACATCGTAACCGCTGTAGCCAACTATTACGCGGGTTTGGCCAAGGCCGAGCAGTACGATTGGTTTATCCAGAAAATGAACCGTTTGAAGCCCAACGATATCTATAATTTTTTGCAGGTTTTTGGCAAATATCTCATCAGGGCCAACGTCGAAACCCAACGCCGCGCCTTGCCCATGCTCGAAAGTACCGCCCGCAACGCTTCCACTTATTTTGTGCGCTTTGGTGCGTACCAAGTGTTGGGTTTATTGACTGACATTGAGGGAGTTAAATCCATGAGAAAAGGCATCAGAACCGCCGAGCGCGACCCCAAACTCAAAGAAATGTACGGCCAATTTGGCGATTTTTAGTGATAGAAACGGCTGGAAGCCTGTAAATAGTCGGCACGAGCGAGGACGCTCGCGCCATCAAAAGCGAGGACGCTCGCGCCATCAAACGGCTGGAAGCCTGTAAATAGTCGGCACGAGCGAGGACGCTCGCGCCATCAAAATTACACCCTAATACCAAACCCCACACACCCAATTATGATTTTTCACGTAGTAACGGCCAGTCAGTGGCAACAATTTGAAAACCAAGACCATTACGTAGCCGACTCGCTTGCCATTGAGGGCTTCATTCATTGCAGTACGGCGGCGCAAGTGGCGGGCGTTTTGCAGCGATATTACGCGGGCGCTACAGATACCATGCTGCTGCACATTGACGAAAATTTGCTCACCGCCGAACTCAAATACGAATTGGCACCTTCGGTCAACGAACTTTTTCCGCACGTATTTGGGGCAATCAATAAAAACGCCATTGTGGCCATCACCGACACTTCCTCTTTCTGAATGACACACACCCTCAAACTCAAAAAATCGCTGGCCTTTTTCGACTTAGAAACCACGGGCTTGAACATTCAAAAAGCCCGAATTGTGGAAATTAGCGTGGTAAAAGCCTTGATAAATGGCGGCATCGAAACCAAAACGTTTCGGATAAATCCCGAAATACCGATTCCGATTGAAACCAGTTTGATTCACGGCATTTATGATGAAGACGTAAAAGATTGCCCTAATTTTAAAAATTTTGCCAAAACATTGGCCAATTTCTTGGAAGGTTGCGACTTGGCGGGTTTTAATTCTAACCGTTACGATGTACCCGTTTTGGTAGAAGAGTTTTTGCGGGCAGGAGTTAATTTTGACCTCAAAAACCGCCGCCTCATTGACGCGCAGCGCATTTATCACCTCATGGAACCACGCACTTTGGGCGCAGCTTACCAGTTTTATTGTGGCAAAAGTTTGGAAAATGCCCACAACGCCCTGGCCGATACAATGGCTACTTTTGAAGTACTAAATGCCCAAGTGCATCGCTACGCGGGCGTAAAAATAAAAAATCCCAAAGGCGAACTCTACGAACCCGTGCAAAACGACATGGATGCGCTACACGACTTGACATCGGCCAAAATAGTAGATTTTGCGGGGCGTATGGCCTACAACGCCAAAGATGAGGTTGTTTTTAACTTTGGAAAGCACAACGGCAAGCGCGTCGTAGATGTGTTGAAACAAGAACCGTCGTACTACGATTGGATGCAAAACGGTGATTTTCCGCTCGATACCAAACGAAAATTAACCGAAATAAAATTGCTACAAATGTCTAATTTACTCAAAAACAAATAGTAGCAATGCCATGCGTGGCGTTGCTACTCTACAGAATTTAAAGACTCCCGATGTAGCTGTCCAAATAAGCACGTCTGTTTTGTAGCCAAGATTTTAAGGCTTTGGTGTCGTTTTTGAAGTTTGTGTTGCCCCGTTTCCATTTTTGATAATCGCGTTCTCTTGCTCCTTCAATCACAAAAGTATAGTCATCAACGAAAGTGAGTAACTCTTCCATTTTGTTTGCCTTGAACTCCGACCATCTTTGTTTAAGCAACGATTTTATTTTGGGGTCGGCCAAAAATTTGGAAAAAAAACGAGTGCCGCCGCTCGGCGGACTCCAAAAGAGCGGTCGGTTATAACTAAAAAAATGAACCTGCGATTTCTCGTAACCATACGCCCAATCAAAATCCCAAATAGGGCCCAAAGTGTATTTCCCCGTTTTGGTTTTGTGAATAAACGTACTCTTCGGGTGGTTGATTTCTTCGTTGTCGGTGAGCATATAGACAATGAAATAATTGACGATAGACTCATCGCTGATGTAGTCTAAGTAATTGTTGTTGGGAAAACTGGCATTTGAAACCAGCTCTTCCAATTTCTCAAACTGCGCTTGAATGGGCAGCATTTCAGCTTGATTGGTGAGGTCAGGAAATTTGACTTGTACTGGAAGATTATAAGCCGCCGACCTAAATTTGTAGGTGTCGTCGTAGTTGATGTCTAACTCCAACAAAGTGCCATTAGTGCCCACATTGACGCGGGTTGTGCCTACTTCTACTTGTTCGGTGAGCATATAAGCACCCAAGTATTGGTTGTTCAAAGTGAGTTCTACGGGAATTATGTTGTTGGTGTAGGGCATATTGAGCAGTTTGCCCGCCTTCATGGCTACGGCATTGAGTGTGTGCATTCCGTCCAAATAGTTGGCCAAAAGCACCCAATCTTTGGCGGCAGGCAGTCCAAACAACGATGCTTTGGTGTCCAATTTCAACCGATAAGGCTTCTTTGGGAAAGTCCAAGTGGTATTGCCCCGTCCTCTAATCCTGGTTGTGCCAGCGTAGTTGCCATAAACCGACTGGCCGTCAATCGCCACATTGCCCGGCACATAAACATCGGTAGAAGTAATGGCGGCTCCGCCGTTGGTGGTAACATTGATTTGGGGCAATGCGTCGTTCCAATTTATTTTGACATTGTATTGCTTTTTGAAGCCCTTGGTTGTGGTTAAATAATAAACGACGGGTTGTTTTAAATCAACGGCACTCATCGAACTGGTTTGGGCTTTGCCGTTCACTTCGATGCGGGCAGAATTGGTAGTAAAGGTAGGAACGACGTTGAAAAAATGCTTTTTCAAATTACCTACAATGGTGTTTCCGTTTATTTCAAAAGCAATGTCGGCGTTGAGTTGGGGATTGTGTTTTTTTTCAAGCACAAACGAAATAAGGTTCGATTCTTGGTCGTCAGATTCACTAAAAACCACCGTGTATTGCAACGAATCCCCCTTTTTGGATTTTACTTCAATAACTGTTCCGTTGGTAAGCTCCGTTTTTGAGGCTGCGTTATCAACTTTTACGTTGTTGATATACACACCCTCGCCCGTGAAGGTGCAAGTGAGTAAAACGTCTTTCAGCGTAACATTGGCGGGAATTTTAAAGCTAATTTTATCGCCCGTTATCATTCCTTCCAAATCATTGGCCACTACATCTTTATTTTTTTGCGCCTCAATTTTGATGGCCGAAATGCCAATCACTTCGTCGGGGTCTTTGTTTTTTTTACAAGACGAAAGCCCCAAAACGAGAATAACAATGAGGTAAGAAATGGAGCGATTGTTGGTGCTAAATGGACGCATATCGGTGTTTTGTTTTATTGTGTAAATAAGAACGCAGTTGATTTGAAATACTTTAATCTGCGTTGTGTTTTTTTACTAAACTTTCACAACCTTTGCGCTTTCACCAAAATAAACCACTTATCGAACCCAAAAACTAACAAGACATATAAATTTTAGCGTTTAGCTTAATAATCCTGTACTCTGAAACGTAGGAAATTTCGATGCAAACAGGGAAAGTAAAGTTCAACGCTCGTGCGGTCTGTACGAGCGTTGTCTTGCTTTGTTTGCAGGGTTTCCTACGACCTCAGAGACAAGTATTGACAATAGCTCGTACTTTTTTCAACCGCATGAACCCGACTTCTGACCACAACGAACCCGAAAAAATAGATGGCAATAGCTTGAATATCAATCAAGAGCGCATTGGCCAACTCAAAAAGTTGTTTCCAGAGGCATTTGCCGAAGGGCAGCTTAATTTCAAAAAACTACGCGATATTTTGGGCGATAGCCTACACCCGCGCCCGCACGGCTCTCCGACCGATTTTTATGAACTCTCGTGGGCGGGCAAAGCCGATGCCCGCGCCGAAATACAACGCCAAACCACTGCTACCCTCACGCCCCTGCCCCCAAACAACACCAACGAACCGCTGGGCCAACCCGAAAACGTTTTTATTGAAGGCGAAAACTTGGAGGTGCTGCGGGTGCTGCAAAAATCGTATTTTGGCAAAGTAAAAATGATTTACATTGACCCGCCCTACAACACGGGCAACGATAGCTTTGTGTATCCCGACAACTACGGCGAAAACCGCGTAGAATATGGCAAAAAAGCGGGTTTGCGAAACGAAGACGGCACTCTACGAGGGTTCGATTTGTATAAAAATAGCCGCGAAAATGGCCAATTTCACTCCAATTGGCTCTCCATGATGTACCCGCGCCTGTTTTTGGCCCGCAACCTGCTGCGCGACGACGGCGTGATTTTTATCTCCATAGACGATAACGAGGCCGCCAACCTCAAACTACTCTGCGATGAGATTTTTGGGGAAGAAAATTTTATCTGTCAATTTATTTGGCAGAAGGGGGCAGGAACTCAAAACGACAATAAATATGTAGCCATATCACATGAATACATACTTTTTTATTCAAAAAATAAAGAATATTGCAATCTTTTTAAGCTGCCTCCAACCAAGGAAATGTTGAAATCTTATAACTTGACAGATGAGTTTGTCAGTGAGAGAGGAAAGTATTACCTAAGAAATTTGAATGATTTTAGTATAGGCGACAGGCCAGGACTCCATTATGATATAGTTTGCCCAGATGGAGAAATATTAGATGGAAAAATTCACCGTTGGCGTTGCGATAAGAAAAGATTTGAATGGAGAATAGAAACAGGACGAATAGAGTTTGAAAGAAATGTTAATGGTAAATGGGACGTTTTTTATAAACAATACCTTTTTGAGAGTAAAGAGGAAGTGGTCAAGGATGATAATGGAAATATTCTTACTTACGGAAAAATTCCTGACAGTTTACTCATAAAAGTAGCTTTGACTGGTGAAGGAACAAAAGAGATTAAAGATACATTTCACGAGAATGTTTTTTCATATCCGAAACCTCCTAATTTAATAAAGCATTTTGTTCGAATCACTACCAAAAGTAACGACTTAATTCTCGACTTTTTTGCGGGGAGCGGCACTACGGCCCAAGCGGTGTTGGAACTCAACCAAGAAGACGGGGGCAATCGGCGGTTTATGTGCGTGCAATTGGCCGAAGCCACCGACCCCAAAAGCGAGGCGTTCAAAGCGGGCTACGCCACCATTGCCGACATTACGCAGGCCCGCATCAAAAAAGTAATCGAAAAACTCAGCAAGCGGCAAAGCGAGAAATTAGACTTTGGGGCCAAACAAGTGCTGGGCTATCGGTCGTATCGTTTGGCGGCCTCCAACTTCAAAGCCTGGCGCAGCGACGTAGCCACCGAAGATTTGCTCAACCAATTAGAAATTTTTCAAGACCCCGTAGCCCAAACTGCCCGCACCCACGAGGCCATGCTTGTAGAACTTTGCTTGAAAGCAGGGTTACCGCTCACGGTGGCGATTCAAAAAATACAAATAGCTGATTGTGAAATATTTATAGTAGAACAAAACCGAATGTGGGTGGCATTGGCCAACGTAACGCCCACCCTTGTGGAGGCCGCCACCGTGCAAAAACCCCAATTGTTGGTTACGCTTTCTACGCTTTTTGTGGGTGCTAACGCCGACCAATTAATGACCAACACGCACCTGCAACTCCGCGATGCAGGCGTAGATTTTAGGGTGATTTAATCGAAAAGAACAATGAAACTACAATTTGATGCGTCGCAAGCCTATCAACTCGAAGCCATTCAGCGCGTAATAGAAGTACTGGAAGGCCAACCGCTGGCGCAAAGCGACTTTGAGCAGTCCGTTGCTACGGTCAGTTTTCAGACCGAGGGCGCTTCAATTGTCCTCACCGAACGCGGTATTGCCAATCAGTTGTGTATCAGCGATGCCCAAATTTTACAGAATGTGCAGGCCATTCAGTTCAAAAATGGTTTGGCGGTTTCGGCACATTTGGAAGCGTCGGTTTCGGACGACGGCCAGACCACTCATTGCCCGCTCAATTTTACGATTGAAATGGAAACAGGCACGGGCAAAACCTACACTTTTTTGCGGACGGTTTATGAACTGAACAAAACCCACGGCTTCAAAAAATTCGTGATTGTGGTGCCAAGTGTGGCTATTCGAGAGGGCATACTCAAAAATTTAGAACTCACGCACGCACATTTTCAGGCGCATTACAGCAATCCGCCCGTCAATTTTGTGCTTTACGACAGTGCCAAACTCAACGCCCTTCGCAATTTTGCTACTTCCAATGCCATTCAAATTTTGGTTATCAACATTGATAGTTTTGCCAAAGACAACAACGTCATCAATACCCTGCGAGAAACGGGCGTAAAACCCATCGAATACCTCCAAACCAGTCGCCCCATTGTGATTGTGGATGAGCCGCAAAACATGGAGTCTGACCTCCGAAAGGCCGCTATTGGCAATCTGAACCCCTTGTTTACGCTTCGATATTCGGCTACGCACCGCCATTTTTATAACCTACTTTACAGCCTCAACCCAGTGCAGGCTTACGATTTGGGCTTGGTAAAACAAATAGAAGTAGATGGCATTGTGGCCGAGGCCAACTTTAATACGCCTTTTGTGGAGCTGTTGGGCATACAAGTGGGCAAAAAAAGCCTCAAAGCCAAAGTGGCCGTTTATGCCAACGAAAAGAGCGGCGTAAAGCGCAAAGAGTTGGTTATCAGTCCTGAAGACGATTTGCTTTGGCTGTCGGGCGGGCGCGATGTCTATAAAGAAGGCTATATTTTGACTTCCATTCACCGCGACCCCGATTGTGTTCGTTTTTCCAATGGCACTACCATTTATCTAAAACAGGCAGCAAGCGGTACCAACGACGAGGTGGCCAAGTTTCAAATAGAACGCACCATCAAGCGGCATTTTGAAAAAGAGCTTCGGTATTGGCAATTGGGCAGTGAAGAAAGCCGCAACAGCCACAAGCGCATCAAAGTTTTGTCGTTATTTTTTATTGACAAGGTGGCCAACTACCGCACCTATGATTCTGATGGTACGCCGCAAAATGGTAAGTTTGCCATCTGGTTTGAAGAAATTTTTGAACGGTTGGCCAAAGAACACCAATCCAAACTCAACGCGCTATTGTTTACTGATGCCCCGAAAGAAACCTATTTTTTGGCTGGTAAAGTCCATGAATCGGATATTCCTACGGTTCATGCAGGTTATTTTGACGTAAAAAAGGTGCATAACGGCTATTTTGCTTCCGACAAAAACCGACTCAAAGACACCAACGGTACCACCAAGGCCGACACCGATACCTACGCGCTCATTATGAAAGACAAAGAGCGGTTGCTCAGTACCGACGAGCCGTTGCGTTTTATTTTTTCGCACTCGGCCCTGCGCGAAGGCTGGGACAATCCCAATGTTTTTCAGATTTGTACGCTCAACGAAAGCCGAAGCGAGCTCAAAAAGCGGCAGGAAATTGGGCGCGGGCTGCGCCTGTGTGTGGACGGAACGGGGGCGCGGGTGTTCGATAAAAAAATCAATGTGCTGACCGTCATTGCCAACGAAACCTATGAGGAGTTTTCGGAATCTCTGCAAAAAGAAATTCAAGAAGAAACCAGTGTAGAATTTTTGGGACGCATCAAAAACGCCCGCGACAAAGCCCAAGTGCAGCTTACCAAACACTTAACGCCCGAAAACTGCCCGCTGTTTTTTGAGATTTGGGATAAAATAAAATTCCGAACCCGTTATCGCGTGGCCTACGATACCGAACTACTCATCGAAAAAGCCGTAGCCGAACTCCGCGATTTGAGTAAAGTACCGTCCACTAAACGCCCCATGCTGGAAGCCAAGCGGGCAACGATGAATTATGGTAAAGAGGGCATAGAAAAAACCCTTACCGACATTGAAAGAAAACGTACCGATGCCATAAAATACCCTGTTCCAGACGTGTATGCTTATATTCAAGGTCGTTTGGACATTACCCGCCAAACCATTTTTCAGATATTAAAACGGTCTGACCGAGTGGCAGAATTAGTCGTAAATCCACAATTGTTTTTGGACAACGTGGTGGGGGCTATTCAGAAAGCCTTAAACGCGCTGATGATAGACGGCATCAAATATGAGCGACTCAACGAACCCAACAACTATGAAATGAAACTTTTTGAAAATGAAGAAATAGAAACCTATTTGTCTAACTTGTTTGCGGTAACAGCCCACCACAAAACACTCTATAACTTCATAGCCATTGATAGCGAAGTAGAGCATCATTTTGCCCGCGAATGTGAGGCCGATACGAGCGTAAAATTCTTTTTTAAACTGCCCAAAGCCTTCAAAATCCCTACACCTGTGGGTAACTATACCCCCGACTGGGCAGTAATTTTTGAAAATGACCACCGCATTTATTTTGTGGTCGAAACCAAATCTGTTCTCAATGCTGATATGCTGCGCGGCATTGAGCAAATGAAAATTCAGTGTGGAAAAGCCCATTTTATTGTGGCCCAACCTAACGGAGTTTTCTACAAAGTGGCAACACAACTGAAAGAATTGGTATAATGTGTCGTTACTTTTGTTTCACAAATCCAGGAATGAGCAGCGAATAAATGACTCCAAAAACGAATTGAAGAACGGTAGTAACGGCCAAATAAGGAGTAAGTTGTAAAAAATCTTCCATCATTTGGGTGGCGTTTTCAAAGTTTTCGTCGGAGGTAGCGCTGAGGGTGAGCCATTCGCGGCCGCGCAAGGTAATATCGTTGAAATAATCGGGATTGATGAATGCAAAATAGATGAGTTTTATCGCCGCAAACCCAACTACCCAGTATAGCGTAAAAACAAGCGCGGATTTTACGCCCGTTTTGTAGTTCCAATTGCGGTGTTGTTGGCTTTCGGTTTTTAGGAAAAATACGTAAAAAACGCCCACCAAAATAAGCCACAACAAACTGGTAAAAGGAAGCCAATCAACGATGGTATTGTGATAGCCCAGTAGCTTTTCGGCTACCAGCCAAACCGTGCCGAAGCCCATCACCGAAAGGGCGTATTTAATAGAATTTTGCATAATAAAAGTGAAGTTTGAAGGCGTAAAACTACCATTTTTGCGTCATTTTTAGTGCCTTGCGCCCCAAAAACCTGCAATTGTGCTATCTTTGGGCTATAAAACGAGTAGATAGCACAAAAACCATGACTGAATTGACCGCATCAACAGCCGAAGAAAAAGCGTTGAATTTTATTGAACAAATTGTTGAAGAAGACCTCCGCGCTGGTAAGCACGGCGGACGCGTGCTGACGCGCTTCCCGCCCGAACCCAACGGCTATTTGCACATTGGCCACGCCAAATCCATCTGTTTGAACTTTGGCGTAGCCCAAAAATACGGCGGTGGTACCAATCTGCGCTTCGACGACACCAACCCCGTTACGGAAGATACCGAATACGTCGAATCTATCAAGAACGATGTGCAATGGCTTGGTTTCCATTGGAAAGAAGAGCGGTATGCTTCCGATTATTTTGATAAACTGTACGAATTGGCCACGCTACTGGTGCAGAAAGGACTGGCCTACGTGGACGATTTGCCTGCCGAACAAATGGCGACGCTCAAAGGCACACCCACCGAGCCTGGCACCAACAGCCCCTATCGCAACCGAACAGTAACCGAAAATTTGGAACTATTTGAAGGCATGAAAAATGGCCAATTTGCCGAAGGAAGCCGCACGTTGCGCGCCAAAATAGACATGGCCGCGCCCAATATGCTGCTGCGCGACCCCATTTTGTACCGCATCAAGTTTGCGCACCACCACCGCACGGGCGACAAGTGGTGCATTTATCCAATGTACGATTTTGCCCACGGCCAAAGCGATGCCATTGAGCAGATTACCCATTCAATTTGTACGATGGAGTTTGTGCCGCACCGCGATTTGTACGACTGGTGCATCGAAAATTTAGGTATTTTTCCGTCTAAACAATACGAATTTTCGCGGCTCAATTTGAGCTATACCGTGATGAGTAAGCGTAAATTGCTGCAACTCGTAAACGACGCCCACGTAAAAAGCTGGGACGACCCCCGCATGCCCACCCTCTCGGGCATGCGTCGGCGCGGCTATACGCCCCAGGCCGTGCGGGGGTTTTGTGAGCGCATTGGCATTACCAAAAACGAAAACCTGATAGACGTAGGATTGCTCGAATTTTGCGTGCGCGAACACCTCAATAAAATTGCGTTGCGCCGCATGGTAGTGCTCGACCCGTTGAAAGTAGTTATTACCAATTATCCCGAAACGCAACTCGAAATTTGCCACAGCGAAAACAACCCCGAAGACCCCGAAAGCGGCACTCGTGAGGTGCTTTTTGGGCGTGAGTTGTACATTGAGCGCGAAGATTTTATGGAAAACCCGCCCAAAAATTTCTTCCGCTTGGCCGTGGGCAAGATGGTACGCCTCAAAAGTGCTTACATTATTCAGTGCAATGAAGTGCTGAAAGACACCGACGGTAACGTAACCGAGCTGCGCTGCAGCTATGTAGAAAACAGTAAAAGTAGCCAAGATACGTCGGGTATCAACGTGAAAGGCACGCTGCATTGGGTGGCTGCCCAGACCGCCCTGCCCGTAGAAGTAAGACTCTACGACCGCTTGTTTCAGGTAGAGAACCCGTCGGCAGAAGAAGGCGATTTTAAGGATTATTTGAACCCCAACTCGCTGCAAGTGATTACTGCCTACGCCGAACCTGCCCTCCAAACTGACGCAGCCGATGCCAAGATTCAGTTTATGAGAAAAGGGTATTTTTACAAAGACTCCGACAGTACTCCCGACAAACTGGTGTTCAACCGCACGGTGGGTTTGAAAGACAACTGGGCCAAAGTAGCCACCAAAGCGTAGGAGTTATTGGTCATTGTATTGAGCAACGGCACAGCAACGTTTGTAACTAAAATTGATGTAAAAATGAGGTATATGGCACACTATTTGTGCTTTTGTGATTAAAAGTACAAGTTAAACCTGTTATGACTTTCGAGACTAAAGATATATTTGGATTTGGCACAGGTATTTATACTACTCCAGAAGTAGCAAAGATACTTGGACTACCGCGTGGGAAAGTAAAACGTTGGCTTAAGGACTATTGGATTACAAAATTTTCAGGTGGTGGCATTCAGTATTCTGATGGTGAAGGCATAGAGCAGGTTACTAATTTTCATACATTAATTGAATTTTTTACATTTTATCAACTAAGAGAAAGAGGAGTTAGCGCACAGAAAATCGTAGCCGCTCACGACATTTTAGCCGATGTATTTAAAACACAATACCCTTTTGCCACCTCAAACATTCTTACCGATGGGGAAAAAGTCCTTTTTGAGGGTGCTATTGGCGAAATTATCAAAGCTGACAAAAGCCTCCAAATCTATATAAATCAAGTCATAGAGCCGTTTTGTGAGAGAATAGAGTTTGATAAAAATAGCTTGGCAAAGAGATTTTTCCCTATGGGAAAAGAACATGGTGTCGTAATAGACCCCAAACGTAAATTTGGGCAGCCTGTTGTAGGAGAAACCAATATTCTAACAGAAACTGTTTTTTCTTTGTTTCGTGCTGGCGAACCTGTTGATATTATTGCAAACCTGTATGATTTAAAAATAAGCCAAGTCGAAGATGCCATAAACTTTCACACACGTATTGCCGCATGATAAAGCTGTTTATTGACGAAAATATGTCGCCATATTTAGCACACGGGCTACATCACTTAGAAAAGGGAAACGGGAGTGAAATTGAAGTTTTGTCTTTAAAAGAAGTTTTTGGTACGGGCGCGCAAGACGAGGATTGGATACCAAAAGTAGGAGAAATGGGTGGAATTGTTATAACGCAAGACTACAATATTTTCAGGAAAAAGCAGCAACGAGAACTTTACGAAAAGTCGGGCGTAGGGCTATTTTTCATTAAGCCGCCTTCAAATACCGGGTATAAATATTGGGAGATGGTTCAGCAAATTGTGAATAGATGGCCAGAGATAAAAAAGCTAATTAAAACAAATAGGCCATTTGCTTTTTCCTGCACAACAAAAGGGAAATTTGAGCGACTTTCTTAGGCTATTTTCGTATGGGGCTACCCGTGGACACTTGGTCAAGCTGACCGCACGGGCGGCCCCGAGTTTTAGAATCGCTTCGTCGAAAATATTCCGTAGCGGACACGCCAACTGGACTCCGACAGGAACAACGACCGATAACCGCACGGGCGGCCCCGATGGGCTTTATTAAAGTGTGGCAGACGGAAGTATTGAGCAGTAGTGCTGTTTTAAGCAGCACTACCAGCCGACGAAAGTTTACCCAGCAGGAGTAATTTCACTCATAGTTGGGTACGAGTGAACGGCGGACGTTCCCTGAATCTCACACCTTCATAAAGCCCTATTCGCTATCTCACAGCGTTTTAGACAACCAACTTTCAACCGCTTTGCGCTCGGTAGAGAAGTTGATGCCAACTGCAATGAGTGTTTTTGAACTGGCCGACGACTCTTTGAAAGGCGTTAAGTAGCCTTTCTCAAAAATCTGGTCTAAGGCTTCTTGGGCGGTTTTGTCGAGCTTAAACTCAAAAGCGTAGCTATATTTTTGGGTATGTACGATGGCATCGCAACGCCCCCGCGCGGTGTGGATTTCAGATTGCACATAAACGCCCAAAATAGTGAAAGTGAGGTGAATGAGGGCGTGGTAAAACCGTTCGTTTTCGCGTTGCCACAAATCGTAGGGCAGCGTTGAAAAAATAATGTTGATAATTTCGATGGCCGTGGCTATGTCGTTGTTATTCAAGGCGTTGCGTAGTTGCAAAACTTTTGGGATAACTTCTTCGTTTTCTTTGCCACGAAAAGCCTCCAACAAATACTGGTTCAACGACAGCCGCACTTCTTCGTTGGGATAATCTAAGATGTATGTGTAGTCGGTTTTGCTGTAAGATTTGATGGTGAGATAACCCGTTTGAAACAACAGGGTAGGCGTGTATAAATTCTTGAAATCGAAAGATTCCAAACGATTTTCGGTGATTTCGAGGTTGGTAAAATCAAAAAATCGATTTTTGAAGGCTTCTTGAACCAACCAAGTGGGCGTACCCGTACTAAACCAGTAATTGCGAAACGCACCGCTGTCGCTAAAAAAATTTAGTAATGAAAACGGATTGTAAACGGTGGCTTTGCCGCCCCACGAGTAGCCGTTGTACCAGTGCTTTATTTGTCCCAAAAACGTTTCATAACTCACTTCGGTTTCTTGGGCAAATCGGGCTATTTCTTCGCTGAAAGTAGCCTCCAATTCTGCTTGCGTAATACCCACTACTTCGTTAAATTGTTTTTTTAACGTAATGTCGTTCAAGTTGTTGAGGTCGGAAAACACACTCACTTTGGCAAATTTGCTTACGCCCGTTAGTAGCACAAATTCCAAATGTTCGTCGGCGGGTTTTAAGATGCCATAAAACGATTTGAGGGTGTTTCGGTTGGCCTCGGCAATGTCCAGTTCTTCCAAAAAATCTACGATGGGTTTGTCGTATTCGTCAATCAGCACCACCACTTTGCGGCCTGTTTTGGCGTGCAACTTTTGGATTAATTCTTGAAACAAAGTCCCTGCTTTGAAATTCAATCCTTCAATTTGAGCAGTCAATTCTATTTGGTGCGTTTCGGCTTGCTCGCGTATGGCGTTTTGAAGTACGGCATCTAAACTGTTGCCACGCAAGGTGAAAGCATTAAAATAAATGACGATGGTAGGATTGGTTTGGCCAAAGTCCCATTTATCGGCAATGTACAAGCCCGTAAATAGTTCTTGGCGGCCTTCGTATAAAGCCTGCAAAGTGCTGATTAACAAAGATTTGCCAAAACGACGCGGGCGCGACAAAAAATAGTACTTGCCCATAGCCTTCATTTGATGGATAAACGCCGTTTTGTCCACGTAGAGGTAGTTGCCCGTAATAATTTCTTTAAAACTTTGAATACCGATTGGATATCTACGCATTGCCCCGTTATTTTGGTTACACAAAAGTAACGAATAAAAACCAAGCTGTAATGTGGCTGCTGCAAGAAGGCCACTGTTTTAGGTCGCAGGTGATGAACTTGTGCGAGTTGCGCCGCACCGCCGACGCGCCCTTTGACTACGAAGCGGGAAGTATCGAAACATTGAAGCAACTGGTTGATAGTCAGAGCGGAGTGGCCATTTTGCCCGACTTAGCTACGCTGCATTTGAGCGACAACCAACGCCAAAAAATCAAGCGATTTGCCGCGCCACAGCCCGTGCGCGAAGTAAGCATCGTAACCCAATGCGACTACCTCAAACAGCGATTGGTAGAGTCGTTGAAAACCGAAATCTTGGAAAATTTACCCGCCGAAAAAATGCAGTTGCAAGGCGAGCGCGTGGCCATTCAATAAAATGTACCCAAAAACCGTTAAATAAAGAATGGGTGGATTTTTAAAACCAATCTATTACTTTTGTTTCAGTTTTTTACTCACCAAAAAAAGTTACAATTATGAAAAACACAAAGATTTCGACTTGGAGTACGCGTTTATTGGCCGTGGTTTTGATGGCTACGTTGGTGGTTTCGTGCGGTAAGAAAGATGACCCAACTGCCGCCAATGCCGTAGTAGGAAATTGGAAACTGGCTGGGCTGTTGGTAAAAGAAGACAACGACCCCGAAAAAGATCTTTTTCCGTTTCTTGTACTTTTTGGAGAGACTTGTTTTACTGACTTGGTGTTTTCGTTCAATGCCAACGGCACGTTGAGTACCAACAACCCCGCGAGTTGCAAAGACGTGAATGAGAGCATTGAAGAAGAGGGTGTAATAACCAGTGGAAAATGGTCGGTGAATGGTACTAAAATTACGATGATAGATACCGACGGCGTGAAGGACGAATACGACTACACCATTGCTGGCGATATGCTGTCGATGGTGCAAACTGTAACCGAAACCGACCCCGCTACTAAAAAAACAGTAACGACGAAAATAACGGCTAAATATAAGAAAGCGTAGTGATTGGGACAAATAATTCACCCGTTTCGCGGTTTGCTGGGTGAAGTGTCTTCTTGGTTGCGAGCACGCTACATATTGCGCCGATATTGCCCCCCTACTTCATACAAAGCCGCCGACATTTGTCCCAATGTACATATTTTGGCGGCTTCCATGAGGTTTTCAAAAATATTTTCGTTGGCCAAAGCTGCTTTTTTCAAGGCTTCAAGGGCTATTTGGGCCGCAGCTTGGTTTTGCTGTTGAAATGCCAATTTGGACGTAACTGCAAACTGCTTTTCGTCGTCGGTAGAGCGAATCACCTCGGCGGGTAGCACCGTGGGCGAGCCTTGCGCGTCCAAAAACGTATTGACTCCAACGATGGGCAGCGCACCCGTGTGTTTTTGCATTTCGTAGTGCATAGATTCGTCCTGAATTTTGCTGCGTTGGTACATTCGTTCCATGCCTCCCAGCACGCCGCCGCGCTCGTTGATGCTCAAAAATTCTTGGTAAACGGCCTCTTCTACCAAATCGGTGAGTTCTTCGACAATAAACGAGCCTTGCAGCGGGTTTTCGTTTGTCAATAGTCCAAACTCACGATTGATAATAAGCTGAATGGCCAACGCGCGGCGCACGCTTTCTTCGGTGGGCGTGGTAATGGCCTCGTCGTAGGCGTTGGTATGCAGCGAGTTACAGTTGTCTTGCAAGGCCAGAAGGGCTTGGAGCGTGGTGCGAATGTCGTTGAAGGCAATTTCTTGGGCGTGCAAGCTGCGGCCCGAAGTCTGAATGTGGTATTTGAGTTTTTGGCTGCGCTCGTTGGCTTTGTACTTGTTTTTCAGGGCTTTGGCCCAAATGCGCCGCGCCACGCGCCCCAGTACGGTGTATTCGGGGTCCATGCCGTTCGAGAAAAAGAACGACAAGTTGGGCGCGAAGTCGTCAATTTTCATGCCACGGCTCAGGTAATATTCGACAAAAGTAAAGCCATTGGAGAGCGTAAAAGCCAACTGAGAAATAGGGTTGGCCCCCGCTTCGGCAATGTGGTAGCCCGAAATAGAAACGGAGTAAAAATTGCGAACCTGTTGGTCAATAAAATACTGCTGAATGTCGCCCATCATTTTGAGGGCAAATTCAGTACTAAAAATACAGGTGTTTTGGGCTTGGTCTTCTTTCAAAATATCGGCCTGCACCGTGCCACGTACCTGCCGAAGCGTGTCGGCTTTGATTTTGGCATATACTTCGGGCGGCAGCAGGCGGTCGCCAGTGGTGCCGAGTAGTTGCAGCCCCAAGCCATTGTTACCCTCTGGAATATCGCCCCGAAAGGCGCTTTCGCCTGCGCGGGCGGCCCCGTGCAACGCATTGCCATCAAGCCATTTTTCGCACTGTTGGTCAATGGCGGCGTTTAAGAAAAAAGCCAAAATAAGCGGTGCGGGGCCGTTTATGGTCATCGAAACCGACGTGTTCGGGTCGCAGAGGTCAAAGCCGCTGTACAATTTTTTGGCATCGTCGAGGGTACAAACGTTTACGCCAGAGTTGCCTACTTTGCCAAAAATATCGGGCCGCGTGTCGGGGTCTTCACCGTAGAGCGTTACGGAGTCGAAGGCCGTAGAAAGCCGTTTGGCGGGGGTATTTTTTGATAAATAATGGAACCGCCGGTTGGTGCGTTCGGGGCCACCTTCGCCCGCAAACATCCGCGCGGGGTCTTCGCCTTCGCGTTTGAGCGGAAACACGCCCGCCGTGTATGGAAATTCGCCAGGCACGTTTTCGGTGAGTTGCCAACGCAAAATATCGCCCCAGTCGCTGTATTTGGGCAGGGCTATTTTCGGAATTTTAAGGTGCGAAAGCGTTTCGGTCCACAGGTCTTGTTCAATTACTTTGTCGCGTACTTTAAACTGGTATTTTTCGGCGCGGTAAGTGGCTACTACTTCTGGCCAACGCTTGATAAGCTGCCAGCAATCGGGGCGTAGTTGCTGGCGAATTTGGTCGGTAAGTTGTTGTAAATCAGTTATAATTTGGGATAATTCGCTGGTTTTTTTAAGAATGGCGAGCGTTTGATGCAAGCCATAAAGTTGTTGGGCAATGCGCACTTGTTCTTCCACAAATTCGGCATAATGGCGGGCATTTTCCACAATTTCGGCCAAATAACGCACGCGGTCGGGGGGAATGATTGAATGATTGAGTGATGGAGTGTTTGTTTTGGGAGTGAGTTTTAAACTGTTTCCCAGTTCTGCCCTCGGCTTTTCTCCTTTTTTCTCTAAACTTTCCCCTTTCCCCTTTGATACCCCTAACCTTGCATAAAGCGCGTTCATGCCTGGGTCGTTGAATTGGGCGGCTTGCGTGCCAAAAATGGGGAGTTCTTCGTCGGGCGTGTCCCAGTTGTTGTGGTTGCGGCGGTACTGTTTGCGCACGTCGCGGAGGGCATCGAGGCTGCCGCGTTTGTCAAATTTATTGATGGCAATGAAATCGGCGTAGTCGAGCATATCAATTTTTTCGAGCTGCGTAGCTGCGCCATATTCGGCCGTCATTACGTAGAGGCACACATCGGCGTGTTCGGTTATTTCGGTGTCAGATTGCCCAATGCCCGATGTTTCGACAATAATAAGCTCAAAATTAGCACTTTGGCAAATTTCAATGGCATCTTTTACGTATTTGCTCATGGCCAAATTGGACTGCCGCGTGGCCATAGAGCGCATATAAACGCGCCCTTTGGCCAGTTCGGGGTGGAGGGCATTCATTCTGATTCGGTCGCCGAGCAACGCACCACCCGTTTTGCGTTTAGAAGGGTCTACCGAAATAATGGCCAGTTTTTTGTCGTCGGAGTCAAGCAAAAAACGCCGTACCAACTCATCTACCAACGACGACTTGCCCGCTCCACCCGTACCCGTGATGCCAAGAATAAGCCCCCCAACCCGCGCGGCGTACCGTCCCGATGGGGGAGCTTTTTTTAAATATCGATTTTCACTTTCAGCATTAGTGATTTGTCGGGCAATAGTTGAAAAGCCACTGACAAAAGTCCCCCCATCGGGGGTTAGGGGGCTGTCGGGTGGGGCTGGCCAATCACATTTTTCTACCAAGTCGTTTATCATGCCTTGCAAGCCCATGGCCCGCCCGTCGTCGGGCGAGTAAAGGCGACAAATGCCATAAGCGTGGAGTTCTTGCACTTCGTGGGGCAAAATAGTGCCACCGCCGCCGCCAAATATTTTGATGTGTCCCGCGCCATTTTCTTGCAGCAGGTCGTACATATATTTAAAAAACTCAATATGCCCGCCCTGGTAACTCGTAACGGCAATGCCCTGCACGTCTTCCTGAATGGCGCAGTCCACAATTTCTTGCACCGAGCGGTTGTGGCCAAGGTGAATCACCTCCACGCCCGTAGCCTGCATGAGCCTTCGCATGAGGTTGATGGCCGCGTCGTGGCCGTCAAACAAGCTGGCGGAGGTTACAATCCTGACGTGATTTTTGGGTTGGTAGGGCAGAACGGTTACGGTTTGCATGAGCTATGCGTATTTTTTAAGGTTTTTGCTGATTTCTTCCAATACTTCAAAAGCAGTTTCGGCCATTTTATTGCCTTTGGTGTCGAGTAGGGGGTTTATTTCCACAAATTCGATGCAAACTACTTTTTGGGTTTCGATAAATGCGTTAATAATGGCCATGACCTCAAACTGGTCGAAACCTTTGGCCACGGGCGTGCCAGTACCGCGCGAAATAATATCGCAGTCCATTGAATCTACGTCAAACGACACGTAAATCAAGTCGCAGGAGGCCAGTTTTTGGCGGGCTTCTTGGAGGCAAACAGACAGGCCACGGTAGCGTATTTCGTGCACTGTATAATTTTTTATGCCCAACTTTTCAATCTGTTGGTCTTCGGGTTCTTCGGTATCGCGCACGCCAAAATACACCAAATCGGAGGCCAAAAGCTTGGGGCCAGATATGCCTATATTTCCCATTCCTTCCCAATAATGCTGGGTTTCGGAGCTGAGTTCGTTGATTTGGCAAGCCAAGTTGTTGTCGTTCAAAGCTGCCGAAAGCGGCATTCCGTGAATATTGCCCGACGGCGAGGTGTAAGGCGAGTGCAAATCGGCGTGGGCATCTATCCAAACCACGCCCAAGCGCAAGGCCGGAAAAGCCGCCTTGATGCCGCTGATGGTGCCGAGTGCCGAAGAATGGTCGCCAGAGAGCAAAATGGGAAAATGATTTTGGCGCAGATTGTTTTCAATGGCCGTAGCCACGCGCGTGCATTGCTCCAGTACGTGGCCAATGCGTTTGGCAAACGAGTTTTTGTCTTTGTTATAAATGCTTTCGTTGTGCGTTGGCACGTCTTCATAGGGGTATTCGTTAAAAAAATGGGCATCTTTCATATTGCTTCCAAAGTAGTTGACAGTTTTTGAGAAATTAGTCCACAAGCATATTGCCCACTAAACATGTAGTCGGAAAAAT
>REAB01000035.1 GCA_004293645.1 Cytophagia bacterium | reverse complement strand
ACCAAAACTCCCCGCCATGCCGCAGCACCCACTCGGAATGAGTTGAACGGTGCAGTTGGGAATCAACGAAAGCATTTTTTTGGTGGGCACCAACGAACCGATGGCTTTCTGCTGGCAATGTCCGTGCAGCTTGATTAGTTTGGGTTCATTGGATTTTGAATAATTGGAGGCCACGTTTTGGTCAATGTTTTTGTTGTCTATCTCGCGGGCAATAAATTCGTCGAACATCAATGCGTTTTTGGCCAGTTTTTGGGCATCTTCCAATAGTTCTTCGTCCACCAAGTCGGGGTATTCGTCCCTAAACGTCAAAATAGCCGAGGGTTCAATGCCAATCAAGGGTGTATTTTCAGAAATCAAATCTTTCAACATGCGCACGTTTTGGTTGGCTATTTGTTTGGCATCTTTCAGCAGTCCTTTCGACAACTGCGGGCGACCACTCGGCAAATGCGCGGGTATTACAACTTCGTAGCCCAGTTTTTCCAACAGCATAATGGCTTTTTTGCCAATTTCAACGTCGTTGTAGTTCGTAAATTCGTCGCAAAAGAGGTAAACCAGCCCCCTAACCCCCGATGGGGGGACGTAATTAGTGTTCTTGACCCGGCCAATGTCAAACCACCGCTTTAGCGTTGTTTTGTGGAGCAGTGGCATGGTACGGTCGGGGTGAAAACCCACCACTTGGTTGGCAATGCGGCGCGTCCACTCAGTACTAAAAATGAGGTTGTAAGCCCACGGCATGTAACTGGCTATGTTTGTCATTTTGGCAAAATTGCCCACCAACCACGACCGAAACGGCACGCCGTGCGCGTCGTGGTAGTGCTGCAAAAACTCCATTTTTAGCTTGGCCACGTCCACGTTTGAGGGACATTCGCCTTTGCAACCTTTGCAAGCCAAACACAAATCAAGTACATCTTTGGCGGCAGCCCCCAAACTCCCATCAGGGGTCTGGGGGCTACTCCAATACTCTCTGAGCATATTTGCGCGGGCGCGGGTGGTATCTTTTTCGTTGCGAGTAGCCATAAAACTCGGACACATGGTGCCGCCCGATAGCTCCGTTTTTCGGCAGTCGCCAGAGCCATTGCACTGCTCTACGTGCTGGAGCATGGTTTGGTTGGGATATCTAAAATACGTTTGGCGAATTGGCGCGGGTTGGTCGGCTTCGTAACGCAAAAACGTGTCCATTGGTGGCGTATCCACTATTTTGCCTGGATTAAAAATGTGGTCGGGGTCCCAGGTGCGTTTTATTTCTTTAAACAATTCATAGTTGTGCTGCCCCACCATTTGCGGAATAAACTCCCCGCGCAACCTGCCGTCGCCGTGTTCGCCCGAAAGCGAGCCATCGTATTTTTTGACCAACGTGGCTATTTCTTCGGCAATGGTTCGAAACTGCCGATGACCTTCTTTGGTTTTGAGATTGATAATAGGCCGCAAATGTATTTCGCCCGAACCTGCGTGGGCATAATGTACGGCTGCCATGTCATGTTTGTGCAAAATTTCGTTAAAATCACGAATGTAGGCGGGTTGGTCGGCTACGTCCACGGCGGTATCTTCAATAACGGCTACGGCTTTTTCATCGCCAGGCAAATTAGCCAAAAGCCCCAAACCTGCCTTGCGAAGCGTCCAAATTTTCTTGGTGTCGTCGGCGTGGAGCAACGGATAATGAAAACCCATGCCTTCGTTTTTTAGCTCTTCTACCAATGCCGCCGCTACTTCTTCTACCGCCGCTTGCGTGTGTTGCGACACGTCTATTACCAAAATAATTGGAAAACTGCCGTCGGTTTTACGTTGCACAAAAAAAGCATTTTTGCGCTGTTCGGGGTTTTCGTAGGCACATTCCAAAATGTAATTGTCAATCAGCTCGACGGCTTGCGGTTTATACTTGAGTGCCACAATGGTAGCTCGCAGGGCCTCGTCAATGCTATTGAAATGCACGCACACCAGCCCTTGCGCTTGGGGCGGCGGCGGCACGAGGTTGAGTTTTATTTCGGTCAAAAAACAAAGTGTACCTTCCGAACCCGCAATGAGTTGGCACATATTAAAAGGCTGTTCTCCACCAAAAGGCGCGGCATTGAGCAGCATATCGAGGGCATAACCTGTGTTTCTTCTTTCAACACTTTTTTTAGGAAAATTTTTACGAATCTCAGCTTGGTTGTTAGAATCAGAAAGTATTTGAAAAGTTTTTTGATAGATAGCCTCCTCAAGCCCCCGTCCGACGGGGGGAGTTAAAGTTGATCTATTTTCATGTTTTATTCTTAACTCTTCATTCATTACTGGCCCAAATGTTGCCTCGCTACCATCGCTTAGTAGGACTTTTACTTCCAATAAATGCTCTCGCACACTGCCATATACCACCGAGTTGGAGCCGCAAGAATTGTTACCCACCATACCGCCAATCATGGCGCGGTTGGCGGTGGAGGTTTCGGGGCCAAAAAACAAGCCGTGTGGCTTCAAAGCCATGTTCAGTTCGTCGCGTATTACGCCTGGTTGCACGCGTACCCAGCGTTCTTCGGCGTTGATTTCCAGAATCTTATTGAAATATTTTGAAACATCTACCACAATACCATTGCCCACCACTTGCCCTGCCAACGACGTACCAGCGGTGCGCGGAATCAAAGATGTTTGGTGTTTTTTGGCAAATGCAATGAGCGTTTTGATGTCGTCGGTAGTTTTGGGAATAGCCACCGCCAGCGGCATCTCGCGGTAGGCCGAGGCATCGGTAGCATAAAGCGTACGAATGGTAGTATCGAAATAAAATTCGCCTTTGAGCGAACGAGCGAGGTTTTGAAGCAACTGTGTATCCATGCAAACGTAACCAAAGTATGAAGCACAAAGTTACGGTGAGGCGGCGGAGATTGAACGAAACAAGTCAAAAAATGTGCAAACTAAAAGCCGTCTTTGCTGCGGGTGAGCAAAGACGGCTTTTATTAGCTTGACTGCGTATGATGTATAAACGACCTTTAAGCACAAAAAGTTGTAGCTTTGAAAAATAATTTAATAATTTTTCAATTTATTTCACAATTTTCAACAACCGCCCCAAACCATGAACCAACAGACCATTTATGAGGTAACCATTCGGTACATTGGCTCATTGAGCGAACTCCGCGCCCGTGAGCCTTTTGTGGTTTATTTTTCTAATCTCAAAAAAACGGTGGACAACGTAGCGGCGCAATTGGCGCTCAACGGCTGGCCTGCTCACGTCAATTATTCGGCGGTGTACCGCAGCCTCCAAACCCGTAACAAATACTGGTGCGATTTTGAAGTGGCGGGCCACAAAGTGTTTCGGGTGTTGATAACGCCAAAATTGCTCAATCCTAAACTTTCTACGCTGGGCATTGACGAAATGCCCACCACCAGCCGCCTGAAATAGTTGTGTAGCTTCTACGTTTGGGTAAATTCTTTGGTAATTTTTTAGTTTTTAAGCCCGTTTTACGCATATCTGCTTGTAGAATCAAGGTCTATACTTTGAAGCACGACCAAATATTTTGTATTTTCATTATCTTTATTTTACTTTTGTACCAAGTAGCTTCTACACTCTTCTATTCATCTGGTTTTTTATTGTTGATACGGAGTGTTTTGTATAAAACTACTATTTCTATCAATTTTCACAACAAAACAATCGCAGATGAAAATCAAAGTTACCGCAATCTTGCTGTTATTTTTCAGCATCTCCACAACCTTCGCACAACGCACTTTTGATAGTGTTGTAGAAACCGAAGGAAACATTCAAGATTTAGTGCAAAATGAAATTACGGGTGTTGTCGTAATCAAAGTAGGCTCTACCATTCAAGGAATTAACCCTGAAACCAAGCAACAAGTTTGGAAATTGACCAAAGAAGATTTTGGTGGTGCTTCTGTAAAAGACATCTTGTCTGACCCAGAATTTGGCAAAATTTTCAAAGAGAAAAAAGAATTGACTACTGTACCAAACAGCCCTTACGTGGAGGCTTTTGTCAATTCTAAGTACATGATTATCAACACCGAAACAGGTAAAATTGTGTATAACTCTTCAACCGAGTCATTTTTTGTTTTTCAATCAGATTTTATTCCAGAATCAGACGAGTATTTGTTGACCGTAAAAAATGGAGACGATATGAACATTGCGCTGTTGGATATGAAAACAGGTACATTGAAATGGAGTTCAGTGGTGAGCAAAGCCAAGTCTTTGTTTAGCTTTTCTTTAAAAGAATCGGCTAATACAAACATCGCCAAAATCAATGGCGAAACCATCTATTATTTGCTTTACGGCAAATTGTATTCTTTCAATAAAACAACTGGTAAATTAAACTGGGTGGGCGAAGAAGATTACACAAAATTCTTCCTAACTCAGAATGACAAAAATGTCGTCGTAGTAAATATTAAAGGAGGGTTTTCGTCAAAAGAGAACCTAAACGTATTAAATACTGGGCATCTTTCATATTGCTTCCAAAGTAGTTGACAGTTTTTGAGAAATTAGTCCACAAGCATATTGCCCACTAAACATGTAGTCGGAAAAATTAGTA
>REAB01000106.1 GCA_004293645.1 Cytophagia bacterium | reverse complement strand
TTAAGTCTTTTGATTTGTAGAAAAACTAAATTACTTCTTTTTGCTCACTCTCCTCCTTTTTTTTTCTAAAACTGTAAACTGCATCGTGAAGGATGCCACCTAAATTTACTAAAACTTTTAAACTCCCCATTTTTATTTATTGCCCCGATTTTGTCACGCACTCAAGTAAGGTTAATTAACACATAATTCTCGCCTAATTTTCGGTTAAAATCAATAGGGTTACTTCTTCCAAAAACAAGGGAAAATCTGGCTCATCAGTTGCGTAAAAATTTGCCCTCAATCTCTTTCTGCTCAGAAAAAGATTGAGGGCAAAACTATGGAAAGAGAACAACTTGCTGTAATCAGCCCATTTTTCAATTCTTCACCATTCGTATTACTTGCTGGCCAGCGTCGGTTTTGAGGCTGCACAAATAAAACCCAGAGGCCCAATTGCTGCCGTTGATGGGTATGGTGTAAGTCCCCGCGTCTTGTTGGCCTTCGCGGATAATCAAGAGTTCTTTGCCCATGAGGTCGTAAACGGCGAGTTTCATGTACATGGATTTGTTGAGCATGTAGCGCAGCCGCGTAACATCAACAAACGGGTTCGGAAAATTCTGTTCGAGTGCCAAATCGGGGTTTTCGGCCAATAGTGGGCTGGTGGTACTCTTGAAAATGGGCAGCGTCGAAAAATCTTTATTGCCCAAAATACCGTTGGTAATTTGCGAACTCACGCCGAGGTGGTCTTGCAGCACGCTGGCATAAATTTGCCGATAGTCAAACTGATACTTGATGTCGCCGCTGCTGTCCACGTCGGTTAGGCTGGGGCTTTTGCCAATAATGCCCCCTCGTACGGTATTGCCCACCACAAAAAGTGGAGCTGCCGTGCCGTGGTCGGTACCCATGGTGCCGTTTTGATTGACGCGCCGCCCAAATTCCGAAAAAGTCATAATGGTTACTTTGTCGGCCATGCCGCTTTTTTCCATGTCGCGCTGAAAAGCCGCAATGCCCTCGGCTACGTAGCGGAGCAAATTGGCGTGGCTGCCCGTGGTGGTATTGCCCGTTACCACTTGGTTGGCGTGGGTATCAAAGCCACCAATGGTAGTCAGATAAATGGGTGTTTGAAGCCCTCCCGTGATGAGACTCGCCACTATTTTGAGTTGTGGCCCAATGCCCAAACTGGGGTAAGTTACTTGGTTTTTGCCCGCCGTAGCTTTGGTTTTAATAATATCCGAATACTTGATAGACTGCGTCGCAATTTGCCGCATAAATTTGAGTTCGTCGCCCGCCAAGGTGTCGGGCAGCGGGTCGGTGTCGGCTGTGCTGCCTTGCACGAGCGCATAAAAGGTATTGGGGTCGGAGAAGGTTACACCCGTTGAGCCCAAATCGGTTTGCAAAAGCATTGACTCAACCGAACCCAACTGAATGGCCATGGGTTCTTCGGGAGCTTGAACTGGAAAAGCAGGGTACATTTTAGATAGATACCGCCCCACCCAGCCCTGGTCGAGTACTTCTACGGAATCAGAACCTGAGAGCCAAATATCAGTAGAACGAAAGTGCGAACGGTTGGGCCGTTCGTAGCCTACATTTTGTACCACCGATACTTTGCCTTTGTCGTAAAGTTCTTTGAGTGCGCCCATGGCGGGGTTCAAGCCCGTTTGGCTGTTTAATCCCAATACTGCCTCTTTTTTGATGGCAATATTGGGGCGTTTGTTGTAATAAGTATCGTTTTCAAACGGCACTACGGTGTTCAGGCCGTCGTTGCCGCCTCCCAATTGCACCAATACTAAAATGCGTCCGTTGGTACCTTCCATGTTGATACCAAGCGGATTGTGGGCAAACGCTTTGACTGGTACGCCGCCCATTCCAAACGCCACACCGCCCGAAAGCAGCCCCAGTTGGTGTAAAAATTCTTTGCGATTCATAATAAGTAGTCAATAGTCAATAGTCCACGGTCAATAGTCAATGGTAACTCAAAATGCTTTTTATCAGCTAATTGTAGTAATAAAATCTGCCGATTGTTTACAGTCAAATACTTAGCAAAAGCGGTTAGTCGTAGTCAGTAATGGGTTTAAGAATCAGCTATTTAGCACATTTGAAATTCGGGCAAACGCATGATGGCCGTTAGCAAATTTCTGATGCGCTTATCTGCCCCAGGTGTACTCGTAGACCAGTTGGTGGTGATAGTGCCGTCGAGCATGGTATCGAGCAAAAACTTTTCTTTTTTGCTGGTAATGGGCACTTGCAAAAATAAATCTATTACATCGGCAACCAGCTTGGTAGCGGCCTCGGGCGATTTGAACGTGCGGGCGTAATCAACGGGCATCACGCGCAACGCAAATCTTTGGCCGTTTATTCCTCTGCCAGTTGGGTCTAAAATAGAACTGGCAAAACCACCGCGTAGTACGTAAGTAGTGGAGCTAATCCAGTCGCGTTGGCCTACCCAGCCGCGCACGTTGGGTGGTTGTAAGAGTTGCTGTTGCATGTTGCGGGTTTGGTCGTAAATATACGACAGGTCGGTGGCACCTACGGTTTTGATGTCCAGCGATTTCAAGATGCCAATGGACATTTCCGTCGGGTTTTTGATTTTTGAACCTTGATATTGCGGGTTAAAAAACTCGTCAGAAGTGAGCATAAACTGCAATACGGGCTTTATTTCAAATTTGTTGGCCACCAGCACTTTGGCCATTTCTTTCACAAAAGCCTCGTTCGATTTATAATAAACAAACTCTTTGTATAGTTTTCGGCAAATAAATTCGGGGGTTTCGGTGCGGGCAAAAATAATATCTACAATATCGTTGTATCTAAAATTACCCGTTTTGCCCATGAAGGTTTTGTTGGCGTTCAGCCATGCACCTTGGTTGAAAGTGGAATTAAGACCATTTACCCGCCAGCCCGACAACGCCAACGCCGCCTGTCTGATGTCGGCCTCGGTGTAGTTGCCAATGCCAATCGTGAAAAGTTCCATCAACTCGCGGGCGTAGTTTTCGTTGGGAACGTTGGTGCCGTTGCCGCTACTCACGCGCCCGTCCAAATAAATAAGCATGGCGGGGTCTATGCTGATATCTTTGGTAAGCTGTTGTAAATTGCCCCAAGCCGCTTTGCGAAACAAATCTTGCTGCTTGTACATGTGTTGGGGGTAATTCACTTTATCGCGCCCCGATACAAAGTGGTTGTGCCAAAAAAGTACCATTTTTTCGCGCATATTTGTGCCTTCGGTAAGCATATTTTGGTACCACCAGTACGTAAAAGCGCGGTAACGATCGCCGTCAACGGTGTTGTTGTTGGCAACTGGCACTTCGTTTATCCACACATCGGGCGGGGCGGGCAGTGGCTTATCGGCCAGCAGTTGTTTGGTTACAAATTCTTCGACAGTTTTGTACGAAAGTGCCACTTCGAGGTCTTTGCGAGAATAGCCAAATAACGCCCGCGAAAGCAAGTGTTTGGCGTTAGATAAGTTCCAGACTGGCATAATAATAAGGTTGTTGGCTTGGCGTTTTTTTAATTAGACAAACATAAAAAAAAAAGTTTAATTTACAATCTAACTTATTTGAAACAATGGAAGTTGAAGTCTGCGCTTTTTCGATAGAATCTTGTCTAAACGCCCAGTTGGCGGGGGCTACGCGGGTGGAACTGTGTGCGGGTATTTACGAAGGTGGCACTACCCCAAGTTGCGGCATGGTGGCGTTGGCACGGGCTTGCTTGGCTATTGAGTTGTACGTAATGATACGACCGCGCGGCGGCGATTTTTGCTACGATGCCCACGAGTTTGAAGTAATGAAGCACGACATTGAAACGGCTAAAAGGCTGGACGCAGACGGTGTAGTTTTGGGCATTTTGCTGCCCAACGGGCAGATTGACGTAGCGCGTAGCCGTGAGTTGATAGAACTGGCAAAGCCGCTCAAAACCACTTTCCACCGCGCTTTTGACCGCGCCGCCGCGCCTTTTGGGGCGTTAGAGTCAATTATAGAAACGGGCGCGGTGCGGTTGCTTACTTCGGGGCAGCAGCCCACGGCTTTGGCAGGAAAAGAACTGTTGGCTCAACTCATACAACAAGCCAACGGGCGCATCGAAATAATGGCGGGCAGCGGCGTAACCGCCCAAAACGCGGTTGAGCTGGCCCAAACGGGTGTGCAAGCGTTGCACCTGACGGGCAAAACCAGCCGCGCGGGACAAATGATTTTTGAGGGCGCACCAGTGGGCATGGCCTCTATTTTGAGCGTGAACGAAAATGAAATTATTTTTAGCGATATTGCCAAAATAAAGGCCGTTTGGCAGGCTTTAGATTGATTTTTACATATTTTGTTTTCTAATCTCATTGATTGATTTTTTTACAAATAATCGCTTTGTTCTGCATTTATCCCTAATTTTGAGCTGTAAAATACAACAAAAACGCCTCTAAAATGATTGATGAACAACTCCTAATGCAAGCGCAAGCCGACGACAGCGTGAAAGCCATGGGCATGGTAGGCCAGGCCATTACGTACGAAAAAATACCCACCCAGATTTATGCCGATGCCAAAAACGCCTCACGGGCAGTGGCCAACGAAATAGCCGACTTGATTCGACAGAAGCAAAAAGAGAATAAATCTTGCGTATTGGGTTTGGCCACGGGCTCGTCGCCCAAAACAGTTTATGCCGAGCTGGTGCGTCTGCACCGCACCGAAGGCCTGAGTTTTAGGAATGTTATTTCGTTCAATTTGGACGAATATTACCCCATGCAGCCCAACTCAATTCACAGCTACGTGCGGTTTATGGAAGAACAGTTGTTCAACCACGTGGACATTCCCAAAGAAAATTATTTTATTCCCGATGGTACAATACCTCCCGCCATGCTGGCCGATTTTTGCCAAAGCTACGAAAGCAAAATTAACGCACTGGGCGGCATAGATTTTCAACTGTTGGGCATTGGCGGCAACGGCCACATTGGCTTTAATGAACCAGGCTCGCTCATCAACTCGCGTACGCGCCTCATGACCCTCGACCACTCTACCCGCGCGGCGACAGCAATGGAGTTTGGGGGGTTGCCGCAAGTGCCCAAAAAAGCCATTACTACGGGCGTAGCCACCATCATGAACGCCAAGCGCGTGGTGCTGCTGGCCTGGGGCGAGCGCAAAGCCTACATGATAAAGGCCGCCGTAGAGGGTCTGGTTACAGAGTTAAACCCTGCGTCGTATTTGCAAGCCCACCCCAATGCTACTTTTATGGTGGACGAGCGCGCCGCCTCTGAGCTGACGCGCATCAAAACGCCCTGGCTCGTGGACACTGTAGATTGGGATAATACCATGATTAAAAAAGCGGTAACCCACTTGTCGCTGACGCTCCAAAAATCAATTTTGAAACTCACTACCAAAGACTACAACGACAACGGTATGAGCGATATGCTGGCTGCCCACGGCTCGGCTTACGACATTAACATCAACGTTTTCAACCAGTTACAGCATACCATTACGGGCTGGCCTGGCGGCAAACCCAAGGCCGAAGACACCAACCGCCCCGAAAGAGCGCACCCCGACAAGAAGCGCGTTATTATTTTTAGCCCCCACCCCGACGATGATATCATCTCGATGGGCGGCACTTTTCAGCGGTTGGTAAATCAAGAACATGAAGTACACATTGCCTACCAAACGTCGGGTAATATTGCCGTTGCCGACGACGAAGCCTTCCGTTTTATTGAGTTTGTGGTGGACTACAACCAGCATTTCAAGATAGAAAGCCATAAATCAATGCAGATTTTTGAAGTGGCACGCGAATTTTTGAAAAAGAAAAAAGACAGCGAAACCGACATTCCCGAAGTGCGCTACGTAAAAGGCATTATTCGGCAAGGAGAAGCCAAAGCCACGTGCCGTTTTGTGGGTATTCCAGTAGAGAACGCGCATTTTCTGAATATGCCATTTTACGAAACGGGTACAATTCAGAAAAACCCCATTGGCGAACAAGACGTGAAGTGCATCGTAGATTTGATTGAAGAAATAAAACCGCACCAAATCTACGCCGCTGGTGATTTTGCCGACCCGCACGGTACGCACAAAGTATGCTGGGACGCTATTGAGGCAGCCGTGAAGCAACTCAAACATAAAAACTCTATGAAAGACTGCTGGGTGTGGCTCTACCGAGGCGCGTGGGCCGAGTGGGACATCCACGAAATAGAAATGGCCGTGCCCATGAGTCCCGAACAAGTGATGAGAAAGCGGCTCGGTATTTTTAAGCACCAATCGCAAAAAGATGGCGTGGTGTTTCAGGGCGACGACAGCCGCGAGTTTTGGCAACGGGCCGAAGAGCGCAACCGTGGCACGTCGCAGCTTTACAACAACTTGGGCTTGGCCGAATACGAAGCCATGGAGGCTTTTGTGCGTTGGAAATTCTAAATAAATTTTTTAGGTAGTGCCTTACAAAAGGCACTACCTCATGTAGATAGTTTATCTGGCGTGCCGAAATCCTGCTATTCTAAAAGCTATCAACGCCAAAAGTAAAAACCCTCAATTTTTACAATAAAGCGCCCAAAATATAATTATATTTTGGGCGCTCAAAAATGCTATTGTTTAATTCCTTGCTGGCATTGCTACTCATTTGGCTAATATTCCCACAAGCCGTGTTCTAATTCCATGAGTTCGTTTTCCATTTGAATTGATTTCCACAGGGCTTCTTTTTCTGCGCCGTAAATGGTGATTAAATCCAAGTCTTTGGGGTTAGACGATTTGATAATACGGCCATAAGGCAGGCGCAAATCAAAGGCATCGGCCAAGTTTTTGTGCTGGGCAGTGTTGTATTCGTTAAACCAAATAAATTTCTTAGGGTCGCTGCGAAACAACTTGTCCAAATCTTTGTATTTGAACGTAGCCACGGGCATTTCTACGCCGTCAGGGCGCATATCGGCAGGCACAAAAACCGTAATTGTTTGAATGTCATAATATTGACGCGAACGCTTGCGGTCAAAAATCCAATCTTCTTTTACTTCCAATACCGAAAGTTGGTCGGGGAAAAATTCATTTTCGGACATTTTAGCGGCAGCAGCAGCGGCGGCAGCCATCGCTTCTTCGGCCATTTTCTTCTTAATTTCGGTCGAATCAACCGCAGGTTTGGGGGCGGCCGCTACTTGTTTGCCATTTTTACCTTTCTTTCCCTTGGTTGTTTTTTTTGTTGCGTTGCCCCATTCATCAACCGGTGCCGTACTTTTTTGGTCGGTCTTTTTCGCTATCGGATTGCCCCAATCGTCCACGGCGGGTTTGGCGGCATCTTCTTTCTTTTTATCTCCCTTCGACCAGTCGTCTTGCGCGGGGGCATCGGTAAAGCCTGCATTTATTTCTTCTTGCGTAACGGTGGCTTTGGTAGCAGGAATTTGCAGTTTTTGGCTAAACTTCTCCAAGGTCAATTTCTTGTCCAAGTTGTCTTGCTCGTAAGCGTCCAACAAACCCGCTTTCACTGCGTCAATAATGTAGCGCGTCATCTCGTTGCCTTTCGAGAAAAGCGGCTGATTTTGCTTTTCTTTCAAATCAATGCGCCGCCAAAGCGTGTGTTTCAGCATTACGTCGGCATCGCTTATTTCGCGCACCGAAAGCGGATTTACGCCTTTGGTGTCTTTTTCTTGTGCTTGCACACCCAACGCCGTTACCGTGAGCGCCAATCCTACCGTCAATCTACCCAGTCGTTTCATGGTATTTGTGCTGATTAGTTCTTTTGTATTACTAACGAAAAAAATTAGTTCAATGGTATATTCTTCGAGTCATTCAGACCCGCATCGCTCACTTCTCCCTTGAAATTTTGGCGTTGTACACTCTTTACTTCCACCACCAAGCGGTCGCCAGCTTGCGCTCTTGATGCCAAAGCAGCAATAGAACCACTTGGGCCGCTGATATTCACGGGAGGGCCTTGAGGGCGCGAACCACGAACTAAAAATACTGTTATCTCGGCTACTCGGAATCTGGCATCTTCAGGGGAGTAGTTGGCAAAATTTTCTTCGGCAATCGCTTTTACCGAGATGCTACGCGCCATGGAGGCTTGCGCTCCTGTACGCTCATTTACCACTTGGCCATTGATAGAATACTCCAAGCGAGGCTTGGGTACACGCGCTACTTTGTAATTTTCAGTGCCCAGTGTTGTACCTGCGTTAATAACATTCAAAGCTACCGTTTTGCTGTTTGGCACAATGATTACCTGCCCCTTTTTGCCGCCTGGAATGGTTGAACCCCCAACCGCTGTAAACGTCGGATTCCACAACGCACCCATTGCGGGGCTGGATACGCTCAATATGTTTTTACAACCCAAATAAAGCGGCGGCAAACTTCCCGCATCTACTTGATACGTCGCTTTGGCCACTTTATAGTCGTATTTCATGTTAATAACCGTGTCGCGGCCTCTGCCCGTTGGAAATCTAATGGTACCGGCCAGCGATTTTTGGGTGAGTCCGTCTTTGTCGTAAGCACCTCCTTGGGCCGTAAATTCAATCACGCCTTTACCGTCGGTTACTCTCAAAGGCGCGCCGTTCAAACTCATGGTAGGCGTAAGTGTACTCGACGAAGCGGCAATGAACATTTCGCCCTTAAACTTCGTGCCAGCTACTACCACGTTCGACTCGGCACTAATCATGGCCAAAATTTTGTCAAACTTAATTTGCTTTGCGCCCACTTTGGCGGCAAGCGCGTCTAATGCTTCACCTTCCAATCGGCGAATTTCCGATTGCTTTTGGCTCAAAACGGCCAATGCAGCAGGCACGGGCGTATCGGCAAAATTAAGATTTGCAAAATCTTTGCCTTTCTGGTCGGGGCTACGGCTTGACAAAGGGTCATCTTTCCCATCAAGCGCCAAAGGTCCAAACTGCATACCCGACATCTTGTTCATTTGCTCTACAAATCCATTGAGTCGGGTTTTGAGGGCGTAAGCTTTGCCATTTCGGGTTGAGCCTACCATCAAAACTGCTACTTTGTCTTGTTCGCTGGCATTTTTTATCTTGCCCGTTTCGTCCATGCCGCCACCTGCGTCGGTAACGATTTCGTTTTTGAGCGCGTCAATCTCTGATATTAGCGTAGCCGTTACTTTGCGAGTTTCTTCGGCTTGTTGCACAATCGTCAATTCATCGGCGCGATTTCCGCCATCTTTCACCTTTGCTTTGATGCTCTCGGCGGTATTGGCGTTGATTTTATTGGCGGCGTTAGAAGCCGTTTCCATGCTATTGTTGAGCAATTGAAACTTTTCTAACAAAGCCGAACTCACTTGAAGTGCCAACATTGCGGTCAGTACCAAGTACATCATCCCGATCATTTTTTGACGGGGTGTTTCTTTTCCTCCTGCCATTTTATTGTTTGGTAGTTATTTATGACATTAAATATGAAGCAATTCACAACCACTCGTTTTTCTAAAAACCAGCGGTTGCGCAATAAATCGTCTTAGTTGCCGCCGCGCATGGCCGAAAGCATGTTGCCATATACGTTGTTCAACGAAGAGATATTTCCTGTCAGTTTCGACATTTCTGTCTTAAACTGCTGTGATTCTTTGGTGGCATCGGCCATATTTGCCATGGCAGTACTCAAATTACCGTAGAAAGCGTTCATGGCTTTCAAGTGCTTGGTGGTATCTTGTAATTCCAATTCATACACAGCATTGAGCGCGCCCATGTTTTTGGTAACTTGCGTAAATTGGTCGCGGTAGGCTTGGGCATCTTTGGTGGCATCGGCCATCGAAGTCATGGCTGTAATGGCCGTTCCGTACGACTTGTTCATTTCAGTGATGGCCCCAGCGGCCTGTTTCACGTTAGTCGAATATTCTTTGGTGGCTACGGTAGCATCGGTGATGTCGCCAATTTTCGATACAGTATCGGTCAAGCTCTTAAAGCCTTTACCCAAGTTATTGAAAATATCGGGCGTAATGTTGGCCTCGGCCATCATTTTGTCCATGTTTGCGGTTAAACCTACGCCTTTATTTTCTTTTTTAGAAACGACTGGTACAGCCGACTCGTCCATCAATTCGGGATAGACGCGCTCCCATTGGTACTCGCCTCCTTCATTAAAAAGAAAAGTTTGGACGGCATAGAGCAAGAAAATAATTGCTTCTACAATCAAACCTACTGTCAATAAAAAACTGAGTCCTTCTTGGTGGGTAATTTTAGCCCAAGCTCCCAATACAACAATTGCTGCTCCCACGCTGTAGGCGGCGGGAACGATTTTAGACCAAAAAATGCCTTGCTTTTGTGCCATGATTAATGCGAAAAATTAGATTATTAGAATTGGTAAAAATTAGTTAAAAAAGTCAATACAATTGAGCAGGTGCTGTTTGGTTAGAACAGCACCCATGAAGTGTTGGAATAATGATTGAAAATTAACGTTTGCGGCCACGGTTTGAAGCGGCGCGGCCAGCGAGGTTATCTACTACGCAACGGAAGCCGATGTAAGAGCGGCGGTTATCTTCCATTTCCCAGCCACGGGTACCTGTTTCTAAGTAGTATGCCACGTCTTTCCACGAGCCTCCGCGCACTATTTTGCGTGGTTCATCGGGGTTGTCGTTTTTGGGGTTCATGTCCCAGTTTACAACGGTGGCATTGTCGGCGTAGGCATCAAGTGTCCATTCGGCTACGTTTCCTGCCATGTTGTAAAGGCCGTAGTCGTTGGGATTGTAGGCATTGGCAGGGGCGGTGTAAGGATAACCATCGGCATCGTAGTTGCCGCGTTGTGGTTTAAAGTTGGCCAAGAAACAGCCTTTGCCATTGGCAACGTATGGGTTTCCCCAAGGATATTTGGCCGATGCGCGGCCGCCACGGGCTGCCCACTCCCATTCTGCTTCGGTAGGAAGCCTAAATTTGGGAGAACTGTACGTTCCTTCTTTTGAGCGGTAGTCGTTGTATAAATTGGAACGCCAAGTGCTAAAATAACGAGCAGCTTTTGAACTTACGCCCACCACGGGATAGGTGTCGAAAGCTGGATGTGAAAAATAATATTCCAACATCGGGTCGCCGTTGTGGTAACTAAAATCTTTGCGCCAAACGGTAGTATCTGGGTAATATTTGGTCATTATTTCTTCTTCGCCCAACACCGACAGCGAGTCAGTCATCAGGGCACTCACGAACTGGCGGTACTCGTGGTTGGTTACCTCGGTGTCGTCCATATAAAATGAGCTGATGGTTACGCGGCGATTGAAATTGACCTGCGTAGCGGCCACGTCTTCGTCGGCTTGGCCCATCATAAACGACCCCGATGGAATCAACACCATGCCATAAGGCGTGTCTTGGTTGTAGCCTTTGCGCTTGTTGGCTACTACTTCGCCATTGCGAACGCCCACCTCTTGCTTGACACCTTTGCTTTTGCCTTTGCCGCCACCGCTTTTGCTATTTTTGCCCGACTTGTTGAAGAAACTACAACTTTGAAGCAAGACCGCAAAAGCCAGCATCCAAACAACCTTTGTGGTGTAACCGATAAAAAACTTTTTGCTCATGGTATTCGCCTTTTAATTCAAGTGTTTGTGTAAGAACGAAATTTATTCGATTTATTATGTGATGATTACAAAAATTAAGATGATAAACTATCTTCCTCAAAGTCAAAATTCACAAAAACGCCCCAAAAATACTAAAAATCACCCAGTTTTTTATCTAACGGGCATTTTTAATACTACAACTGGCAATAACTTTGCCAAAAGTAGCGAATTCCAAAAAAAATATTCAATTAATGTTTTGTTGGCCAAATTAATACCTAAACCTGGGCGTGCGGACAATTGTTTTCTTGCCGAGCCGTGGAGCAGGCAGCGCATACGACAGCAGTATTTCGTAGGAAAGGGGACTTTTGATGGTCTTGCCGCCTGGCGTAACAATATCGAATGCCGCTGCAACGCGCAATGACCCATCAGACAACAAGTTTACGCCACCCAGTATCCCAATGGCATCTTGCAAACGGTAAGTCAACCCACCAAAATACTTTTCTTCGTAGGTAACCATTGCGCCGCCTTCTACCGAAAAAGTTTCGCCACTAAACGCCACGGGGCTTTTGAGCAACACCATCGGTTGGATTTCAAGACCATAAATAGGCTCCCAACGGTAGCCTGCGTTCAAATAAACGTTGGGCGTAAGCGCGTTGGGGTCGCCAGTACCCGTGAACCTAAATTGTGGTCTGTTGAGGTGATTAACGCCCAAACCCACGTAAAAATCGGTGGCATCGTAGTAAGCCCCCAATGCCAAGTCGGGTTGGGTGAGGCCAATTCGGCCCGTTGGAATCTGCGGGTCGCCTGGCTCACGAGCTACCAAACGGCTAAAATCAATGAAGCGATTGAAGAACCCAACCCTTGCACCCAAAGCCAACGTATTGTCGTTTATTTTTAATTGATACGCGTAAGAAAAGTGCACTTCTTGGCTGCCCGATGCCCCGATTCGGTCGTTTACATAATGAATTCCGACGGCACTTTTGATAAAAGGCAACGGCACGCTGGCCGACACCATGAACGTATTGGGCGCGCCGCCGTCACCCGAACTGGTTTGATAACCCGTATATTGCGAACGATTCACAATCTGAAACCTCGTCAGCCCGTCGTTGCCCACGCTGGCTGGATTGAAATATAACTGATTGAAATTGAACAAACTAAACTGAGAATCTTGCTGGGCGTACGTTTGCAAGCTCACCAAAAAGGCGATGCAAAAAAAACAAAAATATCGTACAGTATGTTTCATATCGCTTGTTAAACAAAAGGGTTCGGGAATACATTGGGCTATTTGGAGGCTCAAATAGCAAAAAAAAACGATACAAAAAAAGTGGACTGGAGTACTTCCAACCCACTTCTATAACGCAGCAAGGTGCTTAAATGTTATTTGCCTTCTTGATGTAAATTTCCAACGCGCCCGTCATAGAGGGTGCGCTCGGCGAAGGGGCTTCAATATCGAGTATCAAACCCGCCTCAATAATGGACTTGGCCGTGGTAGGTCCGAGCGCGGCCAAACGGGTATTGTTTTGTTTGAAATCGGGGAAGTTATCGAACAACGATTTGATGCCCGAAGGACTAAAAAAGCACAGAACATCGTAGGTAATATCGGCCAAATCAGACAAATCAGAAGATACGGTTTCGTACATTACTGCTTCCGAAAGGTGCAGGTCGTGCAGTCCCATAAATCCTGGAATTTCGTTGCGGCGTTTGTCTGAACACGGAAACAAAAACTTTTCAGTTTTATGTTTTTTGATGAGTTCGAGCAGGTCGGCGGCAGTTTTTTGCCCCGAAAAAATCTTGCGTTTTCTAATCTGAATGTATTTTTGGAGGTAATTGGCCGTTTGCTCAGTTACGCAAAAATACTTCATATCAGCGGGCATTTCGATGCGTGCTTCTTTACAAATTCTAAAAAAGTGATCTACCGCATTACGACTTGTAAGTATGATAGCCGTATGCTCTAAGATATTGATTTTTTGACGACGAAAGTCCTTGAAAGAAACCCCTTGGATGTCAAGAAACGCCCTGAAATCAACTTTGATGTTGTATTTTTCTGACAGTTCAAAATAGGGCGACTTGTCGTCGGCGGGTCGGGCTTGCGTAACCAGAATGCTTTCTACTTTTCTTAAACGTTCTTGTACTACAATCGTTTCGCTCATTTAAACATTGGGCTATTTGGTAAAAAAACGCGCCAAACTTACAGCGCATATCGAACTCCTATAATAAGTGGAACCAGTTCGGCGATGCAAAGGTACGAAATCACGTACAAATTTTTAACAGTAACGGTACTTCTTATTGTAAAGAACAATAAAACGGCACGCATCAAATAAAAAATAATGCTCGGTACAATGAGAAAATATTGAATTAACGGCCTCCAATCAAGTACATAAAGCGATGCTACCGATACCACAACGGCCACAAGCGTGTAAAAAAGCAACAACGACTGAATGGCCTTAAAATAATGTCGTTTGATGATGTTATCTAACTGGTAAAGCGAACCCAAAATGAAAATGCCCACGTATTTGGCAATCAAAAACAAGAATACGACAGCCGAAACGAGGATAAAATCTAACCAATTTTCGCCCAGCGTTTTTTCAATATTCACAAATTGCTTAAACGCCAAAAGTGGGTATTGTTTGCTTTCGACGAAAAAAAACAGGTAAGTAAGTAACAAACTGACTAAAACAAGAAAGAGCAAATTGACGCGACTAAACGGTTTATTGACCAAAAAAGATTCGTCGCGTGGGTCGGTGGAGAGCAGGTCGTAAAAATTGTAAAAACGTTCAAAAGCCCTGGGGTAGCTGCTCATCAGAAAAGCGGCAAAGCCCACAAGTAACAACATACTGAGCGTAAAAAAATTGGAAATTGAGGAACGCTCCTTCGGGCGAAGCTGCAAATCAGCGGCTTCTTCGATGGTGATTGGTTTTTCAGCAGTTATTTTTTTGTGGCCTATCAGCACCGTTTTGCCCGTTTTTCCTGGTGAGCCGTAGAGTGTTAGCAGCAGTTGAGGCTTAGGGTACAATTTTGAGAGGCTGTCTATCTTAAATCGTTGCCAAGTGCCGCCCAGCAGGCGTTTTTGAAGCGAGCCATTAAAAAACAAGTAGTTGTCTTTTTCGACATACACCAATAAATCGTAGTAGCGATTATTTTCAATTTCTAACAACACATTGACCGACAGCTCGTTGGCGTGTTCTTCTGTTAGATAAGGCACGTAATTTTTTTGCTCTTCATCATAAACGAGCCACTCGTCTGCGTAGTTTTTTACGGTGTAATAATTGGTACTTATTGCCTCTTGCGCCTCCAGAAAGAAGGCACTGTGAAACAAACAAAGCAATATGAATAATTTTCTGAAGCGCATAAACACAAAACGAGCAACCGACGTGGGTCGGTTGCTCGCAAAGGTACTTATTATCTGTTGTTGTATCAAGCGCGACCAAGTGCTTTGAGCATGGTTTCGCCAATTAAAGCTGGCGACTCTACCACGTGGATACCACACTCGCGCATGATGCGCATTTTGGCGGCGGCGGTGTCGTCGGCTCCACCAACAATAGCTCCTGCGTGGCCCATGCGGCGGCCTTTGGGGGCGGTTTGGCCCGCAATAAAGCCAACTACTGGCTTGGTGCCGTGCTCTTTTATCCAATGAGCAGCATCGGCTTCCATGCTACCACCAATCTCGCCAATCATCACAATTGCCTCAGTTTCAGGGTCGTTCATGAGCAATTCTACTGCTTCTTTGGTATTGGTGCCAATGATGGGGTCGCCGCCAATGCCAATAGCGGTGGTTTGCCCCAAGCCCACGCGCGTGAGTTGGTCCACGGCTTCATAGGTGAGCGTACCCGATTTTGAGACGATGCCTATTGTCCCTTTTTTGAAAATAAAGCCTGGCATGATACCTACTTTACACGCTTCGGCGGTCATTACGCCTGGGCAGTTGGGCCCAATAAGCCGACAATCTTTGGTGCTAATGTACGACTTGGCAATCATCATATCTTTGGTGGGGATGCCCTCCGTGATGCACACAATTACTTTGATACCTGCTTCGGCGGCTTCCATGATGGCATCGGCAGCAAAGGCTGGCGGCACAAAAATAATAGATACATCAGCCTGGGCTTTTTCGACGGCTTCTTTTACGGTGTCAAAAACGGGGCGGTCTAAATGGGTTTGGCCACCTTTGCCAGGCGTAACACCACCTACTACATTGGTGCCGTATTCAATCATTTGTTGGGCATGAAAACTCCCTTCTGAGCCAGTGAAGCCCTGTACAATTACTTTTGAGTTTTTATTTACTAAGACGCTCATTAGATGACGGTTGGTTGGGTATGTGTATTAATCTTTAATTTGGGCAGTAAAAGTATAGGTAAATGGCCAAAGCACAAAAGACCGCCCCTACTAAAAATAAAATATGGCAAAAAAAGACCTAAGAACTCCTGATACAAATTGCAGCCAATGGCGCTTTTTATTGCAGCAATTCGCCGAGTGCGTTTTCCAATTTGAGCAGTGCCTTCGTGTTTTTTCCTGGTTCAACAATGTGCGTACCTATTTCGTACCAAAACTGGTCGCCCACGTTTACAAACAAACCTAACTGAGTTGGCTTTTTGGTTGGTACATTTTCGTTTTCGTAGTCGGGGGCGTAGAGCGTCTGCATCAATTCCGATAATGTATGCCAAGCATAATGACGCAGTGCTGACTTGCCGTTTTCGATGCGTTTTACTTGCGCCGAACGTGCCTTGAAAGAAGCCGTCAAAATAGCTTCTACGCTGCTGCTCTCGTTGTTTTGCAACACTTTTAACTCAAAAGGACGCTCTTTGCCTGCGGTTTCAAAAACAGCTTGCAAGAGTTCTTGCGCCATGTAATGCCATTCTTCGTAGTTTTTGGGTACTCCCACCGTTAGAGCGGTGGTGGCTTGCATTTCGAGTTCTAAAAAATCATCGTTGTCGCTTCCGTTGTCTTCGGTTTCCAACTTGGTTTTTTTCCAAATTTTTTCCAGTTGCGCTTGCCACGCAGGTTCGAGTTGGCCTTGCCAATCATAATCGTCGTTTTGCGTAAAACCCTCGGCTTCAATCTCTTCTGGGTCTAAGTCTTCGCGGTCGAGGTAGGTGAGGCGCAAATTGGCGTGCAGCGACTGGGGGTCAAACGCCAAAGCTAATTCGTATTGATAAGCAAACGGCGGCGGCACGTTAGGAGCCGTTTCAAAGCGGAGGGTTAATTTCATAATAATTGATTAGCGGCAATGGGTAGAAATTGTCAGTGCGGACACTGACAATGGCGTGGGCGGAGGGTTAATTTCATAATAATTGATTAGCGGCCTCAAAAGTAGCACGTTTATCTATTTTGCCCGTTGGGGTCTCAATAAATTTTTCGATGTAATAAATCTGTTTCGGTATTTCGTAATTAGTCAAGTGCGGCAAAAGCTGAACTTTGAGGGTTTTTATGGCAAGGTTTGAGTCAGCGGGGGCGGTTGTTTCGATTATGAGTATCAACTTTTGCCCTAAGGTTTTGTCAAGCTGGTGCCACGCAAAAAATCGCGGCTGCTTGCACCAAACCTGCTCAATGGCTTTTTCGACTTTTTCTAACTGAATTTTTACGCCCCCGCTGTTGATGATGTTATCGGCGCGCCCTATTATTATAAAGCTCTGATTATCAATAAATTGTACCAAATCGTTGGTTTGAACCCACGCTTGGTTGGTTACAGCCCCGCGCAGCCGCAAGCAGCCCCGCTCGTCGGTGTTAGCTTCGATATTGGGTAAGAGCGCGTAACTTTCAGATTTATGGAGGCCATTCAAACGCCGCAATGCCACGTGCGACACGGTTTCGGTCATGCCGTAGGTGCTAAAAACGGGTACTTGCAACAACGCTATTTGTGCCAACAGCGACTCGCTCACTGCCGCGCCACCCACAATAATTTTCTGGAAAGTATTGAGCCGACTGGCCAAGCCATTTTGGAGCATGGTTTGCATTTGTAACGGCACAAAAGCGGCAAAATCGACCGCTACGTCGGCAGGAATATCTTCTAACGGGTTGGAAGAAGGCATTACTACGTACATATTGAGACCCATTTCCATACCTCTAACCAGCATCATGGTACCCGCAATAAACGCCACGTTCAAGCACACCAAAGCCGTTTGACCTTGTTGCAATTGCAAGGCTTGTTGGGTTATTTTGGCACTGTGTTGGAGTTGATTGCGATTAATTTCAATGGATTTGGGGTTGCCCGTAGAGCCAGAAGTTTGCCGCACAAACGTTTGCTGACCAGCCGCCCAAGCGCGGCAAAAATCAAGCGCGAGCGCAAAATAATCAGAAGAGGGCGGCGGAGAATCGTTGAGTTGTTGGGGATTGATTGGGTAGAATGAAGCCATAAAATAAAAACGCCCCCAATTTTGGTGCGTCGGTGTGATTAGCTAAAAATCCTTAAATCGCCCGTGGTGGCATCAAAAGAGGTTTGGTAGCGCGTAAGAGGCTGGACAGCTGGGCCTTTTTGTACTGCGCCCAAGCCACTAAACACCGACCCGTGGTTGGGACACACAAAAGTATTGGTATTGCTGTCAAAATTGATGGTTGTACCTTGGTGCGTGCACGCCTGCGATACCGCCAAAAAGGTGTCTTGCTGCGTACGCGCAATGATGATGCCCTTGTCGTAAACCACGCCGCCTTTGGCGCGCAAGTTGGTAAAACCAGGGGTGTTTAGGTTTACGGTGGTATTGATGGGCAATGCTGGTTTGGGGTCTTGGGTGTCGTTTTTGGAACAACCCGATAGGCAATGTTGTAAAATAACCGCTCCTACGCTGATGCCTACCAACTTAAAAAATTCTTGGCGGTCTATGGTAGTTGTGTTTTGCGTCTTCATAGCTGAGATGATTTGAATAGATGAACACGCAAATAACGGTATTTTGGCGTTAATATTTTAGGTCTTCGGCTATACTAATCAATTGAAAGCACCCTAAACTCGGTGCGGCGGTTGCGCTGATACTCGCCTTCGGTACATTCTACGCCATCGGGGCAGCCGTTAATCGAAACAGTTTCGCCCATGCCAGTAGCTTTCAGGCGGGTTTTGTCAATGCCTTTGCCAACAATATAATTGACGGCAGCCTGGGCGCGTTTTTGTGAAAGCGAGAGGTTGGCATCGGCTTCGCCACGACTGTCGGTATGCGATAATATCTCGGCTTTGAGCGAGCGGTATTGTTGCATGATACGCGCCAAATTATCAAGTACTTTGGCGGCATCGGGGCGAATATTCCACTTACCTTCATCGTAATAGATGTTGTCCAACTGCACCACGTCACCTGCTTTTAGCAAGTTAATGTCGTTGGTTACTACTTTGGGCATTGATTTCTTAGGCAATTTCTTGATTTTAACGCTGTTGGTGGCGTACAAATAGCTCGAATACGTTACGGTATAGTCGCATTTACTGTTTTCGTCAATCTCAAATTCGTAGCTACCGTTGGCTTTGGTAATAATAGTTCGTTCCACTTTTTTAGTACAGCTATTTATCAATTTTACGACGGCTCCTTTCAAGGGTTTTTTGTCCACAAACGTCGTAACTACCCCCCGAATAACCGATTTCTTTAAGTCTTTCGATGGCTCTCCCCAGTCGGTTGGTTTGGATGTAGGCTCTGGCTCGGCCACAACAACGGCGGTACTATCTGCAATAATGGTTGGCCTCGAAAGGTTTACTTCCAAGCGAGTGGGCTTGTCGTCGGTGAGGTAGCGCGTTGAAAATCCGATGGTATTTTTCAAAAACCCCTCTTTTGAAATAACAAAAATAAAATCATTGTCGGAAGCCAAACACAAATGTGCCCTGCCGTTTTCGTCGGTGATTATTGTTTTGTCGCCGTCGGTGCCTGTTTTTGAGCTAATGGTAATGGTGGCACTGTCGAGTGGTTGCATGGTTTCGTTGTCAAACACGCGCAGCGTCAAATTGCGACATTCGTAGAGCGAGCTTTCGCGGGTGAAGCGGTACAAATCGTCGTTGCCATCGCGGCGGTTGCTGCTCAAATAGCCCGTGTTGCGGTCGGAGTCGGTAACAATGCCAAAATCATCGCTTTTAGAGTTGATTGGCGCATCCAAATGAATAATGTCAATTACTTTGGTGCCATTTTTGCTCATAACGGCATAAAAAATATCCAAGCCGCCCAGCCCACCACGCCGCCCCGACGTAGAAAAATATAAGTTGCCGCGCTCGTCAAAAAACGGAAATACCTCATCGTTGCGGCTGTTGATTTCGCGGCCTAAATTGATGGGTTTTCCCCACTGGCCACCGTCCCATTGCGACACGTACAAATCTTTGCCCCCCACACCACCTGGCATATCCGACACAAAATACAGCAAGTTGCCGTCTTTGCTCAGTGCGGGGTGCGCTGTTGAATATTCGTCGCTGTTAAAAGGCAACTCTTGGGTATTTGTCCAGTCGCCATTACCCCATTGCGCCGAGTAAAGTTTGAGTTTGATGTCATTTTCTTCGCTTTGGCCTTTTTTGCCTTCGTTAAAATTGTTTCTCGTAAAAATAATACGCGAGCCGTCGGCACTAAAACTAACTGGACCTTCGTGGTATTTGGTGTTCAATTCTTTGCTAAAAGGCATCGGTTTGCCTGGTTTTGAAACCGAACCACCGCTCGCGGGGCTATTTTCGAGGCCATAGGTTTTAAACACCGCCGAGGTGCGCGAGTCGTTTGAAGTAGGACGCGTGTAGGCATCGCTGCCCAACGTGCGCGTGGTGGTGTTGATTGTTTTGGCTTGTTTTTTTACTGCTGCTGCCTCCGAACCGTCTGGATTGAGCGTGCTGGCGGCGGCTATTTCGGCGCGTTTTGGTACGTAATACAAATCTAAGTAGCCTTTTTGTGGCGACTCACCCGACACCGCACTTGCTGACTTTCCTGACACATACACCAGGCCGTCGCGGTAATACATGGGGCTAAATTCGGCTTCGGGCGTGTTGATGGCCAGATAGTCGAGCCGATACGTTATTTTTTTCTTCGTAAAAGGCTGGCCACTTGTACTACCTGATTCGTCGGCGGTTTTGGCCGCTTCGTATTGGGCAAAATATTGCTGCGATTCTTGCATTTTACCGTTGTTGGCCAGTGCTTTAGCATAATTTAAATAATGCACAAATTGCTGGCCCGCAAAGGGTGCTTCGAGCAAAAGGTCGCGGTAAAGTTGCTCCGCTCTCAGGTTGTCGCCAAGCAACATGTACGAATGTGCAATGTTTATTTTGGCTTGTCTTTTTTGCGCACTTGTGCTCGCGTTGTCGCTCAATACTTGCTCGTACAAAGCCACCGCCTTGGCATAAGCCTGCCTATCAAATTGGCGGTTGGCTTGCTGATAAAGCGGTTCCTGAACGGGCGTAGCAGTTTGCGCCAAAGCCGAAGTCATAAAGTATAATGCTACAAAAATGTACTTTAATTTTAACATTTTGTCTGTCATTTATGCGCATTCACGTTCAGAAAATGCACTTTTTGTAATGAATTTGAATCAGCGATTGACGGTCAAAAACTTAGAGAGTTCGCGTCCATCGCTTGTTTTTATGACTGAGAAATAGGTGCCCACAGGTATTGAGCTATTCGTTTTGTTGGCAACTGTACCGTTCCAATCGTTCTTATAATCATCGCTTCGATAAACAAGCCCACCCCAACGGTTGTAAATCTCAATGCTCACGCGCAAGGCGGGGGCTTTCTGAATTACCAACACATCGTTGATGCCGTCGCCATTGGGCGAAAATCCTTCTGGCACAAACAAGTCGGTATCTTTACGAAACGACTGTAAGGTAATGGCCGTGGGTGTAGAATCGTTGGCGGGGTCGCCGTCGCCGTCCAAATCGGCTACCAATCCATCTGACGACACATCGCGGCACAGGTTTCCGTCTATATCCAACGCCGCCACGTAAGCTGTATTGTAAAAAATGCTGTCTTGCGCGTTGGCAACGTCTATTTGCACTGTCATCAAAACCACCCGACTTTGCCCTGCTTTTAACCCAGTAATTTCGGCGACGGTCAAGTTGTTGTCTGCGCCCTTCCCCGTAAACGTCGTGTCGGTGGCCCAGCCTTCGGTTATTGTCATACCTGCGCTATCAAAAACCTTTACCAAAGGTTTACCAACAATTACCGCGCCATTTTTGAAAGTTTTGTCCAAACTATCAATTAATTGTACTTCAATGAGGTCGTTGCTGCCCAAATTAGAAACTTGCAACCTATATTCTATCTCAAATTTGTTGTTGCTCAGTCGCTTCCACGACTGCACGGCTTTGCTCAATCCTACTATTTCTTTGGGGCGCGTAGGCACTTTTACGTCCAACACCACCGTGGCGAGTGTGGCAGCGCAGGGGCCGGTGCCGTCGGGGTCGTTGGTAGTGAGGGCAATCGTAACCGTACCCGCCGCGCGGTCGGTTGCCGAAGGAATATAAACCACGTTGGCCAAATTGGTACTATTAATCTGTAACTTTATTTGATACGGAATATAATTTTCCAAAAATACGCAAAACAGTTTGTTGGGTGTATTTTTTTTAATATCTTTGTATTACGCAA
>REAB01000034.1 GCA_004293645.1 Cytophagia bacterium | reverse complement strand
CATAACCATTAAAAAGTAGTTGACACTTTGGCTTGTAAACAATTGAATGTCAATGATTTAAAATGCCTATTTTTTATTTCCGTGAAGGATGCCGAATTTAGATTTCCAAATATTTTTTCAGAAAATTTTTTTTGCCTTCCTTCCGCTACCTTTACGGTCATAAAAATCTCTTTTAAAGCCTTCATTCAAAACCCCTTATCTTATTTTTTGCCCGTTGGCGAATATTACTACGTGGTTCACCTCCGCGAATTAGACTACAAACTCACGGGAAGCGTCAGCATTATTCGCTAAAAAACTCACTTAATGGTTATCCAAATATCGGTGTTGCGGCCTTTGTCGTCGCTGCACGATATTTTTGTTTTGCCGCGCGCTGGTTCAAAAAAAAGTGGCGTTTGCGGGCTTGCCTTTTGGAATAATTTATCGTTGATGTACCAATACACCTGCTCTACGTCGTTTTGGGCCTGACACGCCAACTGCAACGGCTGCGGTTCGGTGGCATTGAGGTAGTACTCGCTGCCATCGTTGGGACTCACCACCACGGGCGCGCCCGCTTCCAACACCCGCGTACAGGCCAGACTATGCGGCGGAATTTTTTGATACGGCACGCGGGCATTTTCGTAGTAAGCCATCAGTTCGGGGGCCAAGTTGGGAACCATTTTTTTGACGTAGCCGCTGTCGGGCAAGCATTGCGTACAATACGAAACCGTGCCTTGCACATTCACAAAAATGGGTTTGAGGTGTTGGCAGCGCAAAGTAGAAGAAATGCCCATGATGGCATAATCGGCTACGGCGTGGGTACAAAATTCGCTGGGTATTTGCCCACTTTCGGCGCACACTTTTCGGACCGTCAGATTGGGGGCAGGCTTAAACCAACCCGTGGGGCTGTTGTAGGCAATGGTATTGAAAATGTTGAAAAGCAGCGGCGTGGCAATGTCGGCGCCGCTGAGTTCTGGCACGCCCTCGCCCGAAAAATTGCCCACCCAAACGCCCACCGTGTATTTTTTGTTGTAACCAATACTCCAAGCATCTTTCTTGCCGTACGAAGTCCCCGTTTTCCAGGCAATGCGCGGCAGGCGATAGGTGTTGTCAAAATTGTTGGGCAAATCTGGGCGCGTTATCTGAGTTAAAGTATTGGTAATCAAAAAAGTAGCTTCGGGCGACAGAATGGCCGATTCTTGACTGGTGGCACGGCTCCAAGTCGTACCACCAGTCACTTTTTGGTCTTCTTTTATAAACCGCAGCGGCCTCAATTGGCCATTGTTGGCAAAAGCCGCAAACAAGCGCGTGAGTTCTTCGAGGGTTACGCCGCAGCCTCCCAATGCCATCGAAAGCTCCAAACCGCTGGCTTGCTTCTGAATGGTTTTGAAATCGGCTTGTTTGAGTTTTTCTACCAAAACCGCTGGCGTGAGCGTTTGCAAAACTTGCACAGCAGGAATGTTCAGCGAATTGGCGAGTGCAAATTCAACCGTAACTTTACCGTTAAATTTTCGGTCAAAATTTTCGGGTTCAAAACCCTTAAAATTGGTCGGCACGTCGCTGAGGGCCGTTTTGGGCGTAATCAACCCTTTGTCGAAGGCCAATCCATAAATGAGCGGTTTGAGGGTACTGCCAGGCGAGCGCACCGCCCGTACGCCGTCCACTTGCCCGCCGTCGTAAGGATTATAAAAATCGGACGAGCCAACATAAACTTCTACCGCCATGTTTTGATTGTTTACCACCACCACCGCCGCGTTGTGAATGTTCATGCCCCGCAACCGATTGACGTAGTTTTGCACCAACTGCTCCACGGCACTTTGCGATTTCATTTGCAGCGTTGTTTGAATAATGGGCTGCTGCCGAAACGTTTGTTTTAAGCGAATGGCCAAGTGCGGAGCAAGCGCGGGTGCAGGCCGCCTAAACGCAACAAGCGGCTCGCCGATGGCATCGTCAATAGTCTGATTTTCAAACAAATGGCTTCTTTTAAACCGCGCAAGCCATTTGTTGCGTTCTTGCACCACGAAGGCATTTTTACGCCCCAAACGCAAGCTCGACGGGCGGTTGGGAATAATAGTGAGCGTGGTTATTTCGGCCAAACTCAACAACTGCGGCGGCTTTCCAAAATACAGCAACGAAGCCGATTTGATGCCTTCGATATTGCTCCCATAAGGAATCAGATTGAGGTACAATTGCAAAATTTCGTCTTTGGAAAAGTGCCATTCCAACTGCAAAGCGCGAAGCAGCTCGACAATTTTGCTGGTGTAGGTACGGGCGCGGGGCTGCAAAAGCCGCACCACTTGCATCGTAATGGTAGAAGCGCCCGACGTGCGCCGCCCCGTCGTGAGGTTGCGCACCAACGCCCGCCCCATTGCCACGGGGTTGAACCCTGCGTGGTAATAAAAATATTTATCCTCCTTAAACAAAAAAGTGTTCCGTAGCAGCGGGGTTATTTCGGGCAGCGTGGTATAAAGCCGCCACTTGTCGTTGGGGTTTAAGAAGGCGTGTAGCGTGGTGCCGTCGGCAGCCGTAACGAGCGTAGAATAGCGCGGATTAACCACGAATGGAAAAGCAAAATCGGCGATTAAAAAAAGCAAAAATGGGGCTAAAACGACACCCATTGCACGTTTATACTTCTTCCAAAAGCGTCCGAAACGATACGTATTGCCCATTGTAACGGTCGTGGTGGTTTTGTTGAAGCTCTGGTTGATGCAGCGTTTGATAGGTTAAATAATCTTCCATTTCGTTGAACGACAACTGCACCGAATAAGTAGCCCCGCCGTTATCAAGTTCGGTGAGAAGACGCAATATTTGGTACGCCACGGGCAAACCAGTGGCCATGACAGCAGGCAAGTGCTTGGTTTTTACCCAATGTAGCCATTCTTGTTGCAGTTCTTGGTTGATATTGATGGTAACGTTGTAGCGTATCATGAAAAAAAACAATGGGTTAAAATGAAACAATGCATAGCCCGAAGCGGCGCGAGTTTGGTGGAGAATAAATACAAACCTAAACCAGTGAGTTGTACGGCTTCCTCAGTGGGAACAATAAATCAAGCGAGTTTGGTTTCAATTCAAAATTACATCGCAGCTGTTTAGAGCTTGTGCAAAATTAGTTGCTATTATTATTGGTGGCACGACTGATTTAATACGCTGAATAAAAGCATCTTAAGTGATAGTCGTGCCACCAATTAAATATGCGCAACTGTTTAGACCTTTAATACTTGGTTTAGCCTGAACGAAATTTTCGGTAAAGGACATAATAAAATCTTAGCCAACCGCTAATGGTTATAGTGGGGAACACTGATAACGGCCAACGGGGCAATTTTTTGAAAAAGTCGCCCCGCATTCATTTTTATTTGGGGGCAAATGCCGCCAATCCAAAACTTTTTTTTCGAGCAAAGTCGGTTTAAAAAAAACTGACTTTGACTATCTTTTTGATTAAAAGCCCAATTGTACGTTTTTTAACAACCTATTTTTTTAATAATTAGTACTTTTTTTCTAAAAAATAAGGTTTAAACTGTACCAATACCATTTTTGGTAATGTTTCAAAAAAAGCTAAAATAGTTATGAAGTTACATTTTATAATGATTCATTTGAGGCGTGTATCGGACTTACGGGTCCGCACGTATTCCAAATAATCAGTTATATTCGTTAAAATTTATGGTTATGAACACCGAACAACCCGTTTGGATAACTTCCAATTTGTGCCTTACCCGCCAAGAAGTAACAATCATTGACCACTTGGTGGACTACAACGAAATGCCCAAAGATTTCAATCAAGACCGGGCCATTACTTTTTTTGTGGGCGAAGACCTCCACTTAGTCTTATATTTTTCTGAACAAGCCGACCGTGGTTTTCAGATGTACATCGTCCGCGATTTTTCGGTCAATGTGGACGATATGTGCCTGCTTTCCAACTTATTGTCGCACCTAATTCGGAGCGGCTACAAGCAGCACATCATCGAGAATGCCAAAGGACGCATTGACCAGATGATTTACATGGCTGGTACGTTCAGGGCATTGTTTGGCAAAAAAGCCACCGAGGAAGAGGAGTTTATGTGTTGAGCGAGCGGGTTTGAAATTTGTAACCTAAAATGAGGTAGCGCGTTTTTTTAATTTTCGTGCAAAAAAACCGTGATTTTATAAGAAGCGATTTTGAAAATCAACGTTTTCTTGTTGACGCTATTTAGGATTGTTCTGCTCTCAAAAAGGAGGTATTAAAAACACAGCACCAACATTTGGTACTGTGTCAGGCAGATTCTACTTTGTGACCTCGGCGGGAATCGAAGTCGACCGCGACTCCGACCGCATCTAAGGTTTAGAAAACTTTTATTCTATCGCAGCGGCGACCCGCCCGTTGAACTACGTGGTCTTTGTTAATTGTTAAAATACTCATTGTAAGTAATTTGGTATAAATAAACGACGTTTCAATTTTGTATAAAACTTTGATGATAAGCACTTTGCGATTCTATTGACTATCGACTATTGACCGTGGACTACTTAACCTCGGCGGGAATCGAAGTCGACCGCGACTCCGACCGCATCTAAGGTTTAGAAAACTTCTACTTTGTGACCTCGGCGGGAATCGAA
>REAB01000050.1 GCA_004293645.1 Cytophagia bacterium | reverse complement strand
AAGCTCTTGCTATTCTGAAAGTTCAAATACTCAACAATAACTGGGATAATTGCTGGAATATTAAAAATGCAGCATAATCAGTCTATAATTTACACTAACGATTTTTTTGTGGAAGCTGCCCAGTCAGAAGCCCGTACCAAACAATTTGTGAAGCGTGATTTTTTCAGTATTCCTGTTTTTATCAAACGTGCGGGGCATTTTGTCTATGCCACGCCCAAAGGCTATAAACCCGTCGAAATCGATTCAATTATTTACCGAAAAGCAGTGGTTGTTTTGGCCGATTATAAAAAACTAAGAACCCAATTTATGCGCCCCGATAGCTCGCTGCGGGCGTTGGAGATGTGGAAGACGGTTCAGAAGAAAAAGTAATTGTTGCCTTTACTCACAAAATGTGGCTTCTTCTAAAATAAAATTGAGTTCTTCGATATTTTCTGAGTTGAGTCGCAGTCGCCCCGTAAAGCAGCGTTTTTCGTCGGTTTTCATGCGGCGGGGTTTCTCTTTAAAATGGAGCATAACAATGGTTTCGGGCCCAGCCAAACCGCAAAAAAAACACTGCGCCATCGGGAATTTAGACACCACGTAATACTCGCCTTCGGTGTCCATGGGTATAACATAGCCGCTGATGCTGACCGTTTTACCGTTGATTTCTTTCAAGGATTTACCAAAAGTGGGGTACAAAAAAAACTGCCCCATTTCCAAATAAAATTTCTTGCGGTATTTTACGTCTTTGAGGCTGTCCCAAGTGATTGTCAACGGGTTGGAGCTTGTCCAAGCTACCAAGCCAACGATTGCGACTATTACCAAGCTATTTTTTGTGAATGACATCAATTATTTGATTTTAACATTTGCAACAATGTTGCAGCAATAACGTACCTTTACGCCAAAAAATTGAAAAATGGGTCAATCTTTTACGCTTTGGATTTGGGTTTTGTTGGCATCTTTGAGCATAAGCGCAGTGGCATTGGTGGGTTATTTTGCGTTGATTATCAATCCACAAAAACTACAAAAGTCGTTGCAGTTTTTAATTAGCCTGTCGGTGGGTGTGTTTTTGGGCGATGCCTTCTTGCACCTCATTCCCGATGCCGCCGAGCGAACGGGCGACCTCGAAAGGGTCTTATTGGTGGTTTTGGGGGGCATTTTGTTGTTTTTTGTGGCAGAAAAAATAGTGCGTTCTTACGGAAGCCGTCATTCGCACGGCATCAAGCCCATTGCTCAGATGAACCTCATTGGCGATGCCATCCATAATTTTATTGACGGTACGCTCATCGCGGGTAGTTTTTTGGTGAGTCCTGTCATAGGTGTTACCACCACCATTGCCATCATTATTCACGAAATTCCGCAAGAAATTGGGGACACAGGCTCACTGATTTACGGTGGTTATAGCCCCCGAAAGGCCATTTGGTACAATTTCCTTTGCTCGCTTACCTGTACGTTGGGAGCTGCACTAACGCTCGTTTTGGGGACTTGGCTCGACCTGCCCGTGGTCTATTTGATGCCCATTGCAGCAGGAGGTTTTATTTACATTGCCGCCTGCGACCTCATTCCAGAACTACACAATAGCATTCGTACAAAACACCAAATTGGACAAGGAATCATTATTTTGTGTGGCATTGGGTTTATGTTTTTTATTACAATTGTAGAAGGCTGGTTAGAATAAAAAATACATAACAATATGGCAATCAAAGACTTAACTCTTATTAAAAAACACCTTTTTTTGTGTGCGGGAGGCACTTGTAAAAAAAATGGAGTCGAAGATAGCATTGTGGCACTGCGCGAGCGAGTGGCCGAGTTAGGGCTTTCTGAACAAATTCATACCACCAAAACCCTCTGCAACGGTCGCTGCCAAGATGGCCCCATTGTGATTGTGCAGCCCGATGGACTTTGGTACCAAAAAGTAGATGCAGAAGTAGCCCGACGCATTGTGGACGAGCACCTGCATAACAACCAACCGCTCGAAGATTTGATTTTGTACAACGCAAATACCAACCAACTTACTCCCAAAACCGAAACAACCACCACAGTATGAACTACGAAAATAAAGTACCCGTAACGGTCTTGACTGGCTTTTTGGGGTCGGGTAAAACCACCCTCCTCAACCACATTTTGACCCAGCAACACGGCAAGCGTGTAGCCGTGATTGAAAACGAATTTGGCGAAATTGGAATTGATAATGCCCTGGTAGTCAATGCCGACGAAGAAATATTTGAAATGAACAACGGCTGTATTTGCTGCACCGTGCGCGGCGATTTAATCAGGATTTTGGGTCAATTGATGAAGCGTAAAGATAAATTTGATTATATCATGATTGAAACCACGGGCATGGCCAATCCCGCGCCCGTAGCGCAGACTTTTTTTGTGGACGACGAGATGCAAGAAAAATTCGCGCTCGATGCCATCGTTACCGTCGTAGATGCCAAACACGTGTGGCTGCACCTCGACGACTCGGACGAAACCAAAGAGCAAATTGCTTTTGCCGATGTGATATTGATGAACAAAACCGACCTCGTGGCACCCGAAGAATTGGACAAACTCGAAACACGGATTCGCTCCATGAACTCGCAAGTACGCATTTATCGAACCCAAAATGCCGAAATAGAATTAGACAAAGTGCTTGATATAAAGGCATTTGACCTCGATGCCAAGACGTTGTTAAACCCCGAATTTTTGCAAGAAGAAGTGCCTTTTGAGCAAGCCACCATTTTACAATTGGAAGCGGGTAGCTATGATTTAACGCTCGAAGAAGGCCCCGACGAAACAATGAATATGACGTTTTTGCCATTGGCCAACGACGGTGAAGCCACTTTCGATTCGGCTAAAAAGCAGAGTATTTATCTCTTTGCCGAAACATCTGACGCGCCCGAAAACGACGAAATCAAGCCAGGATTTGGTTTGCATGAACTCAACCTACGCAACCAACGCCAAACTTATCAACTCATAGCCCCGCGTGCAGGTTTGTACGCGCTGTTTAGCCAACACGGTTTGGACGAATTTAACGGTACAATTACCCAAAACGGCGTGGCCGTCGAACCCGTAGAAACCAAAGCCTTTGCCCATAGCCACGAACACGACGAGAGCGTAACGTCGGTGGGGATAACGCACGAAGGCGACCTTGACCCCATGAAATTAAACGAGTGGTTGTCGTATTTGCTCCGCGAAAAAGGGCAGGATATTTTCCGAATGAAGGGCATTTTGAGCCTCAAACACGACCCATTCCGCTACATTTATCAGGGCGTACACATGCTGTTTGACTCAACCGAGGGTAAATTGTGGGAAACCAACGAGCCACGACTCAACCAGCTGGTTTTTATTGGTCGTAACCTCGACCGCGCCGAACTGACCCGCGATTTTTTTGACTGTTTAGCCTAAAAATAGCCCACAAATCAATGGTTCGATTAAATCAACAGTTTGTTACTACCCTCGCCGACTACCCCATCGACTGCGCGTGGAATTCCTCCGATACCCGTTTGGCGGTGGCATTGGCGGGCGGTGAAATATTTTTGAAAGATTTGAAAGGCCAACAAACCACCTGGATAGCCCACAAAATAGGTTGTACAAAAGTAGTTTGGCTCGACGATGTACGTCTTGCTACAGCAGGGCAAGACGGTAAATTAAATATTTGGAACGCTGAAAACAGTGAACTAATCGGTAGTTTCGACGTAAACGAACAAAGCCCCAAGGCTTGGGTTGAACAGCTTGTTTTTAACGAAAAAATGCAACTACTGGCGGCTTCGGCGGGAAAAAGCCTCAAAATATTTGATAATAATCTCACATTACGCTACCATTTTACAGGCCACGGCAGCACAGTTTCGGGGTTGAGTTTTTCGGAAAATGGCCAAAAACTGGCCGCCGCTTATTACGGGGGAGTCAATTTGTACCAGTTTCAAAAAGACGACTACAACATGGAGGTAATGCCCTATCCCATTTCGTTTGTGTCGTTGGCGGTGAGTCCAAATGGGCGGTTTGTGGCGGCGGGTACGCAAGACAAGTGCCTCCATTTCTGGTTGTTGCCTTACTCAGAAGGCGAAGATTTGGAGATGACGGGCTATCCTAAAAAAATTGAGTGCATGGCTTGGACTTCCGACGGCCAACACCTCATTACGGCTTCGCAACGAATGCTCATAAGTTGGGGTATAAACCCACAAACCAACAGCCCACAAGGCAATCGAGCTACGATGCTCGACGACCACGATGCCCCCGTTAAGGCCATTGCCACGCAGCGCGTTGGCCCACTCGCGGCCTCGGGCGATGCCCAAGGCCGCGTTTTGGTGTGGGACTACCCAGTCAGCGAGTATGTACAAACTGAGTGGGAAATAAATGGGAGCATCACTGCCCTTGCGTGGTCAAACAACGAAAAATACTTGGCCGCAACGTCAGAAAAAGGCGCGGTGGCCGTGTGGGACGTAAAGCGTTAAGGTGTTTTTTAATTGGTTACGGCTACGTTGAACGTAATGTCCACGTCTGAACTACCTGGTGTGGCCGTGCCATTTTTTTGCGCCATGCCATTAACGGGCGGTTGGTGGCGCAATACCACTTTCAAAGTACCCATTCCTGCTGCCGTAGTTTTGACGCTGCCCGTGAGGCCGATAGGAAAATTTTTGGTGTCTTTATCGCCGTACGTGTAGGTGAGCAAGCTGGCGGGCGCGGGCGTAAACACAAACAAATGCTCGTCTTTTTTCTCGGTTATTTCTTTGGTTTGGTCAACAATGGGCATTTTGCTTTCGTCGAGCAGCTCAACGTCCAATTTATACGTTTTGTTGATTTTGAGGGCTACGTTCTGAATGGTCGGTGCTTTGCCGCCGTCGCCATCGGGGTCTTGCCATTGAAAAGTTTGCACATTCGTACCATCAGTAAATTTCAAACGTACCGTGGTAATCAACTCATTTTCGTCTTCGGGGGCGGGGTCGTCTTTTTTACAACCCGAAAAAGTGCCAGTAATGCCTACCAGCAACGTCAAAACAATACTTAAACGCAAGTGTGTCATGGTGTTTAAAAATTAAAATTAAAAAAATTATAAAACGGGAAATGGGTCTTTGAACGTACCGCCCAGCTCCATGTACTCAATTTCTTCTTGGGTACAGAGGCAGTCGGTTAGTTCGTTGGTAATCAGTTCTTTTTCTAAATCTTGGCCAATAATAACAAGCTCATTTTGACGGTCGCCAAACTGCTTATCCCAACGTGCTTCAATTTCTTTTTGATTGTCTGCAAACGACTGGTAGCGAATACGTTCGGCAAAGCCCATGCTGGCCCACCAAACTCCGGCCGACTCGGCGCGCAACGAACCACCCGCTTGGCTCCAATTAAGAGCCGCGTCGGGCCGCGAAGCCAGCCAAAAAAGTCCTTTACTACGAATAATACCCGCAGGCCAGTTTTCGCTGATGTAGTTCCAGAAACGACCAGGGTGAAACGGTTTTTTGCTCCGAAACACAAAAGAAGAAATGCCGTATTCTTCGGTTTCGGGGGTGTGGCTTATGCCGTTTTCGCGGTTGTTGAGTTCTTGAATCCAACCCGCCGACTGCTCGGCTTTTTCGTAGTCAAACAAGCCTGTGTTCAAGATTTCTTGCGGTGCTACTTTGCCAAAATTAGACGTAATTACCTTAGCAACAGGATTTAACGATTTGACAACGGCCTTTAACTCAAAAAGTTGGTCGGGCGTTACGGCATCTGCTTTGTTGATAATAATGATGTCGGCAAACTCCACTTGGTCGGTCAATAAATTGACAATGGTGCGGTAGTCGTCGGGATTTTCTTCGTTCATTTGGCGCGTTTGGAGCGTGTCTGTGGACGCAAAATCTTTGGCAAAATTGAGGGCATCTACCACCGTTACCATGCAGTCTATCTGGGCCCATTGGGAGAGGTCAATGCCATTTTCTTCGTCCACAAAGCTAAAAGTCTGAGCCACTGGCACGGGTTCTGAAATACCCGTAGATTCGATAAGTAAATAATCAAAGCGGTTTTCGCGGGCCAGTTTTTCTACTTCTATCATCAAGTCTTCGCGCAGCGTGCAGCAGATACAGCCGTTGCTCATTTCAACCAGTTTTTCTTCGGTGCGAGACAAAGTGTTTTCTTTGGCAACCAACTGAGCATCAATGTTTACTTCGCTCATATCGTTCACAATGACGGCCACTTTCAGCCCTTCTTTATTGTGCAAAATGTGGTTGAGAAGGGTGGTTTTGCCCGCCCCCAAAAAGCCGCTCAATACAGTTACGGGAAGTTTTTTATTTGACATGGTTTTTTATCTTTTGAAACAAGGCAGCAAATGTAACATTTATGCAACGATGTTGCAAATATATCAACTAAAATATCCATTTTAGACGCAGCGAAACGTTGCGGCCTTGGTCGAGGGCAAAATACCGAAAACGGTTGAGGTAGTCGCGGTAAGGCGTGTTAAGGGCATTTTGCACGCTCAAACCCCAGTCTAACGCGCGGCTTTTTGAAACTTTGAAGGTGCCGCCTGTTTGCACTGTCCACAAATGATAAGCGGGTGGGGGAGGCGCAAAATCGCTATTGGGCGGTACACGCCGCTGCTCGGCTACCCAAAGATGCGTAAGGCTCACAAACGTATCGTGCGATTTTAGGATTGTTCCAAAGTTGTAGTTGAGGGTATTTTCTGACCGATTGGCTGGAATTAGCACCAAAAAATCGTCGTTTTGCTGGTCGTAAGCGCGCAGGTAGCTGAGTTTGGCTTGGTGCTTGAATTTGGCCGAAAAGGCGTATTCGGTGGTTAGGTCTATGCCCGCAAAAACGGCGCGGGTTTGCACGTATTGAAAGTACGGAAACGCCCCACGAATGGTCAGAATGGGTTCGGGCTGGGGCTTTGCGTAGATATAATTGTCAATCAAGTTGCGGTAAAAACCCATTTCGACTTTTAAGCGCCGCGCGTTGTAGGTGAGGCTGGCCGTTGCGTTGAGGGCTGTTTCGGGTTGGAGCGTTGCGTCGCCTTTTTCAAAAGCCGCCGCGCCGTGGTGTACACCGTTGCTATACAGCTCATTGACGTTGGGTGGCCGCCAAGCTGTACCTACATTAAACCGCGCCGAGAGCTGCGAATTGGCATTGTAAACCACCCCCGCTGTGCCCGAAAAACTTTGAAAGCGGTGCTGGCGTGGGTTCAAAACACGCCCCACAAATTGATAAACATCTAACTGTCGCGCGTCGTACCGCAAGCCCATTTCCCACTCCCATCGCGTCCGAATGTAACGTTCAATGACAAAAAGGCCAAGGTTTCGCTGGTCAAAATCAGGAATCAGCGGCCGCCCGTCCGACAGGTTATATTGGTACAAACCGCTCAAACCTATTTGCCCCGTTATTTTGCCCGCAATGGGCTGGTGTTCGTAGATGAGGTCGTTGGTAAAAGTAGTAATATTGAAAAGCAGTCCTGGGCGGGTGGCGGCTTGGGGGCCATGGAGGTCATATTCGGCGCGGTAATTGTGCTGACGGCCAAACGTCAAGGTAAGGCGTTGATTTTTGAAATTATAAAATGCCTTGACTTTGAGCAAGTTGTGGTTAATATCTTGGTAAGGCCGTTCAATTTGACGGTAAAAATCGGTTTGGACAAAAGGCTCCCCATTTTTCAAAACGGCCAACAAATCGGACACATTGCCGATGTGTGCGCCCGCAAAAATACCCAAAATGGTACTGAATTGGCTGTAAAAAACCTCCGCGCCGCGCTGGGCATTTCGGTAGCCCATGGCCACCGAAAAGTTGCGCTCGCGCACGCCCGTGTTTGCCAAATGGTAAGCGGGCGTGGCCACGTTTCCACCATTTTTGAGCGTGCCTTGCACCCGCCAACCAAAGCCTTTCCAATTGTTTACGCTGCCCTGCACCAACCCCGACACCACGCCCTGCCAACCGTTGGAAAAACCAACCGTGTTTAGTTCGCCGTTGATTTTACCGCCGTTGGGCAGTTCATCGGGTTCTACCAGTACCACGCCGCCCACGGCATCAGAGCCATATCGCACCCCCGCTGCCCCTTTCACCACGGTCAGGCGTTTGGCCACAAAAGGGTCAATTTCGGGGGCGTGTTCGCTGCCCCACTGCTGCCCTTCTTGCCGCACGCCGTTGTTCATAATAAGTACGCGGTTGCTGTGCAAACCGTGAATAACGGGTTTGGCAATGGAAGTACCCGTTTGCAGCGTGGTTACGCCCGTTATATTTTTGAGGGCTTCGCCGAGGGTTTGGCCGCGCGTTTGGTCAAGTTGCGGGCCTTGTAGGGTGGTGGCGGTTTGAGCGAGCGGTGCTTCTACTTTGCGGGCTGTTATTTCAACATCTTGCAAGTGTATTTCTTCTTCCGAGAGGGCAAAACTTTCTTCGACCGCGTCGTGTTCGAGCGAGAGTGGCACGCTGGTAGGTTTATAGCCCACCATTTTGCATTCGAGGGTGTATTGTCCTTGGCACAACTTTTCTATCACGTAGCGTCCGTCGGCGTTGGCAATAGCAAAGCGTCCGTTTTCTTTGATTCTCACAACAGCCCCCGCAATGGGTTTTCCGCTGTCTTGGTCTTTGATAATGCCTTTCAAAAAACAATGACAAGGATTGGGCGTTTGGGCCATCAACGCGCTGCTTTGCCACAGCAAACCCACCAAACCCACCAACAGCCCTTTCTTCATTCTATCTTTTCTTTTTGCAAAAATAAGGCTTCTGCAACATTGTTGCGCTTTTTTCTGTTACTCATTTTTCCAACGCCAGTAATCGCCGTGCGCAATAAGTGGCAAACCGCTGACAGAGAAGTTGTATTGATACGCCCAACAAAGTAAGGTTTCGCCATTTTTGAGATGCACAGGAACCAACACACGGACGTATTCGGGAGTTGGGTCGTTTGTGCCTTCATAATCATCGAGCAGGGCAATGGTTGGGCCAAAGTCGGTCAGCAGCCACACCTCACCGTGTACGAGTTGGGTTTGGGCGGTCTCAAAAACGGCAGCTGGGTATTGGCCCAAGTCGTAAAGCTGGCCCGTGAGGCTGGCTTTGCCGCACCAAAGGGCTTTTTGCCGCAGTTGTTGGGCAAACGAATTGCTAAATTCGCGCCGCAACGTGCCATAAGTGAAAAGATAAGCAGGCATCAAGATTTTGTAAACGAATTGACCTATTTTTGTCGTTGCAAAATTGGCTCTTTCCGCGCTATTTTTCAATTGCCCTTATCAAATGGAGCAATCGTATTCTCAGTTTTAACCACCTTTATTTTTTTCGTGTTATGTCAAAAAAAATCATTTTAACAACCGATGCCCCCGCCCCGATTGGGCCTTATTCACAAGCGGTTATGGCAGGAAATATGCTGTTTGTGTCAGGCCAAATTCCGATAGACCCCGCAACGGGCAACGTGGTAGCGGGCGACATTCAGCAAGAAACCCGCCAAGTAATGCACAACCTTGGGGCAGTTTTGAAGGCCGCAGGACTTGACTACCAACACATTATTAAGACAAGTATTTTTTTGAAAGACATGAACAACTTTGGCGCAGTAAACGAAGTCTATGGCCAATTTTTTACGGGCCAATATCCCGCCCGCGAAACCGTGGAAGTAGCCCGACTACCCAAAGATGTAAACGTAGAAATTTCGGTTATTGCGGCTTCGTAGGTATTTTTTTGGTAGCGATATAAGGCCATTTTTATCAAAAAAAAGCTGTACTTTTGCACTTACTTTTCTGACTTTATTTCAAAATAAATAGCCAAAAAACACAAACAACAAATTGATTATTAGCATTTTAATACTTTTTGAAATATTTAATAAATTCAAAAATACAGACGTTATCAAAAACAGGGTTGAATTTTAAACCCGTAACAATTTGTTAATAATGCAGATACGCTTTTATTTTGTAGAAAAATATGTCAATTGAGTAAGCCTTTGTATATTTAATAACAGCCATTTAATTGTTTAATTAAAGTGAAATAACCAGAAGTTTCGTTTATCAATATGAGAAAAATAGAACAAGGTCTTTTTGAATTAGGAGAAAAGCTAACGCCCGAGCAGTTGGCTTTTTTTGACCAATATGGGTTCATTCATTTCAAAAATTTTATCGACAAAGAAAAAGTCAAGTTGTTTTTGAGCGAAGTGCATCGCGTAGAAAAAGATTGGATAGACAGCGGCGTAGAGAAAGTAAACGGCGTGCCGCTCAAGTTTGGCCAAGACGAAAACGGCAACAAAATGATTCAGCGGTTGGCGTTTACGTCGCAGTATAGCCCCGCGCTGCACGACCTCTTGCAAGACCCGCGCCTCAAAGCATTGGTTGATTTCTTGCACCCTTACGAAGGCCGCTTGGGCGAAGATGAAAAAGACGGATTGGTGGTAAATCATTACGTAAGAACTCCCAGCAGCGCGTTTTCACAGATGGGCTGGCACACCGACAGCCCCCGCGACCTGTTTTTGGGACAAAAAATAATGCCGATGCTCAACGTGGGTATTCACTTGGATACTTGCCCCATGTCAAACGGCGGCCTGCGCGTGATGCCCAGCACCCACAAACAGAATATTTTTAAGATGTTGTTCTGGAAAAAACCGTTTATGGACCACACTTCAGAACCCGACGAAGTAGGTTTTGATATTGAAGCAGGCGACCTGACGGTACACGACGGGCGACTTTGGCACCGCGTGCAGCAATCGCCCAATTTTGGCGAAGAAAGCCGCCGCCGTGTGATGTACGTGCCACTCGTAACGGGTAAGTACAAACCAAAAAACGAAAACAGCAAAACGCCATTTTATCATTATTTGGGCAAAATGGTTCAGAACTAAATAACAAACGAAAAAAGCGGGATATCCCGCTTTTTTCGTTTGTATTGAAATACTACTGACCGAATTTTACCGATTGATATAGACTCCGCCCGCGCTGGCATCCATTCTGACGGTAATGCCCCCACCGTTTACCGAACCTTTCACGCGGTCTTTTTCGAGTGTTCCGTCAAACTTAGAAAGCTCTCCCACTTGCACGCGGTCGCCATCTAAGTCCAAATCCATGCCTTTGTCCATGGGCATTTTGACCCGAATGCTCCCTGCGCTCGATGCCAATTTGAGGTAACTACCCAGTCCTATCATTTCGGCTTCGATGCCCCCACCACTGGTAGATGCTTCGAGGCTGGCATTAATGGCTGTCAGCCGAATAGAGCCGCCCGAAGTACTGGTTCTGAGTTCGCCTTCAATGCCATCGGCCTTAATGCTGCCGCCGCTGGTAGTAGCTTTGGTGTTGCCCGACAGGTTTTTTAAGTTTATACTGCCGCCCGAAGTGCTCAATTGTAAGCTACCACGTACGTTTTCGGCGGTGATGCTCCCGCCGCTGGTTTGGAGGTCTAAGTTGTCGCTGCCACCGTTGAGTTTAATGCTACCACCCGAAGTACGCCCACGCACTTGACCGCCAATGTCTTGCAGGTTCAAACTACCGCCACTGGTCTGAAAATCTTGTTTTCCTTTAAGCTGAACCAGCGTAATACTACCGCCCGAAGTGCTGATGTCGGTGGTTATTTTTTCGGGTACATATACTTTAAACGAAATACTCAGGCTGCGTTTCCAGTCATTCCAACCTTTGTTTTTGCGTTCGGCAATGGCCTGCAACTCCGTACCAGCGCGGCGCACGGTGATGTTATATTCTTCGAGCCGCTCTTCAATTTCTTCTTTGCTGAGGTTAGATTTGCCGTTCCAGTTGTTGGAGCGCACGTACATTTCTACGCGGGCTTCGTCGGTGGCGCCACCTTTTACACTAATGGCCCCGCCCGAAGTTTTTACTTTGAGGCGATCAATTTCTGATACTTTAAAATTTTTAGAAAAATAAGGAGTTTCGCCTTCTTGTTGGGCAAATACGGCGGCGGTGCTGCTCAATACGCACACCAAAACGAAGTGAATGAGCTTTTTCATGGCTTTTTAGGTTTTTTTAAGTTTGATTACGATTCATAGATGCAATTACCTATCGGAAAGTTGCACAATGTTGAAAAATAATTTTGCTGGGCGTGTTTATCGGTAGCAACGCCAAGCATGGCGTTGTTTTGGGCCAAGCATGGCGTTGTTTTATTGGCAAATAGGCACATTTTAAACAAAGGGCTGCTTACCTTTGCATTTCTGTAAAAAACCACTTTCAATGCGACTTAAATCTACTGTTTATTTACTGCTGTGCGTGTTTATTTGCGCATCTGCGCAAGCCCAGCTCTACAAACCTCGGCCTGTTACGGCGCTGTTGGGGGCTTTTGACGAAGAAATAAAACTGCTGCGGCAAGAGCTAAAAAACCCGAAAGAACACCTCATCCACGGTATTCGCTTTTACAGTGGCAAAATAGCAGGCAAGCGCGTGGTGATAGCAGGCACGGGCATTGGTAAGGTCAACGCGGCTATGACGACTTCTTTGCTACTGCGGCAATTTAAACCCAAACGGGTGCTGTTTACGGGCATTGCGGGCGGGCTGCGGGCCGACTTACAACCAGGCGACATTGTGCTGGCCAAAAGTACATTGCAACACGATTTTGGCGCAGTGGGCAACAATCTGTTTACCATCTGGGAAACCCGAAACCCCGTTTTAAAGCAAAAAAATCCGCTTTACTTTAAGGCCGACTCCCTGCTGCTCGTCATGGCCGAAAACGCCGCGCAACAAACGCAATTTCAGCAACTAACTACCCAAGGCCGACTGCCCCAAATAAGCACGGGCGTAGTAGCTACGGGCGACCAGTTTATCTCGTCCGAAACAAAAGTGCTGCAACTCATGGCCGACTTTGGGGCCGATGCCGTAGAGATGGAAGGTGGTGCGGTGGCGCAAGTGTGCTGGCAGCAGCAAGTACCTTGCCTCATTATTAGGAGTATCAGCGACAAAGCCGACAGCAACGCCAACGAAACCATGATTAACTTCACTACAACCGCCGCTTACAACTCAGCCAACCTTTTAATAAGTTTTTTGGGCAAACTCCTTGATTGAAAGTACTTTTGGGGTAAAACAAAACTTGAACTTGCGTTATGAAAAAGATAAAATGGTCGGCTTTTGGATTGGCTCTTTTATTTGTTGCTTGTTTTTTGATGGGCTACGGGTATTACAACAGCCGCGACCGGCATCCAGATTATGAACTTAACTTAGACATTGCCGCACCACTCGGCGAGGTAACTTATCGAGCGGGATTTGCAGCGGTTAAAATTACGCCACAAATATCCGAAAAATGGGTTGATACCAACAAAAATGCCGCCTACGACCCCGAAAATGGCGACACATACCAAGATATGAACCACAATGGCAGCTTAGATGCGGTCTGGATGGCGGGGTTTCAGAACAGCCGCGCGGCCAATGGCGTGCACGACGACCTATGGGCTAGGGCAGTTCTGATAGACGACGGCCACACGCGCTTGGCCATTGTGGCGGTAGATTTGATTGCTTTTTCGCACAAAAACGTGCTGAACGTACGCCGCAAAATCCCTGCTCAATGGGGCATTTCTTACACCGTAATCTGCGCTACGCACAACCACGAAGCCCCCGACATGATTGGAATGTGGGGCGACAGCTACCTGAAAAGTGGCGTGAACGCGGCCTATGAAAAAATGGTGGAAGACAAAGTAGTACAAGCGATTGGCAAAGCAATGACCCAAGCACGCCCCGCCAACCTGCGCGTGGCGCAAGACTTAACGGGCGCGCAGAACCTAACAACCGACACCCGTAAACCCATCGTGAAAGACGACGGAATCTACATTTTACACGCTACCGACACCCAAACCAACTCCACGCTGGGGACGTTGGTGGTGTGGGGCAATCACCCCGAAACGCTTTGGAGCGACAACCTGCAAATCACTTCCGACTTTCCGCATTACTTGCGCGAGGGCTTAGAAAAAGGCGTTTATGACGGTCAAAAGTTGGTCAAGAAAGGCACAGGAGGCACGGTAGTTTATGCTACTGGTTGCGTAGGCGGACTGATGACCACCTCGCCAAGCGTCAAAATAAAAGACCCATTTGCAGAAAAAGAATACCAAGAACCTTCGTTTGCCAAAGCCGAGGCCCAAGGAAAAACCTTGGCATTGCTGGTTTTGAGCGCCATAGAAAAAGCCGAACCCGTCAAAAAAGGAATTAGATTGCTGGCCAAAACCTTTGAATTGCCCCTCGATAATGCGCCTTTCAAAGCGGCTATTGCATTGGGGGTATTAGACGCAGGTTACAGCAAATGGGGTAAATTCAGGACTGAGGTAGCTGCTTGGCGCATGGGCGACCTAAGTTTTATAACGGTGCCAGGAGAGATTTATCCCGAAATAGTAAACGGCGGCATCGAAACCCCCGCCGAAGCCGATTTTGGACTAAAAACGCCCGTCGAAACGCCCGCTTTGCGCAGCCTCATGGGGGGTAAATACAAAATAGTTTTGGGCTTGGCCAACGACGAACTCGGCTACATTATTCCAAAATCTGAATGGGACACCGAAGCTCCCTATTTGTACGGAGAAAAAAATCAACTCTACGGCGAAATTAATTCAGTGGGTCCCGAAACAGGTCCTATTGTGCATCGGGAGTTAAAGAAACTACTGCAAAAACTGTGATTGGCCAAATACTTATCTTTTTTCATTTAGTTTGTTGTATATTGCGAGCGTTTTTTGTAATTCAATAATTTACTAATTATCAAACCAACCTATGTTAATGAAAAAAATTTTTACTTTAATTCTTGTTTGCCTGTATGCTAACTTCGCTTGGGCACAGTTCTCCCTCAAAGGAAAAGTTCAAGATGCCAACGGCGGCGTGCCTGGGGCATCTATTGCTGTAGCCAGTTCTACTACTGGTACTGTTACTAATGCCAATGGTGAGTACTCGTTGTCTTTGGCAAAAGGAACTTACCAAATCAATTACTCGTCTATCGGTTACAAAACCCTTACCAAAACCATCGTTATTGACAACGGCGATGTAACCGAAAATGTAATTCTTGAAGTTTCTGCTACCACCTTAGATGAGATAGTTGTGTCGGTAGGTAGTCGTACTTCAAGACGTACCTTGACCGATTCGCCCGTTCCTGTGGATATTTTGTCTGCACAAGATTTGGTGAGTACGGGTCAAACAACCTTCGACAAGGCGTTGCAATACCGCGTACCTTCTTTCAATACGGTCAATACGCCCGTAAACGACGCGAGTTCGCTTTTAGACCCTTATGAAATTCGTAACATGGGGCCGAGCCGTACCTTGATTCTCATTAACGGAAAGCGAAAAAACACGTCGGCCTTGATGTATATTCAAACTTCACCTGGCCGTGGAGAAAGTGGGGCGGATATTTCAGCCATTCCACAGCAAGCCATAAAGCGCGTCGAAATTTTGCGCGATGGTGCTTCCGCACAATATGGTTCTGATGCCATTGCGGGAGTAATGAACATCATTTTAAAAGACAAATATGACTATGGCTCGGCCAATATCATAACAGGCATAACTGGCAAAGGCGACGGAGGACACATAGGATTTGCGGTAAACAATGGGGCTAATTTTGGAAAAGGCTACATCAACTACACCATTGATTTTAGCCGCACGGCATTGGCAAACCGCCCAGGAAAAGTAAGTGCCGAAGCCGAAGCCGACGGCGACTTAGGATTTGGTGCCCCCCTGAGTGCTGTAAAGTCATTTTTGGCCAAATATCCCGATGCAGGCAACATAAACGGCCAGCCCGAAAACACGGCGGCTAAGTTTGCCATCAACGGAGGTATTCCACTTGGCGAAAATTCGGAGTTTTATTACAATGCCGCTTATGTCTATAAAAAAGTAAACAGCTTTGCCAATTATCGTACACCCTACTGGCGTACAACAGACGATGGCCTACTCACACCAGCAGGGCAGCCTTATGTGGGCTATGTGCCTAATTTTCAGGGCGATTTGAACGACTATAACGGTACAGTTGGTATTCGTAGCGAAAAAAATGGCTGGAAAACCGACCTTAGTTTCACCACAGGTAACAACAAGCAAATTTACACAGTATCCAACTCACGTAACCGTGGCTTAGGCAAAAACTCGCCTACTTATTTCAGACCTGGCGGCTATGAGTTTCATCACAATGTAGGAAATATCGACGTATCTAAGCTATTGAGCGATAAAGTAACTTTCGCTTTTGGTTCGGAGTTTCGCGCAGAGACTTTTAGTGTGTTTGAAGGAGACACCGCCTCTTATGTTAGAGGTGGAGCCGATTCATTCCCGGGTACTACACCCAATAATGCGGGGACTTTTACTCGTTTCAACTTTGGTGGTTATGTAGATTTAGGGTTTGATGTTACCCCTGATTTCTTGTTAAACGGTACGCTCCGTACTGAGCAATACAGCGACTTTGGCAATGCCACGGTTTTTAAAGTAAGTAGTCGCTATAAATTTAATGACGATAAAATAACGCTTCGTGCTTCGTTTTCAACGGGTTTTCGTGCGCCATTGTTGCACCAAATCTACCAGCAATTGGCGCAAGCAAGCTTTGTTCCAGGGCAAGGTATTCAAACCAAGGGCATCGTAAACAACGTAAGTCCACAAGCATTTGCGTTGGGTGTACCAAAATTGACTCCCGAAAAATCAACAAACTTTACGTTAGGAATTGGCTTGAATCCAAACAAAAATTTGAGCATTACGCTCGACTACTACAACATCCAAGTAAAAGACCGGATTGTGTTGGGGTCGGAGATTACTGGCACAGTAAGTGGAACAACCCCGTTGGATAATATCTTGAAAAGCAACGGTATAGTGGCGGTGAGTTTCTTCTCAAATGCCTTGAATACAACTACTTCGGGAATTGACTTTGTCGTTTCGCAACGTAATGTTATGTTGGGTGGTAACAAGTTGAATATCAATTTGGCTGGTAACTACACCATCGAAAACAAGTACAACTCTATCAACAACCCCAAGTTGATTGCCGATGCCGGAAAATCCGTCTTTGACCGTACCCAAGATGCGTTGTTATTTTCTTCACGCCCCCAATACAAAGTTATTTTGGGCTTTGATTACACCATCAAAAAAATCAGTTTTAGCTTGAATAATACCTTATTTGGGCCAACTCGCTTCCATCAAAATGGTTTGGACGATAATACTGATACAGAGTTTACGCCTGGTTTAGTAACCGACTTGGCCGTTAGTATTCCCGTAACAAAGATGGCAACGTTGAGCTTTAATGTCAATAACTTACTCAATGTAATGCCCAAATGGGATTTTATTGACCTCAAAACAGGGACCAAAACCCGCTATGATGCCAACAATAACGTTCCATCGGCAAAATACTTTGAGCAGTACAACTTGATTACCTTCAACGGTCGCTACTCAAATGTTACTTACGACGGTTCTCAGTTCAGTCAGTTGGGTACAATGCTCAATGCTACATTGAACGTAAGATTCTAAATTAGACCTTAAGTTCAAGAAATAAATACAACTTAGGTATTTGGTAAGAGGTAAAATTTTTTTAGAAGATGGCGAGTTTGCTCTCCTTGTTCTAAAAAAGTTTTACCTCTTATTATTTTCGCCGACCTAAACTTAAATTCTTCAAAATGAGCTATTTAACCTTTTTGAAAGAGTGCAATCTATCTTCGTGCTACCAAAAATAGCATTACCCAAACAACTCAAAACAAATGATAACCAAGAAGCGAAAAAGTATAACTCCTAAAAATAACAGTAGCCCAGATCAATGGCGATACCCACTTTTGCCGCATCCCTTCGCCGACTACGCGTTGGCGGTTTGCTCTCCGTAGGTTTTAGAAAGGTAGCATAAATTGAAAATGGGTTATTTGCAACGTTGATGCAAAAGTAGCGATAAAACTAAAATCTTTGTTTAAATTTGCAACATTGTTGCACGAAAAATGATACTATCAGGTTTAGAAATTAAAAAACGACACGGGAAAGATATTTTTATCGAACCATTCGACGAAAATCGAATCAATCCCAACAGCTATAACTTGCGGTTGCACAACGAGTTGTTGATTTATAATGACCACTTGTTGGACATGAAGCAGGAAAACAAAGCGCGGCGTGTTGTTATTCCACCAGAAGGCTTTTTGATGGAACCCAATCGCCTGTACTTAGGCCGAACCGTAGAACATACCCGCACCGAAAACCTCGTGCCAATGCTCGAAGGCCGCTCGTCGGTAGGGCGACTGGGGTTGTTTGTACACGTAACGGCGGGTTTTGGCGACGTGAGTTTTGCGGGCTTCTGGACCCTCGAACTGTTTTGCGTGCAGCCCATCAAGATTTATGCGGGCGTGGATATTTGCCAGATTTATTACCACACGCTCGAAGGCGATTATGTGCCTTATCGAAGCGGAAAATACCAGCACAACGAAGGCATTCAACCAAGTTTATTATTCAAAGACTTTCAAAAAGATGGATACAGTTGATGAATCTCTAAAACAGCACGGGTTGCGTCTTACGCCCGCCCGCAGGCAGATAGTCGAAATCTTGATGAATCACGCTTACGCACTTTCGCAACACGAAATTGAGCAAAAATTGACGCTCGAAGCCGATCGTGTAACGGTTTATCGTACCTTGCTGACTTTGATAGAAGTAGGATTGGTTACCAAGATATTGGACGAAAGAGGCCAACGCTTTCTGCTGTGTCGTGGTGAAAAAAAAGCTGAAAATGCCCATTTCAAATGCACCGATTGTGGGCATATTGAGGCCATTGAGAATAGCATTGTTTTGCCCGTTGCCTTACCTCAAGGATATGTTTTGCAAAACCATAACGTGCTTATTACGGGTACTTGCGCTGTTTGTAATGAAAATAAGCCATAAATGTTGTCTAAACAAAATGCCAAGTATTCATGCTTAAACAACTGATAACGAGTATATTGATTGGATTTGTGCGGCTTTATCAGGCCGTGCTGTCGCCTTATTTGCCCAACTCGTGCCGCTACACACCCACCTGCTCGCAGTACATGGTAGAAGCCATCAAAGAGTGGGGGCCGTTTAAAGGCACATGGCTGGGCTTAAAACGCCTCTCAACTTGCCATCCCTGGGGCGGCCACGGCCACGACCCAATACCAAAACGCAATGATAAATGAACACCGATTTTGAACAAATAAGCATCGAAGTACTCGAAGAGTCCACCCAACTGCACTTGCAATTTGAAAAACGCGGGGGCTTGCTGCCCGTGGCTGTGCAAGAGAGCAGCACAGGGCAAATTTTGATGCTGGCATCGGTTAGTGAAGCGGCTTTTGAGGAGACTATTCGGAGCGGTATGGCCACATTTTTCAGCACTTCGCGCCAACAACTTTGGACGAAAGGAGAGACTTCGGGCGATTTTTTGCGGGTGGACGAAATCTTGGTGGACTGCGACCAAGACGCGCTTGTGTATCGTGTTACCTTGCTTGGCGAGGGCGTTTGTCATACCTTTGACCCTGACGGACGGCACCGCAAAGCGTGTTTTTACCGAAAGTTAAACCCCAACAAAACCGAACTGTTATTTTTAGCATCTACTAAATAATCCACACCATGTCAAAACAAGTAACCCTTTTAACGGGTTTTTTGGGCGCAGGAAAAACGACGTTTTTGAATGCTGCCCTGAAACAAAAAAGCAGTACCCGATTTGCCATTATTGAAAACGAATTTGGCGAAGAAGACATTGACAGTGAGCTGATTATCAAAGCCGACGATGACCTTTTTTCGTTGAACAACGGCTGTTTGTGCTGTACCCTCAACGACAATCTCTACGACCTGCTCAACGAACTCTACGACAAACGCGATACTTTCGATGAGTTGATTATTGAGACCACGGGCATTGCCGACCCTGCTGGTGTGGCTGTTCCGTTTATGAGCGACCCAAGCATTGCCAAAACCTTTGATTTGAAACGCGTGGTGTGCCTTGTTGATGCCGAACTCGTAGAAGACCAACTGCGCGACACCACCGAGGCCATCAAACAAATCTCGTTTAGCGACGTGATTCTTATCAACAAAACCGATAATGTTGCGCCCGATTATGTGCAGCAAATCAAAACCATACTCGAAGGTTTGAATCCTTTTGCCAAAATTTTGATAGGCCATAAAAACGCCTATCCCATTGACGAAATTTTCGCGCTCGAACGCGACCAAGATTTTAAAAATGAACCCAAAAAAGAAGCCAAAGCCCACACCTGCTCACACGACCACACTTGCGCACACGACCATGACCACAAGCACGACCACCATGCCCACGGCGACATCGTATCGTTGAGTTTTCGGTTTGATGAGCCATTCGATTTGCGCGAATTGAACCACCACTTAACAGTCTTTTTGCTTTTTCAGGCCAAAGATGTGTATCGGGTCAAGGGCATTGTGTATAGCAACGAACATTCCAAAAAGCTCATCGTGCAGTCGGTGGGCAAGAGTTTGGCCATCGAACCAGGCCGAGAATGGGAGCCAAATGAGCCAAAAATAAGCCGCATTGTCTTTATTGGCAAATTGCTCAAACCCGCAGGTTTTGAAAAAATGTTGCGGCAGTGTTTGAGCAAGCCCATAACCGCGTAGCCCCCAATGACAAAACCCCGTAAAGAGTGGTTTGGGGAGTGGTTTGACAGTCCGTATTACCACATTTTGTACCAAAACCGCGACAATAAAGAAGCCCATCAACTGATTGATAATCTGGCCGATAAGCTCTCTTTTTGTGCCAATGCCACCCTGCTTGATTTGTGCTGTGGCCGTGGTCGGCATGCCATTTATCTCAACCAAAAAGGCTTTGACGTTACGGGCCTCGACCTTTCGCCGCAGAATATTCGCTTTGCCCAACGTTTTGCCAATCCAACGCTGCATTTTGCCGTACACGATATGCGGCAAGTGTATGCGCTCCAAAAATTTGATGCCGTACTCAATTTATTTACCAGTTTTGGGTATTTTGACGACCCTGCCGACGACTTACGGGCGTTGCAAGCCATGAAAGCTGCCCTCAAACCCGAAGGCCGTGTTGTTATTGATTTTCTAAACCCTGAGCAGGTGCGTCAGCAACTTGTGGCCGAAGAAATCAAACGCACGGGGGGCATCACTTTTCAGATTAAACGCTACGTAGAAGACCAGTGGGTTGTGAAGGAAATCGCCTTTGAAGTAGAAGGCAAATCGCACCTTTTTTACGAAAAAGTAAAGCTCATTTCGAGAGAAGAATTTGAGGCTTACTTTGAACAAAATCAATTAAAAATCAGCCAACTTTGGGGCGATTATCACCTCCAACCCTTTGAGCTATCGACCTCTCCCAGAATGATTTTTGTATTAGAAAACACTTAAAACCAATATATTATAAAAAAACTATCGCTTGTTTTTGTTTTATTTTTTGGCCAATATGCCTACGCTCAAAACCGTACTGCCGAACTACGCCAAGAGTTGATTGAGGCTTACGAAATGTCAGAAAAATATACGCTGGCCATCTGCGAGCAAATGCCCGCCGAACATTACACCTACAAAACTGTGGACTCGGTGATGACTTTTACGGAGCAGTTTCGGCATTGTGTGGTCTTTACGCTCAACCAAATTTCGGGGCGTACGGGTGTAAAAAACCCCAACGAAGGCCGCAAATTGCCCGTGCAAATGCCCAAAGAGCAGCTTATCAAAGAAGTAAAGGCCATGTATGCCTTTGTCAAAAAAAACATTGCCGAACTTCCCGAAGCCAAACTCTACGAAAAAACGGGCTTTACGGGCGGTGAAATTCCGATGTGGCGGCTGTTTTATGCCATGGAAAATCACATCATCCACCACCGAGGCCAGTGCATCATGTACCTGCGCGACAAAGGCGTAAAGCCGCAGGGATATTTTGGGTGGTAAGTAGTTGCGTATATTTAATGGGTGGCACGACTATTACTTAAGATGCTTTTATTGAGCGTATTAAATCAGTCGTGCCACCAATAATAATACCGCACGGGCGGCCCCGAATCGCAGCGGCGAACCGCCTAATTTCACTTAACTACTTAGTAGCCTAACGTTTCTATTTTGTTACTGCAATAAGCCCACATTATGGAGCTTATTGCAGTAACAAAAGTCTTTTCTATTTTCAACAACCCACATTCCGTACCTATTTTCAAAATCTACGCTTAGGGTGCGGAATGTCGGTTTTTGAAAAATTTATTTTTTTACAATTACGCCGTCGGCTACGAAAGTGAGTTCGCGTTTTGCTTCGGTTATTTTGGCAATTTCTTCTTTGCTTTTGCCCGCGTCTTCGGCATAGTGTTGCAGCTCGGCCACAGGCGTAGTTTTTACTTTGGCTTCGCCCTCAAACACTACCGTTTTTCCCTCAATGTCTTTGGGTACAAAAAAGCCGTAATCTTTGAACGTAACGCGCATGGTTTGACCATCTTCGGTTTTTACTTTCATCCAGCAACCTTTGGCCTTACACACCGATTCTACCGTTCCCGTTACTTTGGCGGGCATGGCGGTTTTTTCGGCCATTTTTTGGGGCAATTCGGCGGCGGCTATCGCGCCTGTTTCGGTTATTTTTTTGCCCGCAAAAACCTCTTCTTGGGCAAAAGCTGCGCTGGTGGCAATGCTGAGTAATGAGACAATGATTAATTTTTTCATTTGGTTGTGTTGGTTTAAATTGATATTTGTTGTTACAAGTAACCACTAATCAACGAATTACTATTGATTTTGGTTTATAGACTGCGCATTTTTTATTGCTGAAAAACGCCGTAGTCTTGCTTGCGGAAAATCAGCGAGATGACCAAAGCAGGAAAAATAGCCAACACCGTTTTTTTGGCCAGCTCGTCCGAAATCAAGTCGGCGGGTTTGATATTGGCCACGTCGGCGAGCATTTTTTGGTATTCGGCTTGCCCCAATTCTTTTATCAATTGCCCTTTGGTACTGACGATGAGTTGATTCATTTCAGCCAAATAATTGGTAAAAACAGTAGGGTCGCCGTAGGTTAAAAAGCCGTAAATAAACCAGCCCGTTAAGATGGCCGCAAACGTGTTGAGTACGTAACAAATGCTGAGGGCTTCCCAGAGGTGCAACATTCCGTGGCCTACGTATTTGCGATAATACCAAACTGCGGCTACCATCATAATGATGTGAATGCCAAAATCCAGTATTTTTTTATTGCCCAACGGCGTAATACCGACCGCGTAAAGTGCCAAAAAATAAAAGAAACACAATATGCTCGTTAAAGCACCGAAAGCCGCAGGTACTTTGATGAGGCTTTGATTAAAAAAGTTAAACACAGTTTTCATAGTTATCCACAGAGTTATCCACACTTCCCCACAAGCCCGCGATTTATTACGTATAATGGTTTACCTGTCAAGGTTTTACCAAAAAAAGGCGAATTTTTAGATTTAGAGCGTGTTTTGGTAAAAGTCCAAGTTTGGCTTGGGTCAAAAATGGTGAGATTTGCCGCGTTTCCTTCTTCAATTGTGATGTCGGATAAACGCAAAATACGGCGCGGTGCGTGGGTAATTTTATCAATTGTTTGGCTCAGCGAAAGCGCATCTTTGCCGTACGTGCAGAGCAACGCAAAGGCTGTTTCGAGGCCAGTTATGCCAAAAGCGGCCAAGTCAAATTCTAAGTTTTTGGCCTCTTCTTCGTGCGGGCTGTGGTCAGACACGACTGCGTCGATGGTACCGTCGGCCAAGCCCTGCCAAAGCGCGGCTTGGTCTTGGGCACTGCGAAAAGGCGGATTGACTTTGTAATTAGAATCAAATCCGCTCAGCACAGCGTCGTCAAACACCATTTGGTGGGCGGCCACATCGCACGAAATGGGTAAACCTTTGGCTTTGGCTTCTCTGATAAGCTGCACCGAAGTAGCCGTAGAAATGGTCGAAAAATGCAAGATGGGCAGTTCGCTGGTTACGTTCAAGTATTCGAGCAGTTTGAGGTCGCGCATGAGCATAATTTCCTCGGCTACGGCGGGCATTCCGCGCATTCCCAACAGCGTACTGCTGATGCCTTCGTTCATTTGGCCGTAAGCAGTCAGTTGCAAATCTTCGGCGCGGTTGATTAGCACCCGATTGAGCGGCTGCAAGTATTGGAGCGATTTTAAGAAAATGTGGGTGTTTTGAATGGGGTGCGTCCCGTCCGAAAAAGCCACTGCCCCCGCGTGCGTGAGGTCAATCATTTCGGTAAAATCTTTGCCTTCGCACTGTTTGGTTACGGCCGCAATGGCGTGTACTTGCACCAAATTTTGTTGCGTACTGCGCTGCACGTAGCCCACGGTGTCTTTGGAGTCGAGGGCGGGTTCGGTGTTGGGCAAAATGGCTATTTCGGTAAAACCACCCGCCGCCGCCGCCGCGCACACCGACTGCAAGTCTTCTTTGTGTTCGAGGCCTGGGTCGCCGGTGGTGGTGCGCATGTCTATCCAGCCAGGCGAAAGGTGCCAATTACTGCCCGTCAGTACTTCAGTATTTGCCACCGACAGCGCGTCGCCAATTTGACGAATCACACCGTTTTCTATCCACACGTCTTTTGTTTGATGGTGGAAAGGCGACTGGCTATCAACAATTTTTACGGAGCGAATTAGCATATTTCAAAAAAAAGGCTCCTTATCGGAGCCTGATTGGGTTCTTATTTTACTCACCAATGAGCTCTTGGTAGGCTTCTACCGAGAGCAGCTTGTTGATGTCTTCGGGGTTTGAAACCTTTATTTTTACCATCCAACCATTGCCATAAGGGTCGTTGTTCACGAGTTCGGGCGCGGCATCGAGTTGGTCGTTTACTTCCAATACTTCGCCAGTCATCGGAATAAACAAGTCGGAAACAGTTTTTACGGCCTCTACCGAGCCAAATACCTCGCCTTCGGCTACGGTTTCGCCCACGGTGCTGATGTCCACGTAAACAATGTCGCCCAGTTCTTTTTGGGCAAAATCAGTGATTCCAACTACGGCCACGTCGGCACTTTCTAAGCGAATCCATTCGTGGTCTTTGGTGTATTTTAAATCGGCAGGAAATGTCATGGAATTGGGTTTGTTTTGTTTGGGGCTGCAAGTTAAAATAGATGCACGAACTTTCAAAAATTATAAGTGAACAGATTGGTCGTTTGCTGGCGTACTTCTTTTTGGCACAAATACAAAACAGGCATTTTTACGCTAACAGAATGGTTCAAAATTGCTTTCCTTTGTAGAAATTTAGCCGTAGCCATAAAAAAACAAAATTTTTGGCCAAATAAGCTACAAAATGTTCGCTAAAAAAAACAAAACATCATCTACCATTTGGGGGGCGGCTTTTTTGATGGCTACGTCTGCCGTTGGGCCTGGTTTTTTAACCCAAACCACCATTTTTACCGAAAAATTATTGGCCAACTTTGGCTTTGTTATTCTGCTTTCTATTGTGCTTGATTTGGGCGCGCAGCTCAATATTTGGCGCATTATAGCCGTAACCGAAAAACGCGCCCAAGACATTGCCAACGAGCTGTTTTTCGGCCTGGGCTACCTGCTTTCGGCGTTGATTGTGGCGGGTGGTTTGGCTTTCAATATTGGCAATGTGGCGGGTGCGGGCTTGGGCGTGGCGGCAATGAGTGGCTTAGATGCCAAAGTGGGTGCGCTGATGAGCGCGGCACTGGCCATCGGCATTTTTTTGTTGCCGCAAGCGAGCAAAGTCATGGATAATTTTGCCAAATGGTTGGGTTTGTTGATGTTACTACTCATTGGCTACGTGGTGTTTTCGGCCAATCCTCCGCTGGGGGCAGCCATTTTGGGTACGGTTTTTCCCCAACAATTCGACGTACTCGCTACCGTTACGCTCGTGGGGGGTACGGTGGGCGGCTACATCACTTTTGCGGGCGGGCATCGGCTTTTGGAGGCGGGCATCAAAGGTCAAGCAGCCTTGCCGCAGGTAAATCGAAGCGCGGCAATGGGAATTTTGGTTACGTCTTTGATTCGATATTGCCTGTTTTTGGCCGTTTTGGGGGTAGTGGCGGCGGGTTTTGCGCTGCGCAAAGACAACCCGCCTGCCTCGGTTTTTGAGCTGGCGGCGGGCCAAACAGGCTACCGTCTTTTCGGGCTTTTGATGTGGAGCGCAGCCATTACGTCGGTGGTGGGGTCGGCTTATACTTCTATTTCTTTTGTGCGCACTTTTCACCCGTGGTTAGCGCAAAAACACCGCGCCTTGACCGTTGCCTTCATCAGCATTTCTACTGTTGTGTTTTTGTTGGTTGGCAAACCCGTCCAAATATTGGTGTTTGTTGGTACGCTCAATGGTTTTATTCTGCCCGTTGCGCTGGCAGTTATGCTCGTAGCCGCCCGTCAAAAGCGGTTGGTGGGCAATTACCAGCACCCCGTTTGGCTGCAAGTTTCGGGTTGGTTGGTGGTGTTAATAATGAGTGCAATGGCCATCAAATTATTGTAAATCCCTCATTTTTAGCACTTTATTTACCATTCTCAAAATAGAATCTGAGTTGTTGTAGTTTTCTATTTCTTCCAACTGTATCCACCGCAAGGCTTTCGATTCGTGGTTGCCCAATAATGGCACGCTTGCGTTGGCCTCAAACAAAAAACGAATATCGTAGTGCAAATGCGCGGGCATTTCGGGGCGGGCAGGAATCAGATGCACGTCTATGTCAAAAATAGTAGTACCAATGGGTTGAATAGCAGCGAGTCCTGTTTCTTCGGTGGCTTCTTTGAATGCCACTTGCCGCACATCGGTTGCGCCGTCGGCGTGGCCACCTGGCTGAAACCAACGGTCAAGTTTGCGGTGGTGCATGAGCAAAGCACATTGCCGCGTTGGGTCTATAATCCAAGCCGAACCCGTGATGTGGCCAGGCAAAAGCCAGCGTTCAAAGCAATGGGGCTGGGTTTCTACAAAAACGAGGGTGTCTTGCCACATTTGCCGCTCGGTAGCGTCGATGGGCAAATAATGGCGAAGTAATGTCAATAAGGGTTGTCGTTTCATGGTTTTTGCGTAATTTCGAGCCAAAATTGTCAAATTACCCAATCCAAAATCCAAAAAATGAAAAAGATTTCAGTTCTAATGTTCTTGTTGTGCGTAGGCGCAAGCACTTTTGCCCAAGTACGCACCCCATCGCCCAGCCCCGCCGCTACGGTGATGCAAACAGTAGGTGTTACCGACCTGACCGTTAAATACTCGCGCCCCAGCATGAGAGGCCGCGAAATATTTGGCAAATTAATTGCTTTTGACAAAGTATGGCGCACGGGTGCCAACCAAGCCACTCAAATCGAAATCTCGACCGACATCATGGTAGAAGGCCAAAAATTGGCAGCAGGAAAGTACGCCATTATGAGCATTCCAGGGGCTAGCGAGTGGACAGTTATTTTTAACAAAAACTTGGGTGTAAACGAAGGCAACTACAAAGAAGCAGAAGATGCCCTCCGCGTCAAAGTAGCTGCTGCTGCTGTTCCAGCGGTTCAGTCGTTCACCATCGGTTTTTCAGACATCACCGACAGCACCGCCCACTTGAACATAACTTGGGAAAAAACCAACGTAGCCGTTAAATTAATGACCGAAACTGCCACGCTTGTTGAAACCAGCATTGACAAAGTAACCGAAACCAGCAACAGCCAAATGACTGCAGGAGCTAACTATTTGCTTAGCAAAGGCAAAAATTTAGACAAAGCATTGATGTTGGCCAATCAGGCCACGGGCTTGAAAGAAACTTTCCGCAATTTGTGGGCTAAAGCTCAGATTTTGGGCAAGTTAGGCCGTTTTGCTGAGGCTGTTCCGTTTGCACAAAAAGCCTTAGACCTCGGCAACGCCAGCAACGACCCCAGCTTTGGCTTTATGAAAGATGCCATCACCAAAGGTTTGGGCGACATGACCGCCAAACTACCAGCTCTGCCAAGTTTGCCAGTTGGCAAAAAGAAGAAATAGGTATTGGCCAATCGTCAATGCAGGGCCGCCCGTGCGGTCAGTGGTAAAAGAAGGGGCTTCGATTTGTGTCGAAGCCCCTTCTTGTTTGCATTCAACCAAGTGGTAGAATCGGATGAGGCATTTATAAACGCTGGCGAAAAGGAATTATTGATGCTAATCCATTGCTACACATGGAAATTTTCGGTAACTACCTTTCCATCAAATAGATTAATAACGCGGTGGGCAAAGCCCGAATCGTAGGGCGAGTGCGTAACCATCACAATGGTAGTCCCCGCGTTGTTGAGTTCTTGCAGTAGTTTCATCACTTCTTCGCCGTTGGTAGAGTCTAAGTTTCCCGTTGGCTCATCGGCCAAAATCATTTTTGGGTTGGCTACCACCGCCCGCGCAATGGCTACGCGCTGCTGCTGCCCGCCCGAAAGCTGCTGTGGAAAGTGGTTGCGGCGGTGCATCATTTTCATGCGTTCGAGGGCTTCTTCTACGCGCTTCTTGCGCTCGGCGGCGGGAGTTTTGAGGTACAGCAGCGGCAACTCTACGTTTTCATAAACCGTCAGTTCGTCAATGAGGTTGAAGCTCTGAAACACAAACCCAATGGCTCCTTTGCGCAAATTGGCTCGCTGCCGCTCCGACATGGGGGCAACTTCGCTGCCGTAAAAATTGTAGCTACCCTCGGAGGGGTTGTCGAGCAAGCCCAAAATGTTGAGCAAAGTAGATTTTCCACAACCCGACGGTCCCATGATGGCCACAAATTCGCCATCTTGAATGGCCATGTTGATGCCGTTCAGCGCGGTTGTTTCCACTTCTTCGGTTGTAAATACTTTTTGGAGGTTAGTAGTTTGTATCATAATATTTTTGAAAAGGTGTTCTTCCCCAAGAAGGTTTTAGTGTATTTGAAGCCCCCATCGGGGGTTTGGGGGCTTTTTTTAAAATTCAAGTACTTCGTTTTCGCCAAAATTGCCGTACGAACTCGTAATCACCTGTTCGTTGGGTTGCAAGCCTTCCAGCACTTCGTAATATTCGGGGTTTTTGCGGCCCAGCGTAATTTTGCGCTTCACGGCGCGCTTGCCCGAGTTGTCCAAAACATACACCCAATTGCCGCCCGTGTCTGAGAAAAATCCACCCACTGGCAACAGCGTGGCTTTGGTGGCTTGCCCCAATTCCAAACGAATGGGCGACGACTGCCCGCGCTTGATAGTGGCTGGCACGCCCTGCGCAAACCGCATATCTACTTCAAAACGGCCATTGCGCACTTCTGGATAAATTTTGGTGATTTCGAGGGCGTAGTTTTTTCCGTTAAATTCAAAAGAGCCAGGCAGTCCCGCAAAAATCCGTGAAATATAATGTTCGTCAATGCCCACACGCATCTTAAAACCGTTGAGGTCGTCTATTTGGCCAATATTTTGTCCTTGATTGATGTTTGAGCCTACCTCTACGTCTATCGAAGACAACAAACCCGCCACGGGGGCTTTTACCACCAGGTTTTCGAGGGTTTGCCGCCAAAGTTCCACGTTTCTCTGCGTGCGCGACAGCGTGCCTTCCAGTTGGCCAATCTGCATTTTGGCGTTTTCTTCTTGGTATTGCTGCGACTCGGCCTCAATTTCGCGCTGTTTTACCAAGCGTTCGTAGTCGCGTTTGGTTTTTAAGTACTCAGATTCGGGCGTTACTTTGTCAGTATATAATTTTTTGTTGCGGTCATAGACATCTTTGGCTTGCTCAATCTGAAAATCCAGTTCGTTGAGCGTGCGCCGAATGTTAAACTTCTCTACTTTAAGGCGTTGGCGGGTATTTTGGAGTTCGTTTACCAAGCGGCTCGCTTCCGTTTCTGACTGCAAAAAATTCAGTTTCAGCGTTTGGTTTTCGAGTTTCAACAGCACTTGGCCGTTTGCTACCATGTTGCCACCTTCCACAATCTTTTCTTTTACGTAGCCACCCACAATGGCATCAAGTCTGATGGTTTTGAGTGGTTGCACCACACCCGTTACCACAATAAACTCGTCAAAAGCCCCCACCGTAACTTTGGAGAGCGTTAATTTATCTTTTTCTACGTTAAGTTTGCGGCGGTGGTCGGCTCCAAAAAACTGGTAAGCCACAAAACTCACCAACAATAAGCCGCCAATTATCAAAAAAATGCGTTGCTTTGTCCAAAATCGCTTGGGCCGGGTGCGGTCCATCGAGGTTTGGTCCAGTGGGGGGCGGCTGGCGAGAGGTGTAGTTAGACCTGATGCTTTATTCGTGTCCATTTTGATAGATTGTTTATATTTTTTTTTGGGTTTTGAGCGAGAGCAGCAATCCTAAAATTACTACTCCCATTTTTCATGGCTGCTGGTGTTTATTGTATTTCAATCTACGTGCCAAAAATATAAGCTTGCTGATTATCAATATTTTAGCTGTTTTTTGTTTTCCAAAAGTGTTCATTTTCGGACACTGTGCGTGCGACTGCGAACACCAAGCGTACGATTTACCACAAGGTTAAATTTTAAATTATTGATTATCAAATCATTAATACTAATTTTTGTTTATCGGAACGATATTTGTACCGCTTTTAATGACCTATCACTTTACCTTTTGTCCGTTTTACTGCTCATGAATACCACCAAAATGCTTATCATTGACGACGACGTAGATGTGCTGAGTGCCGCTAAGTTGCTGCTCAAACGCCATTTGGCCCAAGTTGATATTGAAAAAAATCCCGAACGAATTCCATTTTTGATTACCAACGGCAACTACGACGTTATTTTGCTCGACATGAATTTTACGCGCGACGTGAGCAGTGGGCGCGAGGGTTTTCAGTGGCTCGACCGCATTTTGGACATTGACCCGCTGGCGGTGGTGGTGCTGTTTACGGCTTACGGCGACGTAGAAATGGCCGTACGCGCCATCAAAGTAGGTGCCGCCGACTTTGTGCTAAAACCCTGGGAAAACGAAAAACTATTGGCCACCATTTTGGCCGCCGCCGAGCTACGCCAACAACGCAAAGAAGGCCGAGGCGAACGCAAAGAAAAAAACAAACAACTGCGGCAAGAAGTGGGAGTGTCGCTCAATGTGGCTACGCAGCGCGTCTTGGAAATGGCCGTGCGCGTAGCCGAAACCGATGCTAACGTGCTGATTTTGGGCGAAAATGGCACGGGGAAAACCCAATTGGCCCAGTTGATTCACCAAAATTCGTTGCGAGCGGCCAAGCCATTTGTTACCGTGGACTTGGGGGCAATCTCCGAAAGTTTGTTTGAAAGTGAACTTTTTGGCCACGTAAAAGGCGCGTTTACCGATGCCAAAGAAGACCGCGCGGGGCGTTTTGAAGAAGCCCAAGGCGGTACCATATTTTTGGACGAAATAGGAAACCTGTCGCTTTCGATGCAAATAAAACTGCTCACGGTGCTGCAAAACCGCACCGTAACCCGCGTGGGGAGCAACAAACCCCGAAACATGGACGTGCGCCTGCTTTGCGCCACCAATCAGCCGCTATCTGAGATGGTGCTGAATCGTACTTTTCGGCAAGATTTGATGTATCGCATCAACACCATTGAGCTGCTGCTGCCACCGCTCCGCGAGCGCACCGAAGACATTGTGCCGCTGGCCGAGCAGTTTTTGAAACAATACCGACAGCAATACAAACGCCCCATAACGAGCATGAGCGCGGTTTTGGTGAAACAATTGCAACGCTACGACTGGCCTGGCAACATTCGTGAACTGCAACACGCCGTAGAGAGAGCCGTCATTTTGGCCAAAGGCAGTATGCTCCAGCCCGAAGATTTCTTTTTTGATAAACAACCCGACGCGGGCGCGTTTGCCGACACGTTTCAGATAGAAGAAATGGAAAAAAACATGGTGCTCAAATCGCTCAAAAAATTTAACGGAAACATCACCGAAGCAGCCAAAGAACTCGGCCTGAGCCGCGCCGCGCTCTATCGGCGATTGGAAAAATATGGATTATGAAACATTTTTCAGTTGGTATTTTATTGCACATCGGTTGGCTGGCCATTTGCCTTTGCCCCATTCCGCTGTTAATTTTCCAAAAACAATGGGTGGCGGCGGGCGGCTTGGGTGTGTTGTCAAGCATTGCGGTTTATCAGTTGTATTTGTACGCCACCAACGTCAATCGCAAGTTGGCGCGTTTTTTTGAATCGGTACAATACTCAGATTTTGCCATTAAATTTCGTTCCGACAACACGCTGGGCGAGAGTTTCTCCGAAATCAACCAAGAATTTAACAAAGTTTTGGAGGCTTTTAGGCAAACCCGCGCCGAAAAAGAAGCCAACTTGCAGTATTTAAACACCATTGTGCAGCAAATCAGCACGGGGCTTTTGGCGTTCGACGGCGATGGCCGCGTGGAACTCTTAAACGGGGCAGCGTTGCGTATTTTGGGCATTTACCGCCTTCGCCAGCTCTCCGACTTGCGCGATACGCACCCCAGTTTGTTTGAAATTATTGAAAACCTAACCACCAGCACGCACCAACTTTATCGCACTCCCAGCGAACAGCCGCTCACCGTAAACGGCACTTTGATTCAATTGCGCGGCAAAATGGTCAAAATAATAGCCCTGCAAAATATTCAATCTGAGTTGGACCAGCAAGAAGTAGAAGCTTGGCAAAACCTGACGCGCGTGCTACGCCACGAAATAATGAACTCGCTCACGCCCATTTTGTCGTTGGTGGGTACGATGCAAGAAATTGTAAAACTTGATTTGTCGCCCGTGTTGCCCCAAAATGAAGCCATCCAAGACCTCTCAGAAGCACTCGATACGCTGCAACGCCGCAGCAGCGGCATGATTCAGTTTGTAAATGCGTACCGCGATTTTACGAGTTTGCCCAAACCCAATATGCGCGAACTGACGGCCATTGAACTGCTCAACCGCACCAAACAGTTGTTCCAAGAGCCATTTTTGCAAACCAATACCCAATGCTACATTGAAGCCACACCGCCCGATTTGAAACTAATCGCCGACGCGCCCCAGATTGAACAAATTCTGATTAATATTCTCAAAAATGCCACCGAAGCCGCCGCTACGCGCATCGAAATACGCGCCTACGCCGATGCCCAGCAGCGGGTGTGCATTGAAATTACGGACAACGGCCACGGCATGGAGCCCGAAGCGTTGGAGAAGATATTTATTCCGTTTTATACCACCAAAAAAACGGGTTCGGGTATTGGCCTGAGCCTTTCGAGGCAAATTATGCAGCTTCACAACGGCCAGCTCAACGTCAGTTCAATACCCAACCAAAGCACCACATTTTTGCTGCGGTTTTAGGCGGCAGTCTGTTTTTTGGGAAACAACAGCGACGCACCGATGGCTACGCCCAAAATAGCCACAATAATGTAGAGCGAATAAACGGTTTTGAAACCCCAATCTTCTAAGTAAGAATGCGCCAGCATTTTAAATCCAATGTAACTCAGCAGCACGCCCAAACCTGGCTTGAGGTAATGAAATTTATCAATAACACTCGACAAAAAGAAAAACATAGAACGCAGCCCCATGATGGCAAACACGTTGGAAAAGAAAACGATGTAGGGGTCTTTGGTAATAGAAAAAATGGCGGGAATGGAGTCCACGGCAAATATCAAATCGGTGATGGCAATCACGATAACGACCAAGAAAATGGGCGTAACGTACCATTTTTTGTAGCCTTTGTGGTAAATAAGAAAATGGTCGGTAACGTTGCGATTATAAACATTTAAATACTTGGAAGCCAACTTAATAGCGGGGTGGTTGTCGGTGTCAATTTGTTCATTTTCTTCTTTCTGAAATAAGATTTTAATGCCCGTATAAACCAAAAATGCCCCAAAAATATAGATAATCCACTCGAAGCGTTCGAGCAAAGCCGCACCTACAAAAATAAAAATAAACCGCAAAACGATGGCCCCCGAAATACCCCAGATGAGTACTTTCTTGTAAAACTTTTCGTGTACGCCAAACGAGCTAAAAATGAGAATGAACACAAAAATATTGTCGGCCGAGAGCGAATATTCTACCAAATAACCCGTGATGTACTCTAAGGCCATGTTGTTTTGAAATACCTGCAAACTTTTGGCAAAATCGTCGGGGAAAAGCGTGATGTGGCTGGCGTATTTTTGATGTACTTCGTTGAGGTGCGCCCAGTCGGAAATATCGTGAATGAGGTAGCCAAAATTCTTAATAAAAAAGTAAAAACCCACCGATAATGCCACCCAAACAGCACTCCAAATACCTGCTTCCTTAAAACTCACAATGTGGCTTTTTTGCTTAGAAAAAACCCCTAAGTCAATGAGCATCACCACTAAAACAAAGAGCGTAAAACCGCCAAAAAACAAAATTTCGTTCGACATAATTAATGTAAAATGGATAATGTAAAATATAAAATGCCCCAACTATGTCTTTTGGGGCGTGGCATTAGATATGCCCTAACCACGTCCTTTAGGGCGTGGCATAGGCTGCAAAGTTCATAAAAAAACAACGAAGCCAAGCCATTAATAGGAATTTCTCGCAAATTAATTGCGTTAAGAAGTTGCACAAATCGAAATCAACACCCTTCAAAACCCCAAAATTGGGCTTAAAATAGACGCAGTGCCCGACGTAGTTTGTCCGTAGTGTTACATTAAACCCCGCTCACGGGCGAATGTTGAGCCATTGCTCGAATTATTTCTTAAAACCTTGCTTAAAGTATTGATTTTGAGCAAGGTTTCTTTATTTTTGTCCACTTCAAAACCCTCATTTACCATGACAAAACTATTTACTTGCTTGGCTTTGCCTTTGCTGCTTTGCCAAATGGTGCTTGCGCAAAAAAAAACCAAAACTACTGCCGCCGTTTCGGTTGTGGCCACCGAGGCAGCGTTGCAACCCGAACTTTTTAAAGGATTAAAATGGCGCAACATCGGCCCGTTTCGGGGTGGACGTAGCGTGGCTTGCGCGGGCGTTCGCCAAAATCCGTTGGTATATTACATGGGCAGCACGGGCGGTGGCGTTTGGAAAACCGAAGATGCGGGCATTAGTTGGAAAAACATTTCGGACGGGCAATTTAAAACGGGTTCGGTGGGTGCTATTGCCGTGGCCGAGTCTGACCCCAACGTGGTGTATGTGGGCATGGGCGAACACCCCGTTCGGGGCGTAATGACTTCGCACGGCGACGGCGTTTATAAATCAACCGACGCGGGTAAAACTTGGAAGAACGTAGGACTCGAAAAATCGAAACACATTGCCAATGTGCGCATTCACCCTCAAAACCCCGACGTAGTGTATGTGGCGGTGCAAGGTGCGCTGCACGGCCCCAGCGAAGACCGGGGCATTTACCGCACCACCGACGGCGGCAAAACATGGACAAAATTATTGTACGTAAACGAAAACACAGGTTGTGCCGATTTGAGCATGGACATGACCAATCCCCGCATTTTGTACGCAGGTTTTTGGGAACACCGCCGCTTGCCGTGGGTTGTAAAATCGGGCGGGCCGGGGTCTGCACTGTACAAATCTACCGACGGCGGCGACACGTGGAACAAAATGACCGAAGGATTGCCCCAAAAAATGGGAAAAGTGGCCGTTTCGGTGTCGCGGGCAAATGCCAATCGGCTGTACGCCAACATTGAATCGGAAGGCGACAAAGGCGGCGTTTATCGTTCAGACGACGCGGGCAAAACCTGGACACAAACCAACAAAACCCGCGTAACAGTGGCCCGCGCTTGGTATTATATCGAAATAGAAACCGACCCCCTCAACGCCGACGTGGTGTATTGCATCAACGCGCCCGTGCTCAAATCAATTGACGGTGGGCGCACTTTTGTGCCGTTGCGCGTGCCACACGGCGACAATCACTGCATTTGGATAAACCCCACCAACAGCCAAAACCTAATAAACTCCAACGACGGCGGGGCAAATATTAGTTTTAACGGTGGCCAATCTTGGAGTACGCAACAAAACCAGCCCACAGCCCAGTATTACCGCGTCATTGCCGACAAGCGTTTTCCGTACTGGATATACGCGGGGCAGCAAGACAACTCCTCGGTGATGGTGGCCTCGCGCAACGACCAAGCGGGTTTAGGCTGGAAAGATTGGGCCGAAGGCCCAGGCGGCGAAAGTGCCTTCATTGCGTTCGACCCCGAAAACCCCGAACGCATCTATGGGGGTAGTTATCAGGGGAATATCTCGGTACTTGATGCCAAAACGGGTGCGCAAAAAGACATCATGGCCGCGCCTTTTATTGGCCTGGCCGTTACGCCCAAAACCCAGAAATACCGTTTCAACTGGAACGCGCCCATTGTGGCGCAGCCCCAAAACCCCCAAGTAATTTATCACGCGGGCAACATGGTGCTAAAAACCACCGACGGCGGGTCGAGTTGGCAAGAAATTAGCCCCGATTTGACCAGAAACGACAAAACCAAACAAGAAGATGGCGGCGGACCTTATACCAATGAAGGCGCAGGTGGCGAAATTTACAACACCATTACGTATTTGGCCTGCTCACCGCACCAAGCGGGCGTTATCTGGACGGGCAGCGACTGCGGCCTCGTTCACGTTACCCAAGATGAAGGTAAAACTTGGCAAAACGTTACGCCGCCCAACTTGGGCGAAGTGCTCATCAACAGCCTCGAAGTGTCGCCGCACAGTCCTGCTACGGCCTATTTGGTGGCCACCAACTACAAACAAAACGATTTTACGCCGCTGGTTTACGTAACCAAAGATTTTGGCAAAAATTGGCAAAAAATAACCAACGGACTCACCAACGACGATTTTGCGCGGGTTGTGCGCGAAGACCCTACGCGCAAAGATTTGCTGTATTGCGGCACCGAGCTGGGTTTTTATGTGTCGTACAACGGGGGGCAGCAGTGGGACAAACTCGCGCTCAACTTGCCCGTGGTGCCCATCACCGACCTTTTTGTGCGCGACAACGACCTGATAGCCGCTACATCGGGGCGTTCTTTTTGGATTTTAGACGATTTGGGGCCTTTGCAGCAATTTGCGGCCAACGAGCCAAAAGCCAAAGTATTGAAACCCAAAAAAACCGTACGCTTTGACGCGCCCGCTCCACCAGAATCCATTCCAGGACTGGGCCAAAACCCCGCCAACGGCGTGATTATCAGCTACTTTTTGCCCCAAGAAATGGACAGTATGGCCGTAACTTTGCAAGTAATTGATGCGTCGGGGGGGATAATTCGGAGTTATTCCAACCAAAAAGACAAAAACTTCGTGGCTTACGAAGGCGGCCCCGCGCCCGAAATGTTGTTGCCCAGCAAAAAAGGCATCAACCGAATGGCTTGGGATATGCGCCGCGCCAGTATTCCTGGCGTTGCCAAGGTATTTGTAAACGGCGATTATCGGGGTAGCATAGTGGCCCCAGGCACGTACAAGCTGCGCCTTATTGCCAACAAAGACACCACCCAAACCACCGCCGACCTCATAGCCGACCCGCGCCTCACGGCCACTGCCGCCGATTTTGCCGCCCAGCAAGAAGTGCTTTTTAAGGCCGAAGATGCCGTGCGCGATATGCACAACGCCGTCAATATGCTCCGAAAAGTAAAATCGCAGATTGAGGCACTGAGCGGGGTTTGGAAAGACCAGCCCGACATGAAGCCCCTCATTGAAAGCGGCCAAAACATTGTGGAGAAAATTGGCAAATGGGAAGACAACATTATCTCGACCAAACAAGAAACTTTTCAAGACGTGATTAATTTTCCCAACCGCCTCAACGCCGAAATGCTCGACCTGCGCGGACGCGCCCAAATGCACGACCCGCGACCCACCAAAGGCGTACAAGCGCGGCTGACCGAATTGCTCAAAGAATGGAACACGCACAAAGCCTCCATGAAACAATTAGTAGAAAAAGACATCGCCGACTTTAATAATCAGTACAAAAACAAGCAAGTACCCGTGCTAAATTTGCCCAGCACGGGGCAGTAAAATTTACCCAATATTTTTTTATACTAACTGCTTATAAAAAATAAAACGACATTTTTAGTAAACCTAATTACCTAAAAATCAGAGAATTGATTTCAAATTGGCACATTTACGAATTTTTAAATTTACTTATTCTAAAATGGAAACGAATCGCCGTAGTTTTATCAAAAGTTTGTCGGTAGCGGCCACGGTGGTAGCCGCCGAAGCCCCCTTCAATATCATCAAAAGCCTAAAAGTTAGTCCCAACGACAAAATCAGGATTGCTACCATCGGCGTTGGTATTCAGGGGCATTACGACACGCAGGCTGCCCTCAAAAACCCCGACGTGGAACTGGTGGCGGTGGCCGACTTATACACTGGCCGCCTCGAACGCGCCAAAGCAACTTTTGGCAAAGATATTTTTACCACCCGCGACTACCGCCAAATTTTGGCCCGCAAAGACATTGATGCGGTGCTGGTTGTAACCCCAGACCACTGGCACGACCGCATCACAATTGATGCCCTCAAAGCAGGAAAGCACGTGTATTGCGAAAAACCGATGGTACACCAAATTGGAGAAGGAAAGGCCGTGATAGAAGCCTGGAAAACATCGGGCAAAACCATGCAAGTGGGCAGCCAGCGTATCAGCGGGGCCAACTTTGTGGAAGCCAAACGAATGATACAAGCGGGTGATATTGGGGAGATTAACTACGTAGAATCCAACAACGACCGCTTCAATGCCATTGGGGCTTGGAACTACTCCATTCCGACCGATGCCTCGCTGCAAACGGTGGATTGGGATATGTTTTTGGGCGATGCCCCCAAACGGGCTTTTGAGGCCAAACGGTTTTTTAGGTGGCGCAACTACCGCGACTACGGCACGGGCGTAGCAGGCGATTTGTTCGTGCATCTCATCACGGGGGTTCATTTTGTAACTAATTCTTTGGGGCCGAACCGCATTTTTTCGTCGGGCAATCTGGCCTACTGGAAAGATGGCCGCGACGTACCAGATATCTTGACTTCCATTATTGATTATCCCAAAACTGCCCAACACAGTGCTTTTCAAATGGTGCTACGGGTCAATTTTGCCAACGCAGGAGCCATCAAAAATAGCACCCGCATCATTGGCAACGAAGGTGAAATACTAATAGGCGGCAATAACCTTATTTTGAGCAAACGCAAACTACCCCAAGCCCCAGGCTACAATGGCTACGACAGCTACTTTACATTTAGCGACGACGTGCAGAAGGAGTTTGTGAAAAAATACGACGCGCAATATCCCCCCGAAACGCGCACTGCCGAACCCGTCAAAGAAATAAAATTTGAAGCACCTTCGGGCGAAGACGAACACAAAGCACACTTTGCCAACTTTTTTGAAAATATCCGCGCAGGTAGCCAAAAAACCATCGAAGACCCCATTTTTGGGTTCAGAGCTGCCGCTCCAGTGCTGGCATGCAACAAAAGTTATTTTGAAAACAAAGTAATAAACTGGGACCCCGTGGCGATGACGTTGAAAAACGTTAAGTAAAAATTTGTCATGTAAGAATTAATTTGTCATTCTGAGCGCAGCGAAGAATCTATAAACCGATGAGCTTAAGATTCTTCGCTGCGCTCAGAATGACAAAAGAAGCGTTTTTTTAATCAATAAAACGCTTCAAAATAGGCCCGTAAGAGTCAATTCGGCGGTCGCGGAGGTAAGGCCAAGTGGTGCGGTAGTGTTCGGTTTTGTTCAAATCTATCTCTACTACTTTTACTTCTTCTTGGTGGTGCGAGGCCAAATACAGCAAACTCCCGAATGGATTGGCCACAAACGACCCGCCCCAAAATTGCTGCTCGGCTTCTTGCCCCACTCGGTTTACCGATACCACATACACGCCGTTGGCAATGGCATGGCTGCGCTGAATGGTCTGCCAAGCATTGTACTGTTCTTGGTTGGCGGCGGGGTCGGTTTCGTTGGTGTCCCAACCAATGGCCGTGGGATAAAACAAAATCTCGGCCCCCATCAAACTCGTAATGCGGGCCGCTTCTGGATACCACTGGTCCCAGCAAATAAGAACCCCCAGCTTGCCAAATTTAGTGTCAAAAATTCGATAACCCGACTCCGAAGACGAAACATCGCCAGGCGTAAAGTAAAATTTTTCGTAGTAGCCAGGGTCGTCAGGAATGTGCATTTTGCGGTATTTTCCCAAATAGCTACCGTCGGCATTGAGCACTGCGGTGGTATTGTGGTACAAACCTGGCGCGCGTTTTTCAAACAGCGAGGCAATAATGACCACGCCCAACTCTTTGGCCAACGCACCGAGGGTGTCGGTGGTTGGACCAGGAATAGCCTCGCCGAGGTTAAAATTGGCGTGGTCTTCTACGTCGCAAAAATAGAGCGACTTAAACAATTCTTGCAAACACACAATCTGCGCCCCTTGCGCGGCAGCTGCGCGGGTTTTTTCAATGGCTTTGGCTAAGTTTTCTTCTACGTGGGCCGTGCAAGACATTTGCACCAACCCTATTTTTACATTGCGCATAAACGAGGCGAGTCTTTTTGAAATGCAAAGCTACTAATTTGAGAATTTGAAAATGAGTCAATTTGAAAATTGTGGTATTTTGCTGATTGCTGATTATAATTCTTGCCAAATTTTCAAATTATTTACCCAACAACGTGGTAGGATTCCTTAACTTTGCATTAATACCATCGAACTTTCATTCATTTTCTTCTCAAAAATATGAGCGACGTTATCAAGCACGAGTGTGGAATTGCCCTCATTCGACTCCGCAAGCCGCTTCAATTCTACATTGACAAATATGGTTCGGCGTTTTATGCCATCAACAGGCTCTATGTTTTGATGGAAAAACAAGCCAATCGTGGCCAAGATGGCGCGGGCGTGGCCAACGTCAAAATAGAAGTTCCGCCTGGGCATCGGTACATCAGCCGCTATCGGTCGGTAGAGCCGCAGCCTATTTCGCACGTGTTCAAAAAAGTAAACAGAAAGTTTAAAAAAGCATTCAAAGAGCTAAAAGGCGACGCCAAAAAGCTCAAATATGATGCCAAATGGTTGCAAGAAAACGTGGCGTTTACGGGCGAGGTCTGGCTCGGACACCTGCGCTACGGCACCCACGGCAGCAACGACATCGAAAGCTGCCACCCCATGCTCCGCCAAAGCAACTGGCGCAGCCGCAACTTGGTAGCAGCGGGCAATTTTAATATGACCAACGTAGAAGAGCTCTTTGATAAACTCGTTTCGCTCGGCCAACACCCTAAGGATAAGGTAGATACGGTAACGGTGATGGAAAAAATTGGACACTTTTTGGACGAAGAAAACCAGCGCGTGTTCGACCGCTTCAAGGGCATCTACGAAAATCCCGACCTCTCCGACATCATCGAAGACAACATGGATTTGGTGCGCGTGCTGCACCGTTCGTGCCGCGACTTCGACGGTGGTTTTGCCATGTGCGGCATGACAGGCTCAGGCCAAGCCTTTGTGGTGCGCGACCCGTCGGGCATCAGGCCCGCTTACTACTACGCCAACGACGAGGTGGTGGTAGTGGCTTCCGAAAAACCCGCCATCAAAACCGCTTTTAACGCCAATTACGAAGAAATAAGAGAAATAAAACCTGGCCACGCCCTCATTATTGACAAATACGGCGAATACGGCGAGCATCAAATCTTGAAACCACTCGAAAAACGCTCGTGTAGCTTTGAACGCATTTATTTTTCGCGGGCTTCCGACCCCGATATTTACAACGAGCGCAAAACGTTGGGCAAATTGGTGATTCCGCAGATTTTGGAAGAAATAGATTACGACCTCGAAAACACCGTTTTTTCGTACATTCCCAACACGTCCGAAACCGCATTTTTTGGACTCATCGAAGGTTTGGAAGAATATTTGGCCCAAAAACGCATCAAGGCCGTGTCCGATGCCAATCTCACCCCCGAAGCATTAGAAAAACTGCTTTCGTTTAGGCCGCGCATCGAAAAACTGGTGTCCAAAGACGTAAAATTACGCACTTTTATTACCGACGACTCCACCCGCGACGACATGGTGGCGCACGTCTATGATACCACCTACGAAGTGGTGCGCAAGGGCATCGACACGGTGGTAGTCATTGACGATTCGATTGTGCGCGGCACCACGCTCGAAAAAAGCATCTTGAAAATGCTCGACCGACTCGGTCCCAAGAAAATCGTGATTGTGTCGTCTGCTCCCCAAATCCGTTTTCCCGATTGTTACGGCATTGATATGTCGAAAGTAAAAGACTTTGTGGCCTTTCGCGCTACGTTGCAACTCTTGAAAGAACGCGGTTTGGACAACCTACAAGATGAGGTGTATGCCCAGTGCGTAGCGGCCCTTGAAACGGGCAACGCTTACCAAGAAAACTACGTCAAGGCACTTTTTGAACCATTTACGCACGAGGAAATCTCGCAAAAAGTGGCGCAAATTGTTCGCCCCAAAGATTTGAAAGCCGAACTTTCGGTTATTTTTCAAACCGTAGAAAACCTCCACAAAGCCACCCCACTCCACAGCGGCGACTGGTATTTTACGGGCAATTACCCCACGCCAGGCGGCAACCGCGTAGTGAACAAAGCATTTGTAAACTATTACGAAGGAAAAGGCGTAAGAGCTTATTAACCAAACAGTTTGGGTCAATACCTCGCATCAACCCGCTAATTTTTTGGCTGGGCAGCTTTCTTCTTGGTCGTAATAAAAATAACCCCATACTTGCCTTTTTCACCATAGGTTTTGGTGGCGGCTTCGTTTTTTATTACTTCCATCGACTCAATATTTTTGGGGTCGAGTTTGATGCTATCGGCATCTAACTTTATTTCTACGCCATCTACAATCATCAGTGGTTGCTGCCCTTTTTTTAGTCCGTCAATAAGTATGCGGGTGTTTTCAGGCTTTGTTGGAGAACCATCTCGGCTTTCCAATATAAAGTTAATGGGCAAATTGTACTGCACGGCTACGTTTTGGCCGTTTTGCTGGGCGGGCTTCCAGTCGGGCATGATACTCACCACGCGCACGGCTTCTTCGTCGCAGCCAAAACCGATGCCTTTCAAAATGCGCAAATCTCTGATTTTGCCTTGTTTACTGACCACAAACTGCACAAAAACTTTGCCCTGCACGTTGGCACGCGCGGCAGCAGCAGGATACTTGATGTTTTTAGCCAAAAACTGCATCAACGCGCTTGTGCCGCCTGGAAATTCAGGGCTTTGCTCTACTATAAACACTTCGCCACCTTTGGTAACAACGGGCGGAGTAGGTACAGCGACAGTAGGCTCATCATTAATAGAACTGCTCCTACGAATTGGCGAGTAAGATACTACCACTACTTCTGGCAAATCTTTGCTGTCTTTTTCTAATCCTACCGAAATTGCTATTTTGTCCTTCGCTTTCATTTTTTTGAGCGACAATACCGCAGTTTGAAACCCGATAAAACTTATTGCCAGTTCTTTGTCGTCGGTGGTTTCAATCATAAAATTCCCGTTTGCGTCGGTGGTTGTGCCTTTGGTTTCTCCTATTACCACCACGTTTGCGCCTGGTATGGGCATTTTGTCTTGTTTGTCAAAGACGTTGCCCGTTACCAATATTTTGTCGGCGGCAGGAGTAATTTGCATATTTTCGGTGTTGAAAACAAAGGGTGCAGGTGCGGTGGCAAGGTGCTCAACGGGGGGGTCGGGGGCAGGGGCGGGAATAATCTCGACGGTGCGGGCGGCTACCAGCAGCACCAACGCGCCCAAAGCGGGCAAAGCCAACAAATAGCGGGTAAGTACCCAACGAGAACTACGGTTTTTGGTGAGCATCACAATTCGGTTTTTGATTTGAGAAGAGTCGAAAAAATTGTTGGTTAAAACCTGCGGCGATACGCCAAAGGTGTAACCCACCAGGGTACGGGCGTAGGTGAGGCGGTCGCCAGCGGTGGCGAGTTCGTCTGCAATAAACTCGTGGACTTGTTTGAGCGAGCGTTTGTACAAAATCAAAATGGGGTTGAACCAAAAAAAAGCGTGTACTAATTCGAGCAACAGCAAGTCAAGGCTGTGCCGCTGACGAATATGCACCGCCTCATGGCGCAATACCACCTCGGCGTAGTTGGCTTCGTCTTGCGTACTGATTACCAAATAGTTAAGAAAAGAAAATGACGAAAAATCGGCATTTTCAGTGCGTACCAGCACGTATTGGCCCACGCGCTCCTGCTTATTGAGCTTAATAATGCACAAAATTTGTCCCAGTTTTTTGCCCAAACGAATCAACATAAAGGCAATGCCAGCAGCGTAAAGCAGGCACAAAATTTGGGCTAAGTCAGGTTTCTGTACTGCGTTTACATCTGTAGTTGCGGCGATGGTAAGCGCGTCTAAATTGAGCGGGGCAGCAGCTACCACGGCGGGAACTTGCTCCGAAATTTCAAAAAAAGGAGCGACTAACGCACCAAAAATGGCTACCAGCAAATAAAACCGATTGGCCGTAAAATAGGTGTGATGCCGCAGCAATAACCAATAAACAACGTAAAAAGCCACCAAGCCCGCGCTCACTTTGAGCAAATACAAAAAGATTTCCATGTTAGATTTGGGTTTAGAAAAGTGGGCATTATTGCTTGGGCTGAATCAATTTCATGATCTCCTCAGCATCGGCCAGACTTACATTTTTGTCTTTCACAAAAAACGATACCAACTCGGCCAGCGAGTTGTCGAAGTAGTTGTGAATGAGCTTATTGGCTTCATATTGGCGGTATTGTTCTTTGCTCACTATCGGAAAGTAGGTGTGCGTTTTGCCCTGCACATCGTGGTTCACAAACCCTTTTTGTTCCAAAATTCGGATAAAAGTGGAAACCGTATTGTAGGCAGGGTAGGGTTCGGGCATTCGTTCAATAATGTCCCAAACCACCGCCCGCTCTACATCCCACAAAATCTGCATAATTTCTTCTTCGGCTTTGGTCAATTCACGCATGGTTGCTGTTGTTTAGTTCGATATATGTTGCAAACGTAAACTAAGATTTTAGTTTTTCAAAACAAATAACTAAATTTTTAGTAATTATTTTTTTGGGGGGTTATTTTCGGCGGGGGCGTTGAAACAGTCCTTTTTTGCAAATTCAGAAAGGTGCTAACCAAAAACCAAGTTTTGCCGTTTTGTTTGCCCATTAAATTAGCTTTAAATTTGTATCGTTCCAATAACCTATAAACTTGTTGCTGATAACACTAACAACGGCTAAAACATAACGTTGAAAATGCTAATTTTGTAAAACAACAAAAATCAATAGCTAGTATGCCAGTTCTTGAACTAAAAGAGAAAATACACCAACAAGTAGATTTGCTCACGGAAGAAGCTGACTTGGAAGATTTGGAAAAAACCATTTATCTTTTCTTGGAAAATCGCCAAGTAAAACTTAATCATTCTGCTGAATTTTTAGCCGATTTAGCCAACCGTGCAGAAGAAGCCCAAAAAGGAAAGTTAAGTGGCATCACAACCGAGGCACTAAAAGAAAAAATGACGAAATGGATTACCAAATAATTTGGTCTGATGAATCCCAAAACGAAATCAGGGAAATCTTGGAGTTTTTATTAGACGAATGGGGAGATGCTGCTGCCGATAAATTTTCGGAACAAGTGCTACAAGTGGGTAATATTTTAGAGAAGCACCCCTTTGCTGGGCAACGAAATACATGGATAGAGTCGGTGCGAGAGTTACCCGTAAAACCCTACTATTTAGTTCATTACACTGTTTTAGAAACCCTCAAAATAGTGTATGTGCTAAATCTAATTGATTCGAGAAGAAAAAAGTAGAACCAAAACTTGTTAGTGGAAAATACCGCACGGGGACGGGCAACAACGACCCGCAAACCTTGCTTAAACTTTATAGACTTTGGAATAAGAACGCCCTCAGTTTTTAACGACCTATTTTCGGCGGGGGCGTTGGGCAGCTACCACGGCGATTTCGATGCTGGCTCCGCCTGGCAAATTAGCTACGCCTACGGTGGTTCGGGCGGGGAAATTGCCCGTAAAATAAGCCCCGTAGAGTTCGTTTACTTTTTGAAAATGAGCCAAGTCTTTCAGATAAATAGTGGTGTTTACGATGTCGTCCATGCCGAGGCCTGCGGCGGCCAAAATGGCTTTGACGTTGGCCATTGTGCGGGTGGTTTCGGCTTCAATGCCACCCGCAACAAGCTGCCGCGTGGCGGGGTCGAGGCCAATTTGTCCCGCCACAAAAACGAGGCCACCCGCCTCAACTGCCTGACTATAAGGCGCAATAGGCACGGGGGCGTTGGGCGTTGAGATGATTTTTTTTTGTGCCAGAGCAAGCGTTGAAACACAGAGTAGGGCGGAGAATAAGAGCGAACGAAGCATTGTTTTTTAGGGGATTAAATGATTATTAATTACTATTTTGTCATGCTGATAAAACTTTTGTCATACCGACGAAGGAGGTATCTACAACGACTTAGATGCTTCCTTCGTCAGCATGACAAAAAGTATTTTGTTTCTTACCTGCGCACTTGTCAATTATAAGGGTTTTTGGGTAAATCGTAGATTTTGTACCCCATTTGTTGCATTTTTTTTCGGGTAGTTTCGCTTGGTTTTTCTTTAAACACCACCAGCGACAAATGCTGGTAGGGCAGTAAAGATATTTTACAGAGCATATCTACAAAAAAACGTTTGAGTTTTTGGACGAATTGAGCGTCCCACCGCGCGCCCATCATGGTATTGAAACCCGCGTAGGCCACACAGGGCAAATCTAAAGCGGCGGCCATTTTTTCAAATTCCCGAAACGAGATTTTATAGACAAAGTTGCCCACGATTTCGTAGGAATACTGGTTTTTCCAGATTTTTCGCAGCAGTTTGGGACTGATTCGGTCTAATATATTTCTGACAAACAGCAGCACGGGGTAGGCCAAGTTGATGTCGGACGGCTCGATGATAACCACACCTTTGCGGGCTACGCGGAGCATTTCGTAAAAGCCAATGGCAGGGCGCGGAAAATGGTGGTAGGCTTCTTTGCAACAAACGTAGTCGAAGCTGTTGTTTGGGTAGCTCAATTGCTCCACATTTTGAACCGAAAAGCCGTCAATGAGTTGTTGGGCAAAGACCCGCTCCAAGGTTTTGGTGCTCAAATCGGAGGCGGTAGCTACGCCGCCTTGTTTTTTGAGGTAAGCCGCGTCAATGCCCGTAGAGTCGCCTACGGTGAGCCAAGCCGATGCTGGTTCTACAAAAGGATTCAGGAATTCAAAAAATAGCTGGTTGTAATGATGAATGGGGCTGTTGTGGTTGTACAGCTCTTTGATGTACGTTTCATCGCTTTTTGAATCAATAAATTCTTGGTGTTTGCGGTAACTTTCGGTGTTATACATTTGGTATTTTGTTTGTAATCAAGCACTTGGGGTCTCAACGGCGGCACGCTGCATAAACTGGTCGAGTTGGTTTTGGTATTCGTCCATTTGGCGTTCCAATTCTGGCCCTGTCCAGTCCAGTTCCACGGCCAACCAAGCACCCACCAAATACACCACTTCTTGAGCGGCTTGCCAGTCCATGAGTTCGAGGCGAATGCGGCGAGCCAGTACGTCGCGCACGGTGCAGGCCATTTCGTGCCGCGCCTGATAAATTACTTCGGCCTGAATAAACGGATACTTGGGGTGCAGTTTTTCCGCCATTTCTGGCCCCTCTTTGGCTCTTTTCGCTATTTTAGCTACTTCTTCGGCTTTGTTGCCGTATTTGGTAACAAGGTGCTTGGCGGTGTCTTCGGCCAAATTGTACTGTTTTTGCAGGGTTTCCCAATCTTCAAAACGGTAGCCTTCTGCGCCCATCAGCAGGTGGTCGTGGGTTTGGCAGGGAGCCGTATTTTGGAGCAATTCGGCCACTAAATCAATGGTATCTTTGGCCATGAGGCGGTAAGTGGTCCATTTTCCACCCAACAAACTTATCAGATTGCTGTTGAGGTCGTGCTCTACTTCGTGGTCGCGCACCAATTTTTTGGTGGCTTTTGAGTCGGTTACCCCAATGAGCGGTCGCAGGCCACCAAATCCTGCTTTTACTTGGCTGCGGGTGGGGGTTTTGGCCAAAAACGGTTCGAGGGTTTCGAGCAAAAAATCCACTTCTTTTTCTTCCAAAATGGGTTCTTTGTCCAAGTCACGGTACTCGTCGTCGGTGGTGCCCACCATTACTTCGCCCTCAAACGGAATCACAAATACCACGCGCCCGTCTTTGGTTTTGGGAATGAGCATGGCATCTTGGCTTTTTAGCACTTCGTGGGGTAAAATAATGTGTACGCCTTTGCTGGGGCGCAAACGGGGCGTAACTTCAGGGCTGGCCATGCGCCGAATGGCATCGGCATAAGGCCCCGCGCAGTTGATAAACAGCTTGGATTGTATTTCAAACTCCTTGCCCGTGAGCGTGTCGCGCACTTGCGCTGTGGAGAGTTTGCCGTCGGCATTTTTAGAAAAAGACTTGATTTCCAGGTGATTAACTACCGATGCGCCCGCTTCGTGGGCGCTTTGGGCCAATGCCAAGCAGTAGCGGGCATCGTCGTGCTGGCCGTCGTAATACATCACCGAGCTGTGAATACGTGGCGTGAGCGTGGGCATTCGGGCGAGGGTTGCTTTTTTGTTGAGCCATTGGGCGGGAGGTAGCGGGTCGCCTTTGGCAAAAAGCCCGTAAATAGAAAGCCCAATGGTAAAATACATTCCTTCAAACCAACTGAAAACGGGCGTAATGAGTGCCAACGGCTGCGCCAAGTGGGGCGCGTTGCGCATCACAATGTGCCGCTCTTCCAGGCCGTGCTTAACTTGTTTGAGTTGGGCAAAATCGAAGTTTTTGAACGCTTGCTCCAAATAACGCACCCCACCGTGAATGAGCTTGGTAGAGCGCGATGAAGTTTCGGCGGCAAAGTCGGTTTTGTCAATCAGGGCTACTTTCATACCGCGCAGGGCAGCATCTAATGCGCAGCCCGTACCACTGGCCCCAGCCCCGATAATGCACACATCAAAAGTCTGATTTTGAAGCTGTTCGATATTTTTGGAACGATTCATGAAGTTAATTTTTTAGTCGGAAATTTTTTCGGTGCCGTTGCTCAACACTACTTCATGGCAAGTTAAGTCAATTCCTGTTTGTATCTGATAGGCGTGCGTTATATTTTCAATAAATTCTGAAACGTGGCTTTTTTCTACCAAATTGAGCGTACAGCCTCCAAAACCGCCACCCATCAAGCGCGCGCCCAGCACACTACCAAGCGAACGGGTGTGTGCCACCAACAAGTCCAATTCGGGGCAACTCACTTCGTATTGATGCTGCAAGCCATCGTGGGTTTGGTACATCAATTGGCCAAACCCTGCCAAGTTACCCGCTTCCAACAATTGCCCTGCTTGCCGCACCCGCTCAATCTCAGACACTATATACTGGCACCTTTGATACACCACGGGTGGCAACGCTGCTTGGTGTTGTTGCAAGAAAGCCATTGAAACATCGCGGAGGCTTTCTGTCTGATTATCAAATTGTTGCAATATATTTACACCCGTTTCACATTCTTGGCGGCGGGTGTTGTATTCCGAACCTGCCAAGGAGTGTTTCACGCCCGAATCGCACAAAACGAGGCTGTGGTGGGGCGCATTGAACGGAAAATAAGTATATTCTAAACTGCGGCAATCAAGCCGAATGACCGACGCAGCTTTTCCCATCATAGACGCAAACATATCCATGATGCCGCACTGCAAGCCCACAAAATTGTTTTCGGCGCGTTGCGCTATTTTTACCATTTCGAGGCGCGAGAGGCCAAACCCAAAAAGCTCGTTAAGCACAAAAGCCGTGCCGCACTCTACCGCCGCCGACGACGACAAGCCCGCCCCCAACGGAATGTTGCCCCCAAACAACAAGTTGAAACCCGTTTTGGGCATCAAACCTACCGCCATTAATTCATTCAAAACGCCCATGGGGTATTGCGTCCAAGACTTGTCAGACTTACTCAAATCTGAGAGCGCAAACTCGTGCTTTTCGTTTAAATCGGCGGCCACCAACACGCACTGCTGGTCGGAACGGGGAGCAGCAGCAAACCAAATGGCCTTGTCAATGCTGGCGGGCATCACAAATCCGCCGTTGTAGTCGGTGTGTTCGCCAATGAGGTTGATGCGCCCTGGTGCGCGCACAACAAGCGTAGGAAGCGTAGTAAATGCGGTTTGAAATTGTTTTTTGAGACTGTCGGCGTGCATGCGTAGGGAGCGTATATTTTTTATATTAAATCTTTAAAAAGTACATTTTTTGGAGATGGGTTCGACTTTATTTGAAACGGTTTTAAAATAGGCTATAAACAGCAGCGAACCTAAGTTGTAAGTAATTTGGTATAAATAAACGACGTTTCAATTTTGTATAAAACTTTGATAATAAGCACTTTGCGATTCTATTGATTATTGACCGTGGACTACTTAACGAAGTTTTTAATCATTTGAAAGCCTTCGATGCGGTGAGTTTCTATTGGCCATAACGGCGTTTACGTCGCCATTGCCAACCTACGCCAATAAGCCCCACCCAAACCAATGGCCCCAGCAGGTTGAGTATTTGCCATTGCGTGCGTTCTTCTTTGAGCTTAATTTTATCCAAAGGTCGCAGCGTAATCTGCTTGTTGCGTGCCGTAATGAGGCCGTCGGCATCGAGAAGATATTCGAGGGCATAAATTACAAAGTCCTTGTTGGCAAAGGTGTTTTGCGAAAGGCGGTCGTAGCCCAATGGCAGCGGCGCGTTGCGTTTGTAGTCTATGTCGTTTACAATCAAATCACCATCGGCACAAACCAGTATTTTTGACGTTTTGCCGCCGCTCACAAAGCCCGCACTGCGCGGGTCGGTGGGCAAAATACGGTTGTTGAAAAGCGACACAAAGGACCCTTCGAGTAGCAAAGCCAGCGTTTGTACGCCTCCGTTGTAAGTGCGCGGGTCGGGTTGTTGGCGGGCTTCGTTGTAAGCCACCAGCGCGGGTGCTTTAAGCAGTTTGGTGTATTGCGACGACAGCAACAGCGGCGTTTTTTTGATTCCAGCCACCGCCACGGTGTCAATAGAACTGGGAAAACGGGTATAAACGGCATCTAAATTGCGAACAATGGGGTGGTTGCCAAAGTTGTTGACCAACGGAAAAAACCGCCACGGCATGGGCTTAATCTGCGGCTGGTCGCCCATGTTGCCCACGTTGAGCGGAATGTACGCACAGCTCAAATCTTTGACCAAATTTTGGTTGATGCGGCAGCCATATTTAAACAATAAATCGTCGAGATTGAGACCGCTGGGCTGCGCAAAAGTGCCTTCCAAACTCACGCTGTCCACGCGCGCGCCGTCCACAAAAAACAGGGCTTTCCCGCCTTTTACAATAAACTGGTCTATTTTAAATTTGTCATCTTCGCTAAAAGGCAAGTCAGGTTTGGGAATAATGAGTGCGTCCATGCCGTCGTAGTTGGCGGGATTGTTGAGGTCAAAAAATACGTCATAACGCGCTTGAAGTGTGGCTATTAGGTCAGAAAAACGCGGTGGCGGCACTTGGGTATGGCTTACCAAAATCGCAATTTTTTGGCGTTTTTTCTGAGTTAATTGGCGAATCGCCGATGCCAACTCAAACTCCACGTTTTCGTAAGACTGATTGAGCTGTTCTTCTGACGAGTTCGATTTGTTGCCTTTCAACAATTGCACGGGGTATTCTTTGCCTTCATACACCAGCAAAGCCCCTGGAAACACCAACCGCTCGGTTTTTTTTCCGTCTTCGTTGGCAAAGAGATTGGTGGGCAGCAGCCCTTTTTTCATCAGTTCGTCTTGCAGCGCGGGGTCTTTTGGTTCAATAAAACGGTAGGCCAAATTAGCCCCCGAATAGTCCGAAAAAGAAGCCAATGTTTCTTTGATAGCACCTTCAAGGCGTTCAAAGCCAGGCGGAAAATCGCCCGTGAGATAGACTTTTACCAATACCTGCCCGTCCAAATTTTGGAGCATTTTTTTGGTGGCATCGGCTACGGTGTAGCGTTTTTCTTCGGTAGCGTCCCAGCGCACAAACGCAAAAGCGGCCAGTAGATTTAACCCCACCAAGACGGTCCCAAAAAGCAAAAACTTCAATAAGTTATTTTTCATGCTAAATTAAAAGCCAATAGCCCACCGCAAAAGTAAGCAATTTGGGGTTGTAAGCGAAGAGCAGCACCAAAAGCGACAGGAAATCTAACAAATAACAAAAATTAAAAACGTAACTTTACAGCCCTAATTACAGAAAACAATGATAGCGGAAAGAACGCCGAACCAAACGCTACACATAGCAAAATTTTCAAAAAAAGATGAGTTTTATACCCAACTTTCAGATATTGAAAGGGAACTGATTCATTACAAAGAACACTTTAAAAACAAGGTGGTCTATTGTAATTGCGACGACCCAAGAAATAGCAACTTTTTTAATTATTTTGCTTACAATTTTGAAAGTTTAGGACTAAAAAGACTGCTAACAACTTGCTACAAGAATCAAGAAAAAGATTTATTTATTCAAAGAGAATCTGAAAAAGCGGTATTTCTTGAATACACAGGCGATAAAAATGGAAATAATATTCCCGATGCAGAAGAGATTGGTATCAAACCACTTAAAGGTGATGGTGATTTTCGTGGTCAAGAGTCTATTGGACTATTAAAACAATCAGACATTGTAGTAACTAACCCACCTTTCTCCCTATTCAGAGAATACGTTGAGCAATTGGTAAAATATGAAAAAAAATTTTTGATTATAGGTAATATCAACGCAATAACGTATAAAGAAATTTTCAAACTAATTAAAGAAAACAAAGCTTGGTTGGGTATCAATATGGGCAGAGGTATCTCAGGTTTTATAGTTCCCGAACACTACGAACTGTACGGAACGGAGACGTATATTGATGGTTCAGGAGGTAAAATAATCTCTCCAAATAATTGTTTGTGGCTCACAAATTTGGACACTTCCAAACGACACGAAGACATTGCTCTCACGAAAACTTATTATGGAAACGAAAGCCAATATCCTAAATTTGATAACTACGATGCAATCAATGTAAACAAAACCCAAGATATACCAATGGACTATAAAGGTATTATGGGCGTTCCGATAACCTTTTTACATAAATACAATCCCGAACAATTTGAATTAGTGAAATTTAGAAAGGGAAACGATGATAAAGACTTATCAATCAATGGTAAATGTCCTTATTTTAGAATTTTAATCAAGAATAGAAGGCTCTAAATTTTTCCATACAGAGGCACAAATGAAGAAAAAGCAAACAGACCGATTAAGAATAGAAAAAGTAAGAGGTCAAGGACCAAAGGAAATATTCGGTAAAAATGCCCAAAAACATGACATATCAGTAAATGATTTCTCAAAAGTTGTTTTTGAGACTTTTAAAAAAGACTTCCCCAACCTTGAATTTCGTTTCAGAGATAGCATTGAAAAAAAGGAGATTAATGAAAAACTCCATTCTGTTGACCCAAGATTGGGCGCAACAATATTTGTTGCCAAAGCGTCAATAAAACCCGATGGTGGAATTATTGAAGTCAAAGACAATGACGGCAAATGGCGTATTGTATTAGTATGCGAAGCCAAACATCAGGGAAAGGACATTGAAAATATTAGCAAGGGAATTTTGGTTGGTAAAAACAACAATCAAGAGCTGATGGTAGCAGGAAATGCAATTGAGCGTTCCCATAAAAATATCAATGAAATAAGAAACCTAATGATTGATGAAAAGCATTTTCCTTACATTTTGTTTTTGCAAGGCTCAAACTTTCTCACCGAATCGGTAGCAGTAACAAGACCAGACGGAACGGAGGTGATTTTGAAACACGATGCAGGTTCTTTAAATAGAATTGACAGACTAACTGCATCAAATTATAGTTTACCCATTAATCGGAATAGTTGTGAAAATATATTTATCTCTATTGACGGACAATCTGTTATGTTGCAAGCGGTATCAATTTATACCAAACCAACCGAATGGACCATTGAAGAAATGCTGCCCATAATGGTAGATGTTTTGCTTACCTCACTAAGAATTATAGGTATGGCTGAATGAAAGATGGCCTAATTTGGGCTTTCATTACCATTTTTACCACTTCTTAGCCAACCTCCAAACCATTTTAAACGTAGTTTTGTAACCGTATAGGCGGTCAAGCAGAAGCTACTTACTTCGAATAACAAACCTCAAATAACAAACTACTTTATGTCTGAAACATTGCTACACGTTCCGCTCGAACACATTCACCAACAATTGGGCGCGAAAATGGTGCCTTTTGCGGGCTTTTTGATGCCCGTTCGCTACTCTTCCGATTTGGAAGAACACCACTGCGTACGCAACGGAGTGGGCGTTTTTGATGTTTCGCACATGGGCGAATTTATCATCAAAGGCCCCAAAGCCCTTGACTTGATTCAACGGGTGTCGGCCAACGATGCCAGTGCGTTGTTTAACGGAAAAATTCAGTACAGCTACCTCCCCAATGCTACGGGTGGCGTAGTAGATGACCTACTGGTGTATCAAATTGATGCCGAAGAATATTTGTTAGTAGTCAATGCCTCTAACATCGAAAAAGACTGGAATTGGATTGCGAGCCACAATACCGAAGGCGCAACCATGGAAAACATTTCTGACCGCCTTTGCTTGTTGGCCGTGCAAGGCCCGCAAGCCAGTGCTACGCTCCAAAAACTCACCGAAATAGACTTGGCTGCAATGGATTATTACACTTTCAAAACGGGTGTCGTAGCTGGTATCAATGACGTTATCGTTTCGGCAACGGGCTACACGGGTGCGGGCGGTTTTGAAATTTATGTGTGGAACAAAGATGCAGAAGCCATGTGGAATGCCATTTTTGAAGCAGGGGCTGAGTTTGACATCAAGCCCGTTGGCTTGGGTGCCCGCGACACGCTCCGCCTCGAAATGGGCTATTGCCTCTACGGAAACGACATTGACGACACCACTTCGCCGCTCGAAGCAGGCTTGGGTTGGGTAACAAAATTTACCAAAAACTTTGTAAACTCAGAGGCATTGTTACAACAAAAACAGATTGGTTTGGCCAATAAATTAGTGGCATTTGAACTCATTGACCGTGGTATTCCGCGCGGGCATTATGAAATTTGTGATGCCGACGGCGGCGTAATTGGCCACGTAACGTCGGGTACGCAGTCGCCTACTTTGGGCAAAGGCATTGGCTTGGGCTATGTGCCTACCGCTCAAAGCAAAGTAGGCAGTGAGGTATTCATCAAAGTACGCGACCGCCTCTTAAAAGCACAAATCATAAAATTGCCTTTTGTAAAACCAGGAGTTTGATGATTTTTTTGCCATACCCTACAATCAACGTTTCCAATATCCAGTAATCCAATTTCCATGAAATCTATTGATGTTTGTTTAACCCCTGAACTGCTCCATCTGCACAATATTGAAAATTCGATTGTAGTTGTTACCGATATTTTTCGGGCTACTTCTTGCATGGTAACGGGCATGGCCCACGGCATAGGCAGTATTACGCCCGTAGCCAGCGTAGAGGAGTGTTTTGCGCTGCAACAGCAAGGCTACGTGGCCGCTGCCGAGCGCAATGCTCAAAAAGTAGCAGGTTTTGACTTAGACAACTCGCCTTTTAGCTACATGGACGAGGGTTTGGTGGGGGCGCACATTGCCATGACTACCACCAACGGCACGCTTTCAATTGCCAAAGCCAAAGCCTCGGCGGTAAAAGTATTGGTGGGCGCATTTTTGAACTTAGGAGCTGTTACCAATTACCTTCAATCACAGCAATACGACGTACTGGTGCTTTGCGCGGGCTGGAAAGGAAAGGTCAATTTGGAAGATACGCTCTTTGCGGGCGCACTCGTAGAAGCCTTGCACGACGAATACATGATTGCCGAAGATGGCGCACTGCTGGCCATGCGCACTTACCAGCAAGCCAAAGACGACATGCTGAGCTACTTGGCCACGTCGTCGCACGTGCGGCGGTTGCAGCGGCTGGGTATTCACAAAGATATTCAGTATTGCCTTCAACGCGACCTCTACGACGTAGTACCCGTTTTGCGGGGCAGTGCGCTGGTTTGCGCGTAGTTAGGCTTCGCCTACAGGGCCACCAAAGTTCATCGAAAACGGAAAGTCGGTGTCCTCCATTTCTCTGATGCCACCGTAGTTTTCTTCGTACTTCCTGATGTTGTCGCGCAGGGCAGCCAAGAGGCGTTGGGCGTGTTCGGGCGTTAAAATAATGCGCGCTTTTACCCGCGCTTTGGGCACGCCAGGCATTACTCTGATAAAATCAAGAATAAACTCGCTGTTTGAATGGGCAATAGTGGCCAAGTTGGCATACACGCCCTCGGCCATCTCTTCCGAAATCTCAACGTTGATTTGTTGTTCAAATTCGCCTTTGTTCTCTTCCATTTTACTCAAAAAAATCTAAAGTTTGTCAGTATAGTGAGGGTACAAAAGTAAGGCTTATTCAGAAACGAAACCTTAACTTTGCAAAAATAGTAGATAAACATGAATTCTTGGGTTTCGGCGGCACGTCCGCGCACTTTACCGCTGGCTCTGTCGAGTATTTTGATGGGCAATTTTCTGGCCGCTGCCGCCAATCAGTTCGATTGGGCAATTGGCGTATTGGCTTGCTTAACCACCATTTTGTTGCAAGTACTCTCCAATTTGGCCAACGACTATGGCGACGCTGTGAACGGCAAAGACACCGATGCGCGCGTCGGGCCAGCGCGGGCGGTGCAGTCGGGGGCTATTTCGGCGGAGGCCATGCGGCGCGCCATGAGGCTTTTTGCGCTGCTATCGCTTGGTGCCGGCGTAGGTTTGCTGTACGTAGCCCTCCAAAATGCCACCGCCCAAACTTTTTGGGTATTTTTAGGCATTGGCGTATTGGCCATTGTAGCGGCAGTTACTTATACCGCAGGCAAAAACCCTTACGGCTACGTGGGCTTGGGCGACTTGTCGGTACTTGTTTTTTTTGGGTGGGTGGGCGTATTGGGGTCTTATTATTTACAAACCCAACGCATAGATTTTACCCTTTTGCTGCCTGCCAGTAGTTGCGGGCTCTTTGCTGTGGGCGTGTTAAACCTCAACAATATGCGCGACATTGAGTCAGATGCGCTGACGGGCAAACGCTCTATTCCCGTGCGCTTGGGGCGGGCCAAATCGGTGGTATATCACTGGTTGCTGTTGCTGATTGGCATGGCTTGCAGCATTGTTTTTTTATTCATAAATCAACCTACTAAACCGCTCCAATGGCTTTTTTTGCTGAGTTTTCCGCTCTTTATTCGCAACGGAATGGTAGTATCCAAAACTCAGAATCCGCGCGATTTAGACCCTTATTTGAAACAAATGGCGCTTTCTACGTTGCTGTTCGTGCTGTTATTTGGCATAGGGTTGCTGATGGCTTCGTAGTATTTTGTGGGTGAGGTATTATCGAAAATAATCAATCGGCAAGTTGTCAAGCCAAGCAAAAATAGGTAGCTTTGTCGGCATATTTTCTCTTAATTGTACTCATTAAAACTCCTAACTTATGAAGCAACGTTTCACTTCCTTGCTTTTTTTGATTTCATTTTTTGCTATTAGCCACTTTGTACAAGCCCAAAAAACGGCCGCCGAATACTTTGAAGAAGGGGTAAACAAAAGTAAAACTGGCGACTTCGTGGCCGCTTTGCAAGCTTTTAACATGGCTATTTCGACGAACCCCGAAAACGCAGCCAGTTATTACAACCGTGCCATTGCCAAAGCCAATCTAAAAGACCACCGAGGGGCTATTTTAGATTTTGACCGCTCCATTGAGCTAAATTCTAAGTATTCAGATGCCTATTTGAACCGTGGTGCCAGCAAAGCCAAACAAGACGATTTTCGGGCGGCTATTCAAGATTTTACCCGTGCCATCGAACTCAACCCCGACGACCCACAAGGCTATTATCAGCGCGGTATCAACCGCTTACGCGTCGAAAACTTCCGGGGCGCGTTGCAAGACCTCAACCGCTGCACTGAATTGGAACCCAACAACGCGGCTACGCTTTTTGGTCGAGCGAGCGTCAAACTTAAATTAGAAGATTTTACGGGTGCCCAAACTGATTTTTCGCGCGTGATTGACCTGAGTCCTAAACGCCCTCAGGCTTTTGCGGGGCGCGGCTACGCCAAAATGAAATTGAACGATTTTGCGGGAGCCATTGCCGATTATTCAAAGGCCATTGAATTAAATCCCGAAGACAGCGACGCATTTTATAACCGTGGGTTTTCGCGGAGCAAAACCGAAAAACACGAAGAAGCCATCGCCGATTTTGACCAAGCCATTAATTTAGACCCCCAAAACTACCGCGCGCATTATGGCCGAGGTTTTTGCAAAAGTAAATTGGGCAATCAGCGCGATGCCATCAGTGATTTTAGCAAATCAATTGAAATAAACAACGCTACCACCGACAAGAAAGTGAGTTATAGTGGCCCCATTACGCGGGCTACGCTCGATGATTTACGCAACGCGATACAAGAAAAAAATAAAATCAACGAATTGTCCTCGGAACGTTCGGAAGCTCTTTTTTCGCGGGGCTTAGGTAAAAGTAAGCAGGGCGACACCAAAAATGCCATCATAGATTTGAACCGCGCCATTGAGTTCAACCCTACTTATGCCGAAGCCTATTTTGTGCGAGGTAGCATCAAATCTAACATTGGCGACCAAAAAGGAGCTTTGTTGGATTGTAACAGTGCCATAAAACTCAACCCGCGTTACTCGGAATCTTTCTACTTGCGAGGCATCATCAAGCACAGCCTCGGCGACGCAAACGCGGGCTGCTTGGACCTCTCAAAAGCGGGCGAATTGGGCTACACCCAAGCCTATAAAGTAATCAGCGATTATTGCAATTGAGCAACAACGTTTTTATTTGCCAATAAGATTTGCGCATTGCCAGTGGTTTGGGTTATTACCTGTGCCACTGGCATTTGTTTTAAATCGGCTACGCGTTGCGCCACAATCTCAACAAAACTCACCTCGTTGCGTTTGCCTCGATGCGGCACAGGAGCTAAATAAGGGCTGTCGGTTTCTAATACAAGGTGCTGTAAATCAACGTAAGGTAGTATTTTGTCAAGACCACCGTTTTTGAAAGTAGCCACGCCTCCAATACCCAGTTTAAAACCCAAATCAATGGCTTTTTGGGCTTCTTCGAGCGTTCCCGTAAAACAATGAAAAATGCCCGTCAGCGCAGGATTTCCTACTTTTTCGATTAAAGCTACTACCTCCCAAAAAGCATTTCGGCTGTGAATATCTATCCACAAGTGGTGTTTAATGGCCAATTCGCACTGCGCCAAAAACGCGGCTTCTTGCTGCGCCACAAAAGTTTTGTCCCAGTACAAATCCATGCCAATTTCGCCAATGGCCACAAACGGGTATTTGTTCAGCCAATCTTCAACGAGGTAAAGTTCGCGTTCAAAATCGGCTTTGACGTAGGTGGGGTGCAGGCCCATCATGGGCAAGCACACGCCTGCATACTGCGTGGCCAGTTGCATCATGCCGTCGATGGTGGTGTGGTCGCAGTTGGGCATCCAGATTTGGGCTACGCCCGCCGCAAAAGCGCGGTCGAGCATGGCGGAGCGGTCGGCATCAAAGGCTTCGTCGTAAATGTGGGCGTGGGTTTCTATCATTTTAAACAATTCGCAGAAGTTGCCAAAAATGATTCGGCATTTTAGTGTTGAATTTAAGATACTTTCTCTTTGCGTGTGTAAAGAACTTATTTGGAGTTCGATAAACGACTTATTTTGAGACGAATCGTTATTAATTGCTGCCAACGAGCGTATAAACGCCACCAACTCCTTATCCTTGTTTTTGGATGGATAGGCGTTAGCGAAATATCCTCAAAAAAGTAGATGTAGTGATACATTATTTTTATCGAAACACGAGGTTGCCTCCTGATGCTCTAATTGCGACATTGGCAAAAGTATGCCGAGCGGTGTACATCGAAAATCGTGGAATTTGCAGCTTCGCGGCTAACTCGTACAGATGCGTATTTTATTCACATTGAAACTCAAGATGCTATGATTTCAAGATTGTCGATAGTAATTCCAAATTTAGCAATTTTGGGTTTACCGCGATTCGTGGTAATGCGGAATTAAACGAAAAACTCCTTAGAAATCAATCTAAGGAGCTTTCGTTTAATTTTAAATCGCTACAAATTAATGAAGCGGTCCGGACGGGACTCGAACCCGCGACCCCCTGCGTGACAGGCAGGTATTCTAACCAACTGAACTACCGAACCAACTATTATTATGTCGAGTACTCTAACCAAGCGAAACGTCGCACCGTTGAACTACCAAACCAATTAACTATTTTGTTGAACACTATTCGTTGTAGCAACGTTAGATTCTCTAAAAACGTGGTGCAAAAGTAAGATTATTTTTTAAATACTGCAAATTTTTAGAAAAAATAAACGAATATTGTAAACTTGCGCAGGCTTAATGGGTCTGATTATCAAACTATAAAAGCGTAAAATATTTTTTATGACTACCATTAAAGAAGTTACTGATTACCTCGAAAAATTAGCTCCAATACCTTACCAAGAAAATTATGACAACGCTGGACTGCTCGTAGGAAGCCACAATATAGGTGTTACCAACGTGCTACTAACCCTCGATGTAACGGAGGAAGTAGTGGAAGAAGCCATTGCAAAAAACTGTAATTTGATTGTGGCGCACCACCCCGTGGTGTTTAAGGGGCTAAAGAAACTGAACGGTAAAAACTACATCGAAAGGGCGGTCATAAAAGCCATCAAAAATGACGTAGCCATTTATGCCATTCATACCAATTTGGATAATGTGGTGGGTGGCGTTAACTTTATGATAGCCAATCGGTTGGGTTTGCAAAACGTTCAAATATTGGCTCCTAAAAAAGATATGCTTTGCAAATTGGTTGGCTTTGTGCCAGTAGCCGACACGGAGCGCGTGCTGGAAGCGTTGTACGCGGTTGGCGTGGGGCAAATTGGCAATTACGACCGTTGTAGTTTCAAAGTAGAAGGAGTTGGTACGTTTAGACCTAACGCCCAAGCCCAGCCCGTTATTGGGCAAGCCAATCAGGACGAAGCAGTGCTCGAAAATAGATTTGAAGTTATATTTCCAGCTTTTATGGAGCCTGCGGTGTTGAAGACATTGCGGGCGGCTCACCCGTACGAGGAGGTGGCTTATTATCTCACTGCAATTACCAACGAAAACCAAAGCGTGGGGTCGGGGGCGGTGGGCTATTTGCCAGCACCCATGGCCATTCACGATTTTTTGGTATTTTTGAAACAACAAATGAACCTTACCGTTATTAAATACACCGACGCGGCAGTTAGCAAAATTGAGAAAGTAGCGGTTTGTGGGGGAGTGGGCAGTTTTTTATTGCCCCGCGCTGTGGCCTCGCAAGCCGATGTGTTTATCACCGCCGATTATAAATATCACGAGTTTTTTGATGCCGATGGGCAGATTATGATTTGCGATATTGGCCACTACGAAAGCGAAGTTTGCACGAAAGAAGGGTTGCAACATTATTTATCAAATAAATTTAGTAATTTTGCGGCAATTTTATCAGTAACTGTTACCAATCCTGTTCGGTATTTCGTCTGATACAACCGACTTTTAACACTCAAAATCACCACGAATGGAACTGACCGTAGCGCAAAAATTGGATTTTCTCCTCAAATTGCAGGAAATAGACTCAAATCTGGACGACATTAAAAAAATTCGGGGCGACTTGCCCGAAGAAGTCCGAGATTTGGAAGACGACATTATTGGATTTGAAACCCGCCTTGGCAAATTTGGCAAAGAAGTAGAGGGTTTTGAAGAAGAAGTAACGCGCCAGAAAATGGCCAAGAAAGATGCCGAAAAACTGATTGTCCGCTACAAAGAACAGCAAAACAACGTTAGAAATAACCGTGAATTTGAGGCTATTTCGAAAGAAATAGAACTACAAACGATCGAAATAGAACTGGCCGAGAAAAAAACACGCGAAGCGGACTTGAAAGTGAAACTCAAGAAAGAGGAAGTGAAAGCTACCGAGGCCTTGCTATCTGAACGGAAGGAAGACTTGAAAGTAAAAAAGAAAGAACTCGACGCGCTCACTTCTGAAAGCCACGAAGACGAAAAAAAGCTGCTGGAAGAGCGCGAAAAGCGGGCGGCTTTGGTAGAAGAAAGATTGTATAAGTCTTACACCAAGATTCGGGCCAACTCGGGCAACGGCTTGGCGGTAGTGCAAGTGAGACGCGGGGCGTGCGGTGGTTGTTTTAACGTAGTGCCACCACAGCGGCAAGCCGACATCCGGGAGAAGAAAAAAATTACGGTTTGTGAACACTGCGGTCGTATTTTGGCCGATGTGGACATGGAGAATAAATAGTTTTTTTAATTTGAAAATTTGAAAATGTACCCATTTGAAAATGGACTTTGTTCATCCTCAAATTACCTAATTTTCAAATTTTCAAATTAACTCGTTTTCAAGTTAACTTGCTGGATAATCCACGCAAAGCCAACTACCAACAAACAGCCGACAACGTTGAGCCACAAGAAGGCCATGATGTCGTAATACCAGCAAGCTACCACCGCAATCTCGCCCAAAATAGCTGCCCAGAATGTAGCTTTTGCCCCAATTTTGGGGGCGTAAAACGCCGTCAAGAAGATGCCCAAAATAACGCCATAAAACAGCGAACCTACAATATTGACGGCCTCGATCATGCTGCCCAACTTACTGGCATACTGGGCAATAAAAATGCAAAACAATCCCCAAGCTACGGTGGCAACGCGCGAGGCCATGAGGTAGTGCGCATCTGAGGCCACTGGCCTAAAACCGCGCTTGTAAATATCTATGACGGTGGTAGAAGCCAGCGAGTTGTAAGCTGCCGCCACCGAACCCATCGAAGCACTAAAAATAACGGCAATGAGCAGCCCAATGAGTCCTACGGGTAGGTGGTCGAGTACAAACCGCAAAAAGATGTAGTTAATATCGCTGGTATCGCCGCTGGGGTTATTTTTTTTGATGAGCGCTACCACTTCTTTCTTTACGCCTTTGAGCGCCTCATCGTTGGCTTTTATTTGGGTTTGGTATTGGTCAATGGCTGCGTTGTTTTGCTGGGCCAGGGCTTTCTGTAAGGCGGGCGCAATCTGCAGTTTTTGTTCGGTAAGTTGTTCGTGCTGTTTTTGCAATTGCGCGTAATTGGGCGCGTAAATGCTGGTTTTGAGTTTATCGGTTTCTACCTTATTGAAAAAAATGGGTGCCGAATGAAATTCGTAGTAAACAAACACCAAAACACCCACCAGCAATATCAAAAACTGCATCGGAATTTTGAGCAAACCGTTCATCATCAGACCCATACGACTTTGGCCAATGGACTCGCCCGTGAGGTAGCGACCCACCTGCGACTGGTCGGTGCCGAAATAAGAAAGTTGCAGAAAAAAACCGCCGATGAGGCCCGACCAGATGTTGTAGCGGCTGTTGGGGTCGAAGTGGAAATCTATGGTGTTGAGGCGATTGGCTTTGCCTGCCATTTGGAGTGCGTCCGAAAAGCCCATATTGGCGGGCAGCAAATGCACCACCATCCAGCCTGCCATAAACATCGCCGCCGACACAATGAACATTTGCTGCAAGTGCGTGTGCGAAATGGCTTTTGTACCACCCGAAACGGTGTAAATCAACACCACGCTGCCCATCAAAATATTGGTCCAGTAAATATCCCAACCCAAAATAGTGGCCAAAATAATAGACGGCGCGTAAATGGAAAGCCCCGTGGCCAAGCCGCGCGAAATCAAAAACAGACTGGCCGTAAAGATGCGTACCCGCGCATCGAAGCGATTTTCTAAAAATTCGTAGGCCGTAAAAACCTTGAGTTTATGAAAAATCGGAACAAACGTGATACTCAGCACCACCATGGCCAGCGGTAGCCCAAAGTAAAACTGCACGAACCCCATACCACTGGCAAAACCCTGCCCAGGGGCCGACAAAAAAGTGATGGCGCTGGCTTGGGTGGCCATTACCGACAAGCACACGTGGTACCAGGGCAACGACCGCCCCGCCAAGAGGTAGTCGTCCATGTTTTGCTGGCCACGACTTTTATAAACACCATATACGACAATAAATCCGAGTGTGGCTATGAGGACAATCCAGTCTATTTGACTCATTTGAAATATTGCATAAATAAATATAAAGCCATCATAACCAACAGGAGGCTACCGATAACGAAAGTGTACATTTGTCGCCAAGTTTTGACGAAAGACGGAAAACCGTCGCGGGGGTCAATGTCTGTATTTGAAGCCATGTTTAAGGTTTAATGTCTATTTCTAATCTTTCTCTGCGAAGTTTGGAATAGGAGATACAATTTGTGGGCCAAAAAACAGCGCGTTCAAAAATAGTTTGTTTGTGCCGTACCAAATGCCCCTAAAATTGGGATTATCGGCAAACAAAATGATACGTCCCGCTCCGTCGGCGTGGGCTAAAATACCCGCCGAGGCCGAAATTTTTCGTAACGATTGGGGGTGCACGTAGCCCGTCAGCAGCGGTTTTTCGGCATAAAGTACCACCGTATTGGAAGGACTCGTTGAAGGCTCTAAAAAAGTGTTGTTGTTTCGATAAAGGGCAATTTTACGACTGCTGTAGCCAAATCCGAGCGGGTGCGTTATGTCCAAATCGGCTTCGTAGATGCTGCCGCCCGTGCTTTTTGAACCTTCGGCAGCTACGGCATCTTCGTAGTTGATGCGTCCGCGTCGCGCCGTGAGCAGTGAGTCGGTTTTGGTACTTAGGCGTAGTTTTTCGCGGGTTAGGTCGTTTCTGATGGCCCACTCGGTGGCGGTTTTGGTGGTAATGAGCGTGCCGCCATTGTTTACCCACTGTTTGAGTTTGCTGGCTAAGGCTTTGTCGCTGGGGTATTGCCCCGACACCATCACAATGACGTTGTAGCGACTCAAATTAAGCCGACCGAGGCTGCTGAGTTCTACTTTGCTGATGGGCATACCTACTTGGGTATCAAGCCAGTACCATACTTCGCCCGCTTCGTAAACCGATACACCTTGCCCCACCACGAGGAGCGCTTCGGGTTTGGTTACTTTCTGAAAATTGTTGCTGCCCAAGTCAATTCCCGACTGACTAAAACCCGTTGCAATAGGCACAATGGCCACGCCCGTAGCTGCGCCAATGGTTTGGATATGGCCAAACAAATCGGCGGGGTTCAGGTCTTGAAACTGAACTGGAATAAGCAATGTGCCGTAACCGTACGTTTTATCACCAATTTTGAATGGTTTGAGTGCAACCTTGACCGTTAATTTCTTATCTAATAGTTGGTAAAGAGCTTTGGTGGCGTTAAAATCAGTGTAGTCTATCAAGTAAGCATAGGCCGATTGTTCGGGGGTTTTGGCGGCGGGGGCTACATCTTTGGCATCAGTAATGCGACTGCCCTTGCTAAACGGAGTTTTGATTTCGGCGTGCGGAAGCCCAAATGCCAGGGCTAAGTTCCACGCCGATGAGTCGTAAAAAAGGCTATCGGCAAATTTGGTAGGCCGCTCAAACACCGACTGCACCAAGCGATATTGCGGCTGGGCGGTGGGAATGACAATGGCTTTGCCTTTTCCAAAAACTTTTCCATCAATGGTCAGATTGTCAGACAGTTGATAGCACTCAATTCGGTGGTGCAACATTGTTTCGACAAATTTTCGTACGCGGGTAGCGTCCATGCCGTCGCCAATGACGTAGGCTTTGGTGGGGTTTTTGTTGCCCTCCGTAATGGCCGATGCGTAGAATTCGCGTTGAAATTTGAGCAAGTTTTGCCGCTCATCAAGCGCGGCTTTGCAGGTAGCGAGGGCATTGACCAATTGGTTACGAATGGTAAACGCAAAAGTGAGTGGCCCATTTTGGCTTTCTTGCAAAAAACCGCGCGAGCTGCCCTGCTCAAACAAAATGCCCAGTCCACCTTGCATATCGGGGTAGCTCGAACCGTAGCCAGGATAGAGGTTGTCGAACGATTCTTTGGTGTAGTACAACGAGCCGATGTCGTTCATGGCTTGCTCAAAATATTTGGCAAACTTACTGTTGAGTGTTTTGTAATTATACGGCGGCACCAACGGGTTTTCGGCGTTTTCTTTCGATGGTTCGAAAAAGAAAGTAGAATTTGTACCCATCTCGTGGTGGTCGGTTACTACGTTTGGCAACCACGAGTGATACCATTTCAAGCGATTCTGGCTCTCTACGTGTACGGCCAAATACCAGTCGCGGTTGAGGTCAAACCAGTAGTGATTTGTGCGTCCACCTGGCCATACTTCGTTGTGTTCGCGGTCGTTGGGGTCGGCTACCAACGGGCTGGCTTTGTGCATATTCACCCAGTTTACGAAGCGGTCGCGGCCATCAGGATTCAGCACGGGTTCCATTAGCACCACGGCCTCATTCAAAAGTCGGGTGGCGTTGTCATCGGTGCAAGCGGCCAAATAGTAGGCGGCCAAAATCATGGCCTCACCGCCTGAGGTTTCGTTGCCGTGTACATTTGCTCCCAATTGCACCACTACGGGCATTTTTGCCACGTCGGGCATCGCCGCGTTTGGGTCGGCGAGTGTAAGGTGCGTTTTTTGAATGTCCGATAGCTTGGCCAAATTGGTAGCCGATGAGAACGTTACCGTGATGTGCGGGCGCAGCTCGTTGGTTTGGCCAATGGTCTGTACGCGGACGCGGTCGGAGGTGCGGGCCAGTTCGTAGAGGTAAGCCACGAGGCGGTCGTAGCGGGTTTGGTGCTGCCCCACGCGGTAGCCCAAAAACTGTTCGGGCGAGGGGACGGCAGGGTTAAACTTTTGATTTGGAAAGAAATAATCGGTTTGAGCGAAGCCCGTGGTAATGGTAGCAAGAAGGAAAAGGAGGATGAAGGAGGGAGTTCTAAGGTTATTTCGACGGCTAAAACCCACCCCGTCTGCCGACTGCGTCAGGCAGCCATCGCAGCGGCTAACCGTCCCGCCCAAGCGGGGATTGTGGCGCGTTGATTCTTTTGGGTAAAAAACGAGAAAAGGGTTTTTTAAGAGGTGGTAAATTTTTTGCTTTTTCATCTTAAAAGGGTCGGAGGGGCTAATTTTGACGTAAACTAAGTCATTTTCTTCAAAGTGGCAATGGTTTGGGTTGGATTTGGCGAATTGAACACCGAACTACCCGCCACCAGCGCCCGTGCGCCTGCTTCGTAGAGCAGCGCGGCGTTGTTTGTGCCTACGCCTCCGTCAATCTCAATAACGGCTTGGCTGCCCGACTGCTCAATCAATGCCACCGCTTGTTTGATTTTTTTGTACGTGTATTCAATAAATTTTTGTCCTCCAAAACCAGGATTGACCGACATAATCAATACCAAATCTAAATCGGCAATGACATCTTGGAGTACTTGTACGGGGGTGTGCGGATTGAGGGCAACACCCGCTTTTGCGCCTAAGTCTTTGATTTGCTGAATGGTACGGTGCAAATGTGGGCAAGCCTCGTAGTGAACCGTCAGTATCTCAGCCCCTGCTTTGCGAAAACTTTCTAAATAACGCTCTGGTTGCATAATCATCAGATGCACGTCTAATGGCTTGGTAGCGTGGCGGTTGATGGCTTCGCAAACGGGTATGCCAAACGAAATATTTGGCACAAAAACGCCGTCCATGATGTCAATATGAAACCAGTCGGCTTGGCTGTGGTTAATCATTTCGACATCGCGCTGGATATTGGCAAAATCGGAGGCCAGCATGGAGGGAGCAATCAGGAGATTGGACATATAATGAATGTACTAATTTGAAAATGGGTTAATTTGAAAATTGTTAGCTCTAAATGAAGTTTTGAAATCCCGCAAAACCCGTTAGAATCAACAAAATTTAAAATAAATCTGTCAGACCTTCACGGAAATAAAAAATAGGCATTTTAAATCATTGACATTCAATTGTTTACAAGCCAAAGTGTCAACTACTTTTTAATGGTTATGAAGGATGCCCAGATTACTCGATAAAACTTTTTTCACAGACTCAATCGAGCGAAGATTTTTGTGTTATTTCTGTTCGTAAATACCGCCCAGGAGTGCTAAAAACCAGCCTTTGGGCGGGTTCTTTTTGCCCATAAAGCCCTGAAAACCAGCCTTCTGTTTCTAAAAAAGTAGTTGGCTGTCCGTTTTCGTCGGAGCTTTCGATGCTAAACTGCGCCAAAAACGCGGGAACAGGATGCCAGATTTGGTGCATCGGCAAATCTGGGGGCGCATTTTCGAGTTGGTCTTCTACAATCCAGCGATTTTGGGTTTTGAACTTGGTTACGCGCCGCCGATGCCAAATGTTATTCCCCGCTTGTTCAAACGCGCTGATTGCACCTTCAAATACCCAGCAGTCTTCTTCTTCGCGCCACTGACCAGCGGCTTTTTTGGTCCAATTGTACCAAATAAACCGATTTCCTTTTTTCATTTGGTCAAAATCTCCAAGCATCACGGTATTGTGCGAAGCCGTACCCGCAAAGTAGCGCGTCCAACGTTCGTCGGTATTGTATTTGTACGAACCCGCGTCGCGGAGCATATTTTGGCCGTTTACCCACAGGTCCATGTGCAAATTGTCAGCCTGAAAAGGGCGATTTCGGTACGCGCCGCACCGCAAAAAAGTAAGCGTATCGGCCTCACGTAACAAGTAATAACCAGAATTTTTAAAGTTTTGAGGTGTTGGGTTATTGAGTGTTGAGTTATTGAGTGTTGAGTGATTGAGTTTTGAGTGATTGAGTGATTGAGTGGTTGAGTTATTGAGTGGTTGAGTGTTGAGTGATTGAGTGATTGAGTGATTGAGTGATTGAGTGTTCAATGATAACTGTTCACTGTTCAATGATATGTTGTACCATTGGCAGTCTTCGGCGGGTTCGGCGCGTAAGCCCAGTGCGGCGGCCAGGGCGTTGAGTTGGGGGCGGTAGTCGTGGTAGTGGGCGTTGTTGAGTTTAAAAAATAATGCGCCGTCGTTGTTGCCGTAGTTGGGCAACCAACCCGTGCCAGGGTCTTGGCACGCCCGCAAAAACGTGAGCGATGCGCGGGCGCGTTCGTAAACCACCTCGGCAAAGCGTTCTTGATTTTGGTGCGCCAGTTGTAAACCCCACGTCAAAAGTTGCACCACCACGCGATGGTAGTTCATCGAAAACTGCAAAAAAGTGCCGTCTTCGTAGATTTGGTAGGCTATTTCGGTTTCAAACCAACTTTTGCCGCGCTTTTTCCAGCGGTTACTTTCTTTAAAAAACGGGTACAACAACCCCACCAAGTACAGCGTCAGGGTTTCGGTAATGGCGTGGTTATTGCGCACGGCAATCCGCGAAAAATCAATGTTGGCTTCTACGTGCAAAGTGTGCCAATAAATCGAATCAACGATTTTGGCAAAACGTGTTTCGGTGAGCGCGGCTGAGTTTTTGTAATAGTTTAGGGCAAAAGTCCAGTTGAGAACGCGTAGGGCTATTTCTTGGCTACACCGCCAGTTGGGGCCTTGATTGACGGGGTTGGCGGCAATCCACGATTCTATTTCGGCAAAAACCGTTTCGGCCATGTCGTGGTTGGCGTGAAAATCGTACCGAATGAGGGAGTATAAAAACGAAAAACGCGATTTTTCCCAGACATACTTGATGTCGCCCGCTTGGGGTGAAAAGTCGGCAATTTCAGTCCAGTGTTTAGAAATATCATACACGTAGCCCGTTTCTGGATTGGTGAGCCAGTTGGATACGGGGTAATATTGCGCTCCAAAAAACAATATATTACCACGCTGATATTCGGCTATTTCGGCGGCAAGGGCAGGCGTGAGCAGACGCGGTGCGGTGCGGTCAAATTTAAAAAAATACGTGGGCAACTGCCGCCAACTTTGGGCCGTTGCCCACGTGCGTGGGGTTGTGTGCGTTGGGAAAGCCCTTTTTAGCAAGCCTGTGCGGCGTTTTATTTCGTAACCAGCCCGAAACCACACGTAGCGTGGGCCCATGTTTTGCAACAGATGCAGGGCGGTTTTGAGCAAACGCATTGGGTTATTCTTTTTCGGCAGTGGCTTCTTCGGCAATTACTTCTTGGGTAGTTACTTCTTGGGCGGTTGCTTCGGTTTGGCCAGTTGTTTCAAAAAGTTCTGGCACGTAATGTGTCAAAATATTGTACCAGTTAATGAGCTTCTTGATGTCTGACAGGTACACACGCTCGGTGTCGTAGCCGGGCAGGGCTTCGGCCATAAAATCGGTGAGCTGATAGTCGCTGAGGGCTTTTGCGTCTATTTTTGTACCTTGGTATTTGGCGTGTACATTGCCCAAAATGGTAGCCAGGGGCGTGGCTTCGTGGCCGTCGGCCATAAACATTGAAATATCTTTGAGTACCGACACGCGGGCGGTGCTACCTGCAATCTGCTTTTCGCGTTTTTCGTCCAAACTCTCCACGATAATACCCGAACGGCCTGGCTTTAAGATACGAAATAGGCCACTTTTTCCCGAAAAACTAACGATGTCTTTTAACAGTTCCATGCTTTCAAATTGGTTTTTTGCGATGTTTTTGAAGTTATTTTGGCGCACATTGTACACCAAACATAGCTGCAAATATAATGGATTTGTGTCAAAGCCGTTTGTTTTGCAACCAAATCAATGCACAAAAAGTCTGGGGTTTACGCAGTATTCTCCTAATTTTGCAGAAATAAATTGGATACTTCAAAATTTGGAAACGCAAACTACTACCAAAAATTCTCTTCAAGCTTGGCTACTGCTCATTTTATTGGCTTTGATTTGGGGCAGCTCGTTTATTTTAATGAAAAAAAGCCTCGTCGTCTATGGCGTAACCGAAGTAGCGGCGGGTCGGTTGTTTTGTGCGTTTATTTTTTTTCTGCCCATTATTTTCCAAAATTTTCGTAAAATTCCGACCCAACGCTACCCTTATTTGCTCGTTTCGGCACTCACGGGCTACGTTATTCCCGCTTTTTTGTTTGCCCAAGCGGGTACGCGCCTCAACAGCTCGCTGTCGGGTATGCTCAACTCGCTGAGTCCGCTTTGTACGCTGCTGCTGGGCGTGTTGTTTTTTGGGCAGTCGAAGCGGCCTTTGCAAATGGCGGGCATTGTGCTGGGGTTGTTGGGTTCGCTGTTGCTTATTTTCTCAAAAAATACGGGTCAGCTCAACATGACCGACCCCTACGCTTTCTTGATTTTAGGGGCTACGGTGCTGTATGGCATCAATATCAACGTTATTGTGCGCTATTTAGGTGGGCTTTCGGCTTGGGTTATTACGGCGGGGACGTTTATTTTTATTGGCCCGCTCATGTTGTTGGCGTTATTGACCACCGACTTTTTTGCCAAAATGACTCAACCTGCCAACCTCCAACCCACCTTTTTTATGCTCTTGCTTGGGGTGCTGGGTTCGGGAGTGGCCTCGGTGCTGTTCAATCAAATTGTGCGTATATCTTCGGGACTTTTTGCTTCATCGGTTACGTATTTGATTCCGATTGTGGCCATTTTTTGGGGAATTTTTGATTCTGAAAACATTACCTTGCAGCATTACGTGGGCATGGCCGTTATTTTGAGCGGTATTTATTTGGTCAACGCCCCCAATGTTAATTTTGATGCAAAGGGTTTAAAATTTTGGAAATCTTAAATCCCCTACCAAATGTTGAAAGTAACGAAAAACAGACCTTTGAAATAGAAACAGCTTCAGGGCAGCTCGTACAATGCCGAAGTGTTGGAGGTAAATTATACCGAAAAAAAGCATCTTTTAAATACTGCGATTGTGTACCTTTGCTCTTGTGTTAAGTGTAACATATTTTGCAACTTTTAGACACGGTTGCCCAGATCAAAACACAAAATAACACGTTTTTCACTTCGAGGCAAGGCAGAAATTTTTGAATATTTTAGTGTTAATTGGCTGGCCTTACTGTTGCTTTTATTACTTGAATTTAGGAAATCACAAACTTCAAATTACAAATTAAATACAATGGGACGCGCATTTGAATACCGCAAAGCAAGCAAATTAAAACGCTGGGGCATGATGGCCAAGGTCTTTACCCGCATTGGCAAAGACATTGTAATGGCCGTAAACGCGGGCGGACCGGACCCTAATAATAACTCGCGGCTGCGGGCTTTGATACAAAACGCCAAAGCGGCCAATATGCCCAAAGACAACGTGGACAGAGCCATCAAACGGGCCGTATCTAAAGAGCAAGACGACTACAAAGAAATAGTGTATGAGGGCAAAGGGCCGCACGGCATTGCGCTGCTCATCGAAGCCGCCACCGACAATACCAACCGCACCGTGGCCAATATTCGGAGTTATTTCAACAAGTTGGGCGGCAGCTTGGGTACGCAAGGAATGTTAGATTATTTGTTTGACCGCAAGTCGGTGTTCAAAATTCCTAATTTGCCCGAAATAAACATGGAAGAGCTTGAATTTGAACTGATTGACTATGGCGCGGAAGAGATATTTTTGGACGACGAAACCAACCAAATCAACATTTATGGCGAGTTTACGGCTTTTGGTTCATTGCAAAAATACTTAGAAGACAAAGGTTTTGAGCTATTGGGAGCTGAATTTACGCGCATTCCGACCGAACTAAAAGAGCTAAACGAAGAGCAAACCGCCGAAGTAGATAAACTCATCGAACGCCTCGAAGAAGACGACGACATTCAAATAGTGTATCACAACATGAAGTAAAAAAAACGGCATCCTTCACGATGCAGTTTACAGTTTTAGAAAAAAAAAGGAGGAGAGTGAGCAAAAAGAAGTAATTTAGTTTTTCTACAAATCAAAAGACTTA
>REAB01000105.1 GCA_004293645.1 Cytophagia bacterium | reverse complement strand
AGTCTTTTGATTTGTAGAAAAACTAAATTACTTCTTTTTGCTCACTCTCCTCCTTTTTTTTTCTAAAACTGTAAACTGCATCGTGAAGGATGCCCAAATATGTTGTAAATATGGCCTCAAATGGGTATTTTTATAAATACAAACAAAGATATGCGAAAAAGATTCGAGCCCCAATTGGCCTTAGGTCTTACACCAATAGCTGAGGTAGTAATAACAAAAGGCCGTGATGAGTTGGCCCCAACTTTGGCCGCTTTAAAGCACATATTTGTTACGCCAGCTCTTAATGAGAAGGTTTTTAGCATTGTTGAAGAAAAAATTGCCAGCTGCTCTAAAAACTTAAAAGGGCGAGAAGGGATGAGCCTTTGGCAAATTTTGGTTTTGGCCACTTGTCGGCTGACACTTGATGCAGACTATGACCGAATGTGGGATTTGGCCAATCACCACAGCTTTTGATGGCGCGAGCCTCTGGCTCGGCTGCTATTATGTGGCTTCCAGCCGCTTCGTTTGTAGCACAACTGAGGCTGGAAGCCTTTTGATAATAGGCACGAGCCAGAGGCTCGCGCTATCGCGGGGGAATAAAAACGCAAGCCAAACCCCCACAAATAGGGCTTTTTTACAAAATATTGATACAGATATAGTGCAGTTTTATGGCGCAATAGTTATATCATATTTTGAAGTTGCCTTTTCCGTTCAGACACTAACTAAGGTTTCGTGGTGGCTGAAAGCAAACTCACTATTTGGAGAACAACCAAAATTAGAAATGAAAAAATTATTTGCAGGTTTGATTTTTGCAGCACTTTGGGGTTCAGGTTCGGTTGCGACAAAATTGGGACTGAAAGTTTCACACCCCCTTTTACTTATCAATACCCGTTTCTTTCTTGCCGCATTATTGATGCTGACAATATCGCTTGTGATAAACAAAGACCGTTTGCCCAAACGCAATGAATGGATACCACTTTTAATATGTGGCATATTAAGTATGGCAATCTATCCGAGTGCATTTGTTTACGCAATGAAACACGTAACCGCAGGAATTGGTACACTCGGAAGTGCAACTTGTCCATTGATTATCAGCGTTTTAAATGCCGTTTGGTTGCAAAAGAAGATTACTTGGAACATTTGGACAGGACTTTTTATTGGACTTGGCGGAGTAGCCGTTGCGATTTATCCATTACTTTTGAACGCTCATGCAACACCGCTTGGCGTATTTTTATTGACTTTTAGTATGATTTGTTATTCCGTTGGGACAGTATATTATCAAAGTGTAACTTGGAATTTGCCTCGACTAAGCATCAATGGTTGGCAAGTTCTATTTGGTGGTATAATTCTTTTACCGTTCACAACTTTTTTATTTGAAACAACTGACAACAATTTTAATACAACATTTTGGTTTTCAATACTTTGGTTAGTGATTCCAGTTTCAATAATTGCAGTTCAGATTTGGCTTTATTTACTTAAAGAAGAGCCAACGAAAGCATCACTCTGGCTATTTTTATGTCCAATATTTGGTTTTTTTTATTCCTATTTTTTGACAGGCGAACCCATAACCATTTACACAATAGTTGGGACAATTTTAGTAATCGGCGGACTTTACTTGGGTAAGAAAGAAAATATAGTAACGAAGGACAAAAGCACATCGCACAACAATTAAGGTTTCGTGGTGCCTGAAAGCCGAGCCATGAAAGAGGTGGGGAACACCCAGTCCTACTGCCCAGTCCGATGGCATCTACTGTTTACTTAACCAAAAAAAACTACGCATTAGCGGCCTCGCGCATGGCTTTTTGAATGGCTTCATTTTTGCGTTTGCGTTGCAAAACCGTGGGCGCGGCCATGCGCTCTTGGCAGTCGAAAATGGGGCATTGCTCACAGGTTTCGTTTACTTGCTGCTTGCTCATGGTGCTGTTATTCAAGAACTTAATCTTTGATCGAACGTTGTCGTCCAAAAAAATACCCATCGAAATACTGACGTTCAACTGCGGCGTGGGCGACATAGCCCGCGCAAACGCCACCACAAAATACTCCTGCTGCCCGTCAATGTACTCGGCCACTTGCGTTTGGCAAAGTGTTCCCTTAAAATCTTCGTTTTGTTGGCGGTGCGCCAAATCTTGCAAAATAGTGAGCGACACCGAGCGGCGGCAGTAGTGTTCGTCTTTGACCGTGTGCGGCGTGTGCTTGCGGGCAATGTGCATTTCTTTGGTCAAATCAAACCGACTTTGCCCCGCAAAATTGTTGAAACGCAAGAAATACAGTTGATTGATGCCAAAAAACTGGGGCAACACGTTGCTCAAACGGTAACAAAAAGATTCGGGCGTGGTGTTAAAATAGTCCACCATTTCGAGGAGAGCATCGGCATCAAAGTACGGTTTCTGGAAAAATACTTCCAGCTTTTTGGCCATCACGGGGCCTTTCATCATAATGGCACTGGCAAAATAAGACGCTTTGTAGTTGTTGAGCAGTTGTTCAAACGACTCAGCTTCTACCAAATGCGTGCTATTGAGGCGTTTTTTGAGTTTTAAATATTGATAACCTACTTCGCGGCCAAAAATAAACGCCCGCTGGTGGGCATCAAGCTGCGGATTGACCAGTAAGCGCGGTCGCGTAGCATTGGGAACCAGCAAAGAGCGCACACTCGACAAGTCGGGGTATTTTTTTTCGTCAATCGGTAAAATCTCGTAATTGTACGTTTTTGTGAGCAAATCGGCCAAGTAGCGGTCATCTAAAATGAGCGATTCGGGCACTTCAAACTGCCACAAAAATCGCTCCGCTTCTTGCTCTAAATCTTCAAAATAGTTGTCGTACATTTCTTGGTAAGTGCGCAACGCCGAAAAATAAAACTGCTCGACCGACATATTGTAATTGCGGGCTATTTCGATGAGCGTGCCAATAAAGGCACTCAGTTTGGTGGGTGCTTCGGAGAGCATTTGGAGCAAATCGGCGGGGTCAATACCGAACAAATCGAGCGGCAATTCGGTCAAAATATTCGACTGCAAAAGTTCCGAAATGGGTTCTAATTTTTTGCTCAATTTAATCGAAACCAACGAGTCATATTCTACGTCCAGGGCCTGCGACAAGGCCATTATTTTGTCCGATTTGGGGTATTTCTTTCCTTTCTCAATTTCGTTGATATACGACATGGAAAGCCCCGTAGCCTGCGCCAGTTCGTTGAGCGAAAGCTGTCGGTCAATGCGTAATTGTTTGAGTTTTAGTCCAAACAACAGTTTAATATTATCTTGGTTGAGGGCCACTTTTTGATGTTTGAGGTTTAAGCGAGGCCGCCCGTGCGGTTTGATATTTGAGCGGGGCCACCCGTGCGGTTTGATATTTGGTATTTGATAAGTAGGTGAACATATTTAATCGACATTTTTGATTTATGTAAAATGTTGATAATGAGTATTTTGAATTGCTGTGGACAGTCGACTATTGACTGTGGACTACTTATTTGGTATTTGATATTTGGTATTTGATATTTGGTATTTGAAGTGGGTAAAATTAGTACTTTTTTGTAAAAAAGCGGTACTTCAACTGTTTCTACCCCAACCGCCTCCGCCTGGGGTTTCAATGCGCAGTTGCTCGCCCGCCGCTACTTGAAGTGTACAAATACCCGCCAATGGCTGGGTTGTGCCGTCGGTTTTGATTAAAGTTTGCTGCCCCGTTTGGCCGTTTTGTCCGCCTGCCAAGCCGTAGGGCGGCACGCGGCGGTGCTGGGTAATGAGCGTCAGTTGCAACGTATCCAAGAACGTAAAGTGGCGCACCACGCCGTTGCCGCCCTGCCACTGGCCACCGCCGCCCGAGTGCTGGCGCAACGAAAACTCGTTGAGGCGCACGGGATAGCGGCGTTCCAGCTCTTCGGGGTCGGTAATGCGGGTGTTGGTCATGTGCTGATGCACCCCCGACCGCCCGTCGAAGCCCTGCCCCGCGCCCGTGCCGCCGCAAATGGTTTCGTAGTAGCCAAATGCGTCGTTCCCAAACAAAAAATTGTTCATCGTACCTTGGCTGCACGCTGCCAATTGCAGGGCTTTGAGCAAAGTGTCGGTGAGGCGTTGGCTTACTTCGGTATTGCCGCCCACCACGGCAGGACAGTCGGTTGATTGGTCCGAAAAAATGGGGTGTAAAAAACTATTTTCGGGCAAAACCACTTCCACACCGCGCGTCAAGCCTTCGTTGAGCGGAATATTTTTGTTGATGAGCAGTCGCAAAACGTACAAAATCGCACTGTAAATAATAGAAACGTTGGCGTTGAGGTTGTGCGGGTGGCGGGGCGATGTTCCCGCAAAATCAAAAGTAACCTTTTTCGCTTCATTTACCATTATTTTTACCCGAATTTGGTGGCCGTCGTCAAGCTGCTCGGTGGCTTCAAAGGTTTGGTTTTGGCAAGGCAATAAGGCCACTTGGAGTGCACTGAATGTGCTGTCTTTCAGGTATTTCATGTAGTAATGAACCTTTTCTAAACCGTGCGTTTTTGTTAATTGTTGCAGGGCCATTTCGCCCGTTTTGAGCGAGGCCAGGGCAGCGTTGATGTCGGCGATATTTTCGGTAAAAGCACGGGTAGGATAGGAACACTGCGTAAACAAAGTCGAAATGGTTTGCCACTGCATCTGCCCATTTTTGGCCAAATAAGTGGGTACAATTACCACCCCTTCTTCGGCGAGCGTGGTGGCATCGGGTGGCATAGAGCCTGGGGTTTTGCCGCCAATTTCGGCGTGGTGAGCGCGGTTGATAACGTACCCAATCAGCTCATTTTTGGGCGTAAACACCCCCGACAGCAGCGTTACATCGGGCAGGTGCGAGCCGCCATATTTGGGGTGATTGGTAATGACAACATCGCCTGGTGTAAGCGATAGTTTTTCAAGTATCAACCGTGCGCACACCCCCAAACTGCCCAAATGCACGGGTATGTGCGGCGCATTGACGAGGAGTTCGGCTTCGGCATCGAGCAGCGCGCACGAAAAATCAAGCCGCTCTTTTACATTTACCGAAAAAGCCGTACGCTGCAATTGTGCGCCCATTTCTTGGGCAATGGCCATGAAACGATTGGTAAAAAGTGCCAATTCAATGGCTTGATTATCAGTTTTTTGTGGTGTTAAAATGCCATTTTCTTTTTTCTTTTCTACAATCACGTCTTGGCTGGCCGTGCGCGTGGCTTGCCAACCCGCAGGAACAAAAGCCGTTGAAGTGGCATTGAGCAACACCGCTGGCCCGTCAAAACTATCGCCCTTTTGGAGGTGTTCCCAGTCGTAAATACCGTAGGTGCTTTGTATTGTACCAAAACGCGCAGGTCGAACGAGTTGTTTTGTTTGTGTTTGGCGAATGGCCCGAATTTTTCGGTGTTTTGGGGAGGCAATGAGTTTGATACTTTCTACTTCTATGGGTATGTTATCGGCGCAATAGCCAAAAACAGCGCGGTATTTTTCAATAAAATTAGTTTTCAATTTATGCCAAGGCTGTCCTTTTTGCCAAGCTATTTCGAGCGTACTTTCTTGGCCTTTAAAACGCAAATACAACCAAGTTTGGCTCACGTAGCCCGCCCCGATTTCCAATTGGGACGGCTCTGGTTCTGCGTCTGCGACGCTATCTACCACCAACTGCCCAAAAGCCAATTGCTCCAACTCGGCAACAATGGCTCGAAAATCGTTCTCAAAAGTTTCAAATGGTTTTAAAATTTGGCGTGTAACCAAGCGTTCGGCGCGGGCTTGGCCCATGCCATAAGCACTCAACAAACCCGCATCGTAGGGCAAAATAACGGTTGAAATACCCAGCATATCGGCCAATTGGCAGCCGTGCAGCCCACCCGCTCCCCCAAAAGTGAGCAACGGATAGTCTTTGGGGTCAAAGCCTTTGGCCACCGAAATACGACGAATCGCCTCGGCCATTTTTTCGTTGGCAATTTGCTCAAAGCCCCTCAATAACTCTAATTCAGCGATTTTCTGCCGCGTTTGCTCAAAAATATTGGTTTGAATTGCGTCCAAAGCCCGCTGCGCGTGTGCCACCTGAACGGGAATACTAAACTGGGCGGTGTCTATTTTTCCCAACAACAAATTGACATCGGTAATGGTGAGTGGGCCGCCTGCACCGTAGCAAGCGGGGCCAGGAGTGGCGCCCGCGCTGTGCGGGCCGACGGTCAGTTTTTGGCCGTCGAAACCGCAAATAGAGCCTCCGCCCGCCGCTACGGTTTCGATGGCCAACGTGGGGTTGTGGAGTTCAATATCTTCGATTTGGGTAACAAACTGCAAGTCGAGACGGCCATCAAAACGCGCCGTATCGGTGCTGGTGCCGCCCATATCGAAGGTTAAGCAGCGGGCGTAGCCGAGGCGTTGGGCTATGGTAGCCGCGCCCACCATACCGCCCGCTGGGCCGCTCAAAAGGCTGTCTTTGGCATCAAAAGCGGCTGCTTTTACCAAACTACCCGCGCTGGTCATTACCCAAACCGACTGTTCTAAATTGCTTTTATTGGTTTGCAGCGACTCCCCAATGTTCTGCAAATAATGGGTTAAAATGGGTTGCAGGTACGCATTGACCAACGCTGTTTGGGTGCGTTTGAGGTAATTGATGCCCGCATACAACGCCGCCGAACTGCTCACGTAAGCGCAGCCATTGTTTTGTAAAAATTGTGCCAACTGAATTTCATGCGTTGGGTTTAAGTAGCTGTTTAACAATGAAATAGCCGCCGATTGGCTGGTGTTTGTAGCAATGTTACGCAAATCTAACACCCTTAAAACTTCACCCGTGGCCGCGAGTCGCTCGTCTATTTCTATTACTTCGTGGTAAAGCAAAGTGGGGGCTGGAATGGCCAATTCAAACAAATTGGGCCGCTGTTGTGTACCAATTTGGAGCAAATCTTTAAAGCCTTTGGTTACAAACAGCGTTACTTTTGCACCTTTTCGTTCGAGCAGCGCGTTGGTGCCTTTGGTAGTGCCGAGGCGCATTGTAAGCGGTGGAAAAGCCGCGCCCAATGGCGTTTGGGTGAGCAGCCGCGCGGCCAAAATAGGTGCTTCTTCGTGGCTGGTCAATTCAAAGTCGGGCGTATTTTCTACGTCCCAATCGCGGTCGAGCGTTAGTGTGTGGTTGTCAATTTGCACAATTTTGGCAAAATATTCGCTTCCTATTACCCGTGCCTCAAAACCCACCAACAGCGCCGCATCAAACGACCAATTGGCCGTAAATGCAAACGTATTGGCTGCCGTTTTTGTAGTTATTTTTGCCCTCAAAAAGCTGCTGCTCAGTATTTTGATGCGTTTGGTGCTGCCTGACGGAGGCTGGGCAATGCAATCGGTAAAAGTGCCACCCGTGTCAATCCATATTTGCCAATTTTTCATGCGTAAACAAGAGCATTCTTGTCATTTGGTATGTTAGATAAAGGGCAAAAATGCAAAATTCTGCGAATCAAACGGTATTTTTGGCCATTCAATGGCTTGTATTTGCAAACAACAATAAAATAACAATGTTTCAATTGACCAACAAAACAGCCCTCGTTACGGGCGGAGCCAGCGGCATTGGCTTGGCCATTACGGAGGTGTTTGCCAAGCAAGGCGCAACGGTGCATATTCTCGAACTCAATTTTGCGGAAGCGCAACAAGTGGCCGAGTCGTTGCGGGCGGCGGGTCTGAAAGTGCAAGCCCACGCCATTGACGTAGCCCAGCAAGCCAACGTGGTGGCCGTTATTGATAAAATTGCGGCCCAACAACCCATTGATATTTTGGTTAATAACGCGGGGGTAGCTCACATTGGCAAAGCCCACACCACCGCCGAAACCGACCTCGACCGCATCGTAAACGTAAACATCAAAGGAATTTACAACTGCCTTTACGCCACCATTCCGCATTTTTTGAAGTCGGGCGGGGGCGTTATTCTGAACACCGCTTCCATTGCTGCCACGGTGGGTATCCCCGACCGTTTTGCGTATTCGATGAGCAAGGGCGCGGCTATTTCGATGACGCTTTCGGTGGCCAAAGATTACTTAAAAGACAATATTCGTTGCAATTGCATCTCGCCAGCGCGGGTTCATACGCCTTTTGTTGATGGTTTTATTGCCAAAAATTACCCTGGCCAAGAAGCCGAAACGTTTGATAAACTTTCTAAAACGCAGCCCATTGGCCGCATGGCCAAGCCCGAAGAAATTGCGGCCCTGGCCTTGTATCTTTGCTCCGATGAGGCAGGTTTCGTAACGGGCTGCGACTACCTCATTGACGGCGGTTTTGTAAAATTGAACAATTAAAACCAAACGATGCGGATTGCTCAATCGCTCTTTTTTTTACTCTTTACGTTATTTTTTAGCGTAAAAATATTGGCGCAATCAGCAAGTTTGCAACGAGCCGATTCGCTGTTTACAAGGCACGAATACGAGCTGGCAGAAAAACTATATACCCAGCAACTGGCTCAAAAAAGATTTGTCCCCATTTCGGTTTATTATAAGTTGGCTTTTGTGAGCGAGCAACAAAACGACTACGACCGTACCATGTATTATCTGAGTTTGGCCTACAACCGCCAACCCGACCAAGTGGTGCTAAATAAACTGAACGAAATGGCGGATATTTACCATTTAAAAGGCTACAATTTGGACGATTTTAGCTTTATTTTCTTGTTTTTTAGGCGTTATTCGGCTTATTTTATCCTCTTTTTATTGGTAGTGGCCGTGTATGCTTTCGGGGTGTTGTTGTATAAAAAAATAAAAAAACAACCCATCTTGATTCGGCATAAATGGATTGTGGTGGCCTATTTGGTGGCACTTTGGGGGCTGCTCAATTTGCCCGATTCGTACCAAATTGCCATCATCAACCACGACCGTACGCACCTGCGGGCTGCCCCCTCGTCGGCTGCGCCCGTCGAAGAAGTAATTGCCAAAGGAAATAAGGTAACAATTATTGGGAAAAACGACGAGTGGCTGCGCATTTTCTGGGAAAACGATTTCTTGTACGTACGCGCCATGGACGTTTGGATAGTGAAGTAACTGATTTTTTTAACTAAAAAAATTGCAAATTCTTAGATTTTGCCCTATTATTGCAAGCAAAAAACACATTTAAACAAATAGCCCAATGAAAAAACTAATTCAAGCTTTACCCATTTTGGTCGCACTTTTTACCGTTGGGGCAATGGTAGCCTGTAAAGATAAAGGCCCACACCTGAACCCAGAAATTAAATTTGAAGCCACAATAGACGGCCTCCAACAGATACCGCGCACCAGCTCAACCGCTACTGGAAGATTAGACGGCCTTTACAATAAAGACACCCGCAAACTCACCTATACCATTACCTACTCTGGAATTACTCCTACTGTTGGTCGGCTTTTTTACGCAGGTGAGGGCTTCAATACTGTCGACCCAAGTATCGGACCCGATATTCGCACTGCTGCCAGCCCTATATCTGGCGAATTGACGCTTACACAATTGCAAGAAAACTGGTTGTTAGGAAGTGGGATACATCTGATACTTTTTACCAATGCTTTCAAAAGCGGTGAAATTCGCGGTCAATTGAAACCCTCTGAACTTGTGGCGTTGAAGAAATAAACAGCCCCATTACAATCACAAGAAAGCCCCGTTCTGAGAGCGGGGCTTTCTTTATTTTAACACCGTTAGCGTACCTTTCAGCGTTTGGTTGCTAAAAACCAGCCCGTAAAAATAAGTACCGTTCGGCACGTCTTCGGCGCACCATTTAAAAGTACGGTCGGTTGAGCTAAATATTTTTTTGCCCCAACGATTGAATATATCCACGCGCTCAAATTGCGGGCCGCAGGTATTGTTGGGCAGGTTTTCTACAAAAAAGCAGTCATTCTTGCCGTCGCCGTTGGGTGTTATTACGTTCGGAATGTTTTCAAGGGCTTTGGCCGTAGGCAGGCTGTTGAGCTGAAAAGCCACCGACAGCGTATCTACGCCAGCGACACCGCAACTATTGTCTTGGGCCGTAAAACTTACTTTTAAATTGCGCCCCGCCAATGTCTCCAAAGTTTTGCAGTCGGGAGCCCATTCAAACACCGATACCAAGCGCGGCGGGCCAGTTTTGTCGTCAAATTTCATTTGGCTGGCGCGCAGGTCGAAGCCCACGCCTTTGGCAAACAACTGCAATAAGTCGCGGTCGAGGTCGTCGGCATATACTTCAAACGTAATTTTATTGGTGCCGTTTGGCTCGTCCACCGCGAGCGGTTGGCTGGTCGTGATGTTGGTAGAAACGCGCGGGCGGTTGTTGGGGCGCGGTATGGCGTTGAGGCGCACGCTCACCGTGTCGCGGGCTTGGCCGTTGCAAACAGTGGCCGTTACCAAAAAATCAACCACGTACTCGCGGCCCGTGGCGGCGCAGGGTGGTGTCCAATTAAAGGGCGAAGTAACGCTGTTTTTGCCCGTAGCATTGGCAAAAGTCATGCCCGCTTGTGCCAACTGAAACCCGCGCCCCAAGCCCGAAACGACCAAATCGGTGTTTTCGGGACTCGTACCCGTTACTTTAAAACTGAGCGTTGTACCCTGCGCTACGGTAGCGCGGCCATTGGGTAGGTCGGTAACAATGCGCGGCTTGCCCACGGGCGTAGGCTCAATGATGGCGCGAATGCGGAGCGTGTCGGTGAGGGGCTGCGGGCAACCGTCGTCGCTCACAATTACCTCAAAGACAATGGGTTGGTTGTTTTGGCTTTGCACGCAGGGGTCAAAACAAACCGTGGCTTTGAGGGTGTCGGTAGATGAGCGCGTAACAAAACTGTTGGGGCTGATGGTGAGCATTCGGTCGCCAAAATTGAGGGCTTTGGTTTGGACGGTAAGCCGTTGGTTGGGGTCGAGGTCGGTCAATAGAATGTCCAAGCACCTGGGTTGGTCGAGTTTGATGCGAATGGTTTCGGTTTCTTTGTAAAACGCGGTTTTTCCCTTTTCTCGAAACAATGCCACGGGAATGGCGTTGCTGGGGCAATCTACCACTTTGAGCTGAAACTCGCGCCGCACCACGCCAATGAGCACTTTATTGCGGTATTCTTCGACGGCTACGGCAAAAACGTACAGCCCTGTTTGGCCCGCTGTAACGTTCAAAACACCCGTTCGGGGGTTGATGCGCAGCGGGCGTGGCCCTGGAATAATGTTGAGGTCGTTGATACCACTGGCCCAAGTTATTTCGGGATACGCACTTGAAGCCCGTGGAATGGGGCCGGGGTTGCTGGCGGTAGAAAAGCCTGCCCAGGGTCTGGTTAATGAATAAACGAGGCTGTCGCCGTCGGGGTCTTTGCCGCTAAAATCGAAAATAAAAGGCCGATTGACGCAAGCGTAGTCGCCTTTTAACTCTGGAAAACGCGGCGACGAATTTAAAAACGGCTGGCCATTGCGCACCAAAGCTGGGAATTGTAGGTGAAAAGTTTCGCCCGTGGCGGCGGGGTTTACAATGTTGGTAATAATATTGTTGCGGCAGCAGCGTTCCCACACAATGTAGTAGCCCGCAGGGTCCCTAAAACTGTCTGTGTTTAGCGTTATTTCTGACCCATAAACCATTGATAATGTGCGCAAATCGTTGATTTCTCGGCAAGTGGTGTTGGTATAAACAATGTTACGACGCACAATTTGCGGTAGTTCAATTTGCCCCATCGTAGCATTGTCCGATTTTCTAAAAAAATACAAAGAGATGGTGGGTGTTTCGGCGTTGGGCCGCCCATTGATGGCATCAAAATAAAGATTCAAGCCCACGTAGTAGCGATTGGTGGCGGCATTGACGCTGTAAAATTGGATTTCCCCCCCCACAATGTGCGATGCCAACGCCGCTTTGGGAAGTAAAAAAAATAGCAGACCAAAGGCCAAAAGTAGTATTTTTTGCATCAGATGGAAGTAGCTTTGCCGTACTGTTGTAACTTTGTAAATTGCTGTCAATACGTGCCGTAAATACAAACTGTTGCTTACCCGTATTGTTTATATTGGAAATAGATTTTTAGGAACTTGAATTTTGATGAAAAATTACAAAAAAAATAAACAAGTCGTACACAATGTACTGATTCAAGATTTTGCGGCCGAGGGAAAGTGCATTGCCCGCTTAGAAAATGGGGTGGTGTTTGTGGAGGGAAATGTAGCCCCAGGCGACGTGGTGGACATTGAGATTTTTAATAACAAGAAAAAATATGCCGAGGGGCGGGTGTTACAAACCCATTCTTTTTCAGAAAAACGCGCCGACCCTTTTTGCCAGCACTTTGGTGTTTGCGGCGGCTGCAAGTGGCAGCACATTCAGTACCAAGAGCAGTTGCAGTTTAAGTGGCAGCAAGTATATGACCAGCTCCACCGCATTGCCAAAGTACCGCTGCCAGCTATTGACCCTATTTTGGCTTCCAACGAAACCACTTTTTACCGCAATAAACTCGAATACACGTTTTCAAACGCGCGTTGGTTTACTGATTCTGAACGCGATGCGGCCGAGGAGCTGGGCAGCAACGCCCTGGGGTTTCATATTCCGCGCCGCTTCGACCGTATTTTAGACATCGAAAAGTGCTACCTTCAACCCGACCCGTCCAACGTGATTCGCAATAGCTTGCGCGATTTTGCGCAGGCGCAAGGGCTGGTGTTTTACGACCAAAAACGAAACGAAGGATTTGTTAGAAATCTCATTATCAGAACCGCCAACACGGGCAACTTGATGGTGATGGTGCAATTTGGCCACCCCGACGATGAAAAAGTAGCGTTGGTGATGGCGTTTTTGGCCGCCAATTTTCCCGACATTACCTCGCTCAATTATATCATCAACCAAAAAGGCAACGATTCTTATTACGACCAAACGGTGGTGCCGTACGCGGGCAAGCCCTACATCGAAGAGCAAATGGAAGATTTGACGTTTCGCATTGGGCCTAAATCTTTTTATCAAACCAATTCGGCGCAGGCGTATGAGCTGTACAAAATAACCCGCGATTTTGCACAACTAACTGGTAATGAACACGTTTATGACCTCTACACAGGCACGGGTACAATTGCCAATTTTGTGGCGCGGCAGGCGAAGTCGGTGGTTGGAGTAGAATACGTGGCCGAGGCCATTGAAGATGCCAAGGTTAATTCGGCCATCAATGGCATTAAAAATACGCATTTTTACGCGGGCGACATGAAAAACGTGCTGAACGAAACCTTTGTGGCGCAAAACGGCCAACCCGACGTGATTATTACCGACCCACCCCGCGCGGGCATGGACGAACCCGTGGTGAGAACTATTTTGCGAATAGCGCCGCCCCGTATTGTTTATGTGAGTTGCAACGCAGCCACGCAAGCCCGCGACTTGGCCTGGCTCGACGAGCAATATACCGTGCGGCGCGTGCAGCCCGTTGATATGTTCCCGCATACCCACCACGTTGAAAATGTAGTGCTGTTGGAGAAAAAAGCGGAATAACAATTTTTTAAAATACTGAAAGCAATGCCCCATTCACTCATAGACAACCACGGTCGGCCTGTTAGTTACGTTCGTTTGGCCGTTACCGACCGTTGCAATCTGCGTTGCTTTTATTGCATGCCAGAAGAGGGCATTCAGTACGTGCCGAAGCCGCATCTGCTCACTTTTGAAGAAATGGAACGGGCGGTGCGGTTGTTGGTAGAAATGGGGGTGGACAAAGTGCGCATTACGGGAGGAGAGCCGTTTGTGAGGCGGGGCATTATGGGGTTTTTAGAAAACATAAGCCAACTAAATGGCCTGCGGCAAATCAACGTTACGACCAACGGCGTTTTGACAGCCCCCCTCCTACCCGACTTGCAACGAATTGGTATTCAGTCGGTTAATTTGAGTTTGGACACACTCAACCGCCAGCGTTTTTTCGATATTACTCGCCGCGATGAGTTTGCCAACGTCTGGGAAACCTTTGAAGGATTGCAGTATTATAAAATAAAAACGAAGATAAATACGGTGGTGATGTCGGGCAAAAATACCGACGAACTGATTGAAATGGCCGAACTAACGCGCCAATACAACGTGGACGTGCGCTTTATTGAAGAGATGCCCTTTAACGGCGAAGCGCAGCACGAATATGCCGAGCTCTGGAACTACAAGAAGATATTGGACAAACTCCAAAGCCAGTATCCAACTATTTACAAACTTCCCGACCCGCCCGCTTCTACTTCTTACAACTATCAAGTGCCTGGCTACAAGGGTACTATCGGTATCATAGCGGCGTTTAGTCGTACTTTTTGTGGTACTTGCAACCGCTTGCGTGTTACGCCGCAGGGCGGTTTTAGAACGTGCCTTTACGCCGACAACGCGTTCAGTTTACGCGATGCACTTCGGCAAAATATAAGCGATGAGGAAGTAAAAAAATACATCTATGAAGCGGTGCAAAATCGCGCCAAAGATGGGTTTGAGGCCGAACAACGGGCTTCACGGGGCGCAGTGAGCGAGTCGATGGCGGCCATTGGAGGATAATGGGCGGCTTATTTAATTTTTTAGGCTTACGTTTTTCCAGTTTTCGCCCGCTCGTATTCGGTTGAGCTGCGTGTGCGTAATGCCAAATTGTTTGGCAATCATTTTCAAACGGTTGTTCTTATTTTGTAACATTCGCTTGATAACCCTCACTTGGCTTGCGGTGAGTTTGTAGTTTTTGGTACGCAATGGAATGCGGCGGTTGATGACAGCGGGATTCTGGCTGTTGTGCGCCCGTAGCTCCTCGCGCGTAACCCATTTGATGTTTTCGGTACGGTTGTTTTGTTTCTCAAAATCCAAGTGAACCACGTACTTGTGCAACTCGCTGGGCTGCGGCACAAAGTGTTCGGCCACCAATTTATGCACGTAATAATTCACCACTTTTTTGGTACCAGCAATCCGAACATTGAGCGAGCGATACCCCTGAATAACCGACCCCTGAATGATAGCTCCTTCAGATTTCCCTTGAAAACTACGGATCCGCCCGTAGTTTGATACTTCGTAGTGGGGGGGCTGTTCAAAGTTTTCAAACGCGATGATGGCCCACTCTTCGTTCCAAAAATTGACAAAACTTGTCATAATAATTTACATTTTGTGTGGTTTAGTTGGCGTTAATATGCAATTGAAACAGCTTGTTTGTCCAAATGTTTTAATATTTGCACAAACATTTACCCGTATTTTACAAAAACCAATTATTATGTCTGTTTCTACGCCCATTACGCTTATCATTGGCGCATCGGTCAATTCCGAACGTTATGCCCACAAAGCCGCCCACAAGCTGCTTGCCAGCGGTTATTCAATTGTACAAATAGGAACAAAAAGTGGGGAAGTGGCGGGGCAGCCCATTTTGACGGGCAAACCCGTATTTGCCAACATTGACACCGTTACGCTCTACATCGGACCCGCCCACCAACCCGATTGGTACGCGTACGTGCTGCAATTGAAACCGCGCCGCGTTATTTTCAACCCAGGCACCGAAAACGCAGATTTTGAGGCACTTTTGCGCCAAAATAACATCGAAACATTGGAGGCTTGTACGCTGGTTTTGCTCTCAATTGGGGCGTATTGAAGGGAGAAAATGTACTTATTTATCTTGATTTAAAATTGTAGAGATATAAATGCAGCTAAAAATAAAAGCCAAAAAATACTGCCAATAATCAATGCTATTTTTGCCCCTGTACTCATAACCCTTGGTACAATTTCTGATGCTTCGGACTCCCAATAGAAATTTAATTGTTTTACACTTGGAATTAAGAAAATATAATACGGGAAAAAGAATATTACCATCGAATCTGGAAATACTCGTCCCACAAGATAGGCGAATAAGGAAGTAATGATAAAGAAAGCGGCATATAATCCATAGCTAACTTTCTGTCCGCCTTTTTTTACAGCCTCGGCGTTAATTTTAGATAAAAGAGAATAAATAAAAAAAAGAGAAAAAAGGGCCCTTGCAGCAGGTAGTATATTTAAGTCTTCTTTTTCCTTAAAAAATCGCCAAACTCTATAATTCCACCAGATAGCGTAAAGCCCGAAAGTTAGAAAACAAAGAGCAAAAAAAACTTCGGGTTTATAAACTTTACCGTTTCTAATTATAAATTCGTTGTCTAATTCCATCTGCCTTTCACTTGTTTTTGCAATAATAGTATTTTTTTAAAAAATAGCCAATTCCTCTCCCTTTTTAGCCCTTTGCTCACATCTCCATCAGCCGTTTTAAGTTATCGTGAAAACTCACGCCAGTTTCGAGTTTGGAATGGCGGCTGTCGTGCAGCGTTACCAAATATTTGCCATTGAAGTGCCGCTCTAAGGCTTTGATTTTGAGCGAATTGACAATAGATGATCGACTAATTCTGACAAAGCTATCGGGGAGTTTTTCTTCTAAATTACTGATGGTGTAGTTGGTGATGTGCTGCTTGCCGTCGGTGGTGTGCAAGAAAACATATTTTTCTTCGGCTTGGAAATACGAAATATCATTGAAAGCTACAAACAAGATTTTATCCCCGCTTTTTACCGAAATAGAATGTACCTCGCGCTTGGGTTTGAGCTGCTCAAAAAGCCCCAAAAGCCGCTCTGACGATAGCTTATTGGCCTGGCTGTCGGTGAGTTTTTGTAATTTTTGCACCGTTTTTTCGAGCCGCTCTTTTTCGATGGGTTTCAGTAAATAATCTATTGAGTTTTCTTCAAATGCTTTGATGGCAAACTGGTCGAAGGCCGTTACAAATACCACCATGGGCATAAATTTAAGTTTGGCCAACATCTCAAAACCCGAAAGCAGGGGCATTTCGATGTCCAAAAAAATCAAATCTGGACGCAGGGCTTCTATTTTTTCGAGTCCTTCTTGGCCGTTGGCGGCTTCGGCAACTACCTCAAATGTACTGGCGTATTCGCCCAAAAGTCGTTTGAGGCGGCTGGTTGCAATGGCCTCGTCGTCAATGAGTATGGTTCTAAATTTCATATCGGTAGGGTAATAATAACGGCTTTTTCTGGTTCGTTCTGAATCTCAAAAGTGGCCTTTTCGGCATAGACAATTTTTAGTTTCTGTTTGATGCTTCGTAGTCCAAACCCACCGCCCACGGCTTCGCCAAAAGCTGGGCCGTTGTCGTGGATTTTAATGCAAACTTGGGCGGCTTGTTGGCTAATTTCTACTTTTATTTGGCCCTCGTGGGCTACCTTAGAAATGCCGTGCTTGATGGCATTTTCGACCAAAGGTTGCAGTAAAAATCTGGGTATTTTTTGAAACAAAATATCTGATTCACAGCTGATTGTGTAGTTTAAACGAGTACCAAAGCGCACTTGCTCAATGGACAAATAGGCTTTGATGATTTCTAATTCATCGGCGATGCTGTGAAAATTTTCTTCGCTGCGGCCTGTGCTGTATCTGAACAATTTGGAAAGCTGAATCGTCATTTCTTCGGCTTTATCGGGCTGCTCGTGAATGAGCCCCGCAATGCTGTTGAGCGAATTGTACAAAAAATGCGGGTTGATTTTGGCCTCCAACGCATCTAATTGGGCCTTCGATTTTAGCTTTTCGAGGTTCAGTAATTGGTATTCTTGCTCCGATATTTTGCGGGCAGTTTGGCGGGTGCGTTGCCAATAAAAAAAGTACGCACAACTCACCAACGGCGGCACAACAAAATAAACCCAGCCATTGCTACTTCGGGCTTCGTTTCCGAGGTTGTTATCAAGGTGTCGCCAGTATGAAAACCACATAACTGACTGAAAAAAAAACGTATAAATTAAGGCGAAGATGCTCAAATTGAGGTATTTGAGCAGGTTTGATTTGATTCTGAATTCAAAAAAATGAATAAATAAATAGGCCGACACAAAAGCCCCCACGCCATTGTTGAGATTGGAATAAAAAATACCTTTGGAAACCACCGCCAGCGCACTTTTGGGGTTCAGAAACTCGAAGGTAAAATAAATTACCGCACTCAACCCATACACCAAAACGACGCAAAACAGCAACGCAAAAAGAAAGGATTTGACGGGCTCAATGTAATCTTGCAGGGCCGACTTGGACGTTGGTTTCGGGTAATTAACGGGTTCTTTTTGGGCTTTGACAATAGGCGGTGTATGAAAGGTATTCTCTAAATTAATACCTTGATAATCAATGTTTTGTGTACTTAAAATTTGTTCTATGTTATTCAAAAAAACGTTCCCTGACCTGTTTTTTATGGTTAGGCTGGGGCCACCGCCGTTGAGTTTTCCTTTGATGTCGTTGTAGGTAAGGTAGCCATCGAAATTGGGCAGCATAGCTCCCGAAATTTTAGAAGCCATTACTTCCAAATCGGTGGGACTGTCGAACGGGAAAGCTACTTTTATTTTACCTCCCGAGCTGTCAAACCAAGCATATTGGTGAATGTGGTGCAGTTCGGCGGTAATATTGCCGCCCTTGGTGCTGGCCCCAACGTTACCGTTCATGTTTTTCAGCTTGATGTTGCCGCCCATGGTGTTGCACTCAAAGTCGCCCGTAATGTCCGAACCTTTGATGTTGCCGCCCCAAGTGCTGGCTTGGAGTTTGCCGTTGTGCTTCTGAACCGTGATGTTGCCGCCCATGGTGTTGGCCGTTATTTCAACCTGATTGTTGACCAGCACAATGTTGCCGCCCATGGTTTTGCCCTGGAGTTTTCCCTGCGACTGCTGGATAAATAAACCGCCGCCCCAGGTACTGAAAACGTGGTTTCCGTGGAGATTTCTGAGCGAAATGGTGCCCGCATACGTCTTTGACACCGAGTCAATTGAAGCAGGAATGAACACCCGAAACGACGTTTTTTGCGAATTGAACCACGCCACAGGGTTGAAATAGTCGGGTTTAGAAAACACTTTGAGCGTGTCGCCCAGTGCGTTCATGTTCAATAAATGGCTGTCGGTATCAAGGCTACTGAGCGGCTCAGACACCAAATAAAGCGTGAGCAAACTCCGCACCGAAGCAAAAACTTCTACCCTGATGTAGTTTTCATGGTGGCCAATGAGTTCAATATCACCGTATTGGGTTTCGAGTTGCAGCTTTTTGATGCCTGCACAGTCGAAATCGCGGGTGGCGGTGGGTGGGTGGTTCATTATTTTATCTGCGAAAGCATCCATTGAGCTGTGGGCAAGCCCCAAGTTGGGTGCATGGCCGAGGCGGGCTTAAAGGTAGCAAATAGAGCAACAGCTTTGTCGAAAACGGGCTTGGCTTTTTCTTTTCCACCGCCAAACATTTCGGGCGTGTAAAATATGCCTTGGGCTTCCAATAATGCAATGCGTGGGTTATTGGGGCTTATTTTCTTGGCCTTTTCTAAGGCACTTTCTACTTTTCCGCCGTAGGTCATCCAACGGACAGCGGGCTTTACGGCCATGCGGGCATTGGCCAGATTGGCCCGTAGTATTTCTACTTCTTCATTTTTTTGGGTCAATTTATCTGCTTTTTCTAAGTAAACATCGGCTTTGTCGAGCAGCAAATCGCGCTTATCGTCTTCTTTTTCGGCGTAGGAATCTTGCATGTAGCAATACGCTACCCAGTAATTGGGCAGCCATTCGGCTTTTTCGGCAGCGGCTATGCGCTCCATTTTATTGGCTACTGGCTGTAAAGGTATGCCAAACCGAGTGCTTTGAATCTCGGCTACCAAGTCGGTCATAGCTTTGGTGTAGGCGGGATTTTGGGCAAAAGTTGCTGTTACAAATAGGCATAAGATGCTGATTAGCCCCCTAACCCCCGATGGGGGAACTCGTACATTAGAATTTATTTTAGTTTGGTTGCAATTTGCAATTCCGACCGTTGAATGTCCAATTTGCAATCGGTGATTCCAAACTCGTTCCACAGGTAATGATGTTAATTTCATAATTTTGTTTTGTTTAAAATTGATAAAAAAATAGTTGCTTAAAAATCTAAATTGGCTTCTTTTGGTTTTTGGTCTAATTTTCCGATGCTCCACGACACGCCCGCAAAGAATGTGCGATACACCAAAGGCTTTACCTCAAACCGTTGCGTACCGTCTTGCGAGTAGCGGTAGCCAAACACGTTTTTGCGGGCCAGCACATTATCAACCGACAGATAAAATACCAAAAAGTGGTTTTTGATGGCCTTGATGTAGCTCGTAGCAAAACTCAGGTTCTGAAATGAGGGCGTGATGTCGGGATTTTGTAAACTGCCCCCCAACGCATACACGGGCCGCCCCGACGTGTAGGTGTAAGTAAGCCCTGCGTTGAGGCCAAGCGTCGGGAAAAACTGTTTGTAAACGGCACTAAAATTGTGGTTGGTGGCAAAGGCGGGCATCACGGCTTGGCTGTAATTTCTAAACCGCCGCTCGGTGTCCAAGTACGAGTACGTGAGCCAGATATCGGCATTTTTGAGCGTTTTTTTGTCCCGAAAAAATACGTCAAAACCATTGGCAAAACCCTTGCCTGAGTTGTCGGTTGGGCCAGTTGGGAAGCGGTACGGATTGGGGTCGAAGCGGGTGGTTTGTTCAAAAACCAACTGACCGTACTGCTTCGTAAATGCCTCAATTCTGAACGTGCGGTCGTTTTTGATGCGTTGATAGTTCAAAATCAAGTGGTCGGCCAGTTCGTAGTTGAGCGTTGGGTTGCGGTACAAATAATCTTTTTCGGGTGTTTGGTAAAACCGCCCTGCTGCCAGCGATACTTGCGAATATTGCCCCGTTTTTTGGGCCAACGACAGCCTTGGTGCTGCGTTGTATTTGCCAATTACGCTCGTGTATTCGCCCCGAAGACCAAACCTAACGGCCAACTTGGGCGAGGCATAAAACTCGGTTTCGGCAAAAAATGCCGAGTAGTTGTCGTTGAGTTTGAGGTTAAACTGGTTGTAAATATTGCCCAACCGAATGGCGTGATGCTCCACTCCAACGCTGAATGTGTTGGTTTTTTCTGCCCCAAAGAGCCGATTCACCACTATCCTACCCTGCGTGCGCTCGTCAAAACGGTCGCCGTTGGTGTTGCCTACGTTTAGCAAATCTTTGTTGTAACTATACGACAACCCTGCCAACAAAATCCACTTTCCATCGTTGTATGTATTTCTGTATGAGCTATTTATGAAGGTATTTTTGTTGCGAAGCGAGAACACATAGCTCTCATTGGGCTGCTCGAAAGACCTAAACCGCAAGCCCGAAGTTCCGTCGGCGTAGGTGCCATATACTTTGAGCGTGCTGGTTTTGGTTAGGTTTTGGTTGATGGTAATAGATGCCCCCACCGACTCAGGTATTTTCTCAAAGTCAAGGTTGGTTTTGACCAATTTAAACAGCGGCGACAGGTTGGAGTAATAAAGTGTGCCAGTTATCCAGCCTTTGTGGGTGTAAGTGGCCGACAACCCCGCCATGTTGGCATTGAGGTTGAGGCTGCTCGCATCGCTGGTTTTGTCTTGGGTTTGGAGCAACAAAACCGAAGAAAGCGCCTGCCCGTACTGGGCCGAGTAGCCACCCGTGCTAAACGCCGTACCTTTGAACATAAACGGACTAAATCGGCCCCGTTGCGGCACGTCGGGCGTGCTGCTAAAAAACGGATTTTGCACAATCATGCCGTCAATAACGGTTTTGGTTTCGTTGGCCGAGCCGCCCCGCACAAAAAGCCCCTCTTGCTCGCCCACGCGGTTTGAACCTGGCAAAAACTGCATCACCGCCGTAATATCTGCCCCGCCGCCAGCGGTTGTTACGATGTCTAAGGGTTTGAGCATCACCATTCTTTTTTCGTCCGATGCCTCAAAAGTGCCCGCCGTAATCGTTACCGCCGAAAGCGTGTTGATGGATTCTTTCAACACAAAATCAACGGTATTTTCCCCCGCTTTGAGGAGTACTTTTTGTTTGTTTGTTTGATACCCCACCACCGACACCACGAGGGTTTTTTCGCCCATTTCGTCGGTTTTGAAGGTGTATTCACCTTTTTCGTTGGCCGATGCTCCGTCGTAACTGCCCTCTATTTGGATATTTGCGCCAGGCAGGGCTTCGCCTTTTTGGTCGGTTACTTTGCCCTTCACGGTGGCTTGGGCAAAACCAATAATGGGAAAAAGTAAAAAGAAGAAAAGTGTTTTCATGTGGCTGCCAATAGGCTGTTTTGTGCTTTGATTGTGCTACAAAACAACGGCGGCCGAGTAAGTTTAGAAACAACTTTCCGACAGATTCGGTTTTTTGGGGAATGAGTTTGGGTTTTGGCGGGGCGAGCTGAGCGCGGCCAGGGCAAACGCATGATAGATTTTTTATCTATTTTTTGGCAAAAATACCAAATATTGTTTGGATTGATGTTTCTGCTGAAAATACAAATTGGCCGAATTTTCGTTTTTTGAGGCTTTCTGATTTAGCCAATTTTTCTTGAACCAAATAAAAGTAATCTCATGCATTTGCCCTGGAGCGCGGCGGGTTGGTTTTATTTTCTGTTTGGAAAAACCGTATCTTTGATGTTGGTACTTTTAGTCTTCCAAATAATTGGTAATCAAACGTATGCTGTTTTTATTTTTTTGACTTTACTCCTATATTTGCTACTAAACCGAATACTATATGGCATTTCTTGGAAAGAAAGAATTAGAACTGTTATTGCCAGCTTGGATTAGCGAATATAAACCAGAACGAATTAATAACGTTGCTTATGAACTCTGCTTGGGTAATGAAGTCTATTTAACTGATTCAAGTTCGGGCAAAAAAGAAAAATTAGACGATAAAAACTCGGCATCTTTCATATTGCTTCCAAAGTAGTTGACAGTTTTTGAGAAATTAGTCCACAAGCATATTGCCCACTAAACATGTAGTCGGAAAAATTAGTAT
>REAB01000033.1 GCA_004293645.1 Cytophagia bacterium | reverse complement strand
AGTCTTTTGATTTGTAGAAAAACTAAATTACTTCTTTTTGCTCACTCTCCTCCTTTTTTTTTCTAAAACTGTAAACTGCATCGTGAAGGATGCCCAAATTTGTACAGTGCAAGTGGTATAGAAGTAGCTTTGCACCAACCAGCTGCAATTGTTGGGCCAATAAGCATAACTTTTGAAAATTGCTACGTAACCGGTTTGCGTGGCATAAGCGTAATAGCGCATAAAGATGTTACTGGCGTTGTTAATTTTAACCAATGTTTGGTAGAAAACATATCGGAAGTTGGATTAGATTTACACAATAGTGCCTATGCTGGCACCAATTTACCAATTGGCAGTAACCCAAATTTCGCCTTTGTTAGGTTTAAACAATGTGTTTTTAAAAATTTAGCCAACGATTACGACACGCCAATACTATTAACGGGTACAAAACACAATAGCCCAATTAAAGATATTTTAGAATACGGCGGGGTAGAGTTTATAGATTGTGTTTTAGAAGATAGCAAAAACCGAGAATTTATGGTAGCCTTAAATGGTTTGCCAAACTCGCTGGGCGTAGCCAATATAAAAGGAAATATAACGGTGGTAAGTCCGTTTGTAGCCCGAAGAGATTTAGATATAAATCCCCACGATATTACCCTTACCACCACATCAATAACCACACCTGTAAACGTAATAACAACCATAAATGCTAGTGTAGCCAACGCATCAGAAATTAACCAAACCGCAGGTGTGTTTACCATAAGCCGCAGCACCAACCAACCCACCATACCAACCGCTATAAATTACCAACTTACAGGCACAGCCACCCAAATGCAAGATTATAGCCTAAGTAACGGCTTTGTAATTATACCGCCAAATCAAAATAGTACAACCGCAACTTATTTACCCCTGCAAGATAAAGAAGTTGAACCCAGCGAAACTATTATTGCCAACTTAATTACCAACCCTAGGCCACTTACCGTACCAGCATCGTATAGTTTAGGCAGCCCAGCAAGTGCAACCATTGTTATTGATGCAGCTGTTTTACCTGTACCATTGGCTTTAAGAGCATCGGGTATTACACAAAGTAGTGTAAATTTAGAATGGGATGCCAGTATAGATAACATTGCCGTAACCGCTTATGAAGTTTTTAAAAATGGTATTTCGATAGGTATGTCCACTACTAATAGTATGATAGTGAGCGCTTTATCCTGCAACTCCATTAATACCTTTACGGTAAAAGCCAGAGATGGACTGGGCAATGCGAGTGCGGCAAGTGTAGGTTTGACTCTTGTCACAGCGGCTTGCGGCCCCTGTGTTACGTTACTACCTTTGGCCAGCCCAGCAGACGATTATTCAAGCGGAACAGTTATCAAACAAGCCAACGCCAGTACGGGCAAAATCATAGCCACCAACAAAATCACCAATACGGCCAACGTAACCTACCAAGCAGGTAAAAGTATAGTGCTTGACCCAGGTTTCAAGGTTGACGCTGGAACAGTGTTCAAAGTCCAGTTGGGCGGGTGTAATTAACTGATTGGAGTGCGGGACAAAAGTAAATGAAGCGGCATACCTAAAGGGCGATAATTGCTCTTCATTTTACTCTAAAATCCATAAAATCTTCCATATCATCGTTGAGTTGTTACTACTCAGCCACTATTTGTGCTGATAATCAACAAGTTATGATTGGCAAAAATTTGATTCAAAAAATATGTTAAAAGACAATTAGTTGATTATGAGCTATTTATTATTTAGTTTAAAATTAGCAGCACATTTTTTTATTTTATAATTACCTGATAATCAATTAGTTTACTCCCTGAGTAGTAACGGAGAAATTAATGATGATTGGATACTTGCGCCAATCATCAAAGAGCAACAAAAACTGTTACAAATTATTGGATATAAAGTTACAGTTTAATAGAATCGGGTCAAGTATTTCAAAAATCGGAGGCAGCGCTGCGCATTGCACGGCGGTTGCGGGGTTGGAGTTGGCTCTATGCGCTTCGATTTGTTCCGATTCAACTTCGAGATGTAGTATATGACTTCGTAGCCCGCTACCGCTATCAAATTTTTGGAAAATCGGAATCATGTCGTTTGCCCTCGGCCCAAGAAAAAAGTTTATTTTTGGGGTAATAGTTGGTGCGGGTCCCGCCAACAAAGATTCTTCGCTGTGTTTGGCGTAATTTCGTATCTTAAAATGTCTGATTATGAATAAGTACGAAAGCAAATAGGTTGCTTTTATGGTGCTTTTTGCCTGACGCTGGATTGAATGAATTTGGATAGGGGAGCTTAATCTTATACTTTCACGGCATGGAATATCAACTGCTCACCGACGATTTACTCACCAAACTCTTGCAAGTGGGCGATGAAGGAGCTTTCAGAGAAATTTACAAACGTTACTGGAAGCCCCTTGCCAAAACTGCCATGTCAAAACTACGCTCAGAAGCCGATGTCGAGGAAATTTTACAAGAAGTGTTTATGCGTCTTTGGGAAAAACGAGCAACATCAAAGATAGATTCACTGAAAGCCTATTTGTTTGCGGCCTTAAAGTACCAGATTATTGACCATTACAAGGCACAATTGTTAGCCGAAAGATACGCCAATCAGGTACTTGCCAAACAAACAGAACCTGATAATGCGCCCGACATTGAAGTCCATTTTCAGCAAATTATACAGATTTTTGAAAATGTCCTTCAACAACTTCCCGAAAAAACCCGCTCTGTTTTTAGTCTGAGCAGACTTGAAAACAAAACCGTACGTGAAATCTCCGACCTACTTCAGATACCCGAGCGAACCGTCGAATACCACATTACGCAATCGCTCAAAACGCTAAGACTACACCTAAAAGATTATTTACCCACGCTTTGGTTCTTTTTTTTGGTTGATTTTTAATTGTACTTTTTGGTGAACTTTCAAAATTATTTATCTTTTTGTATAAATTTTCAAAGAATTATTAAAACTAAGTTGCGGTATTAGGCCCGAAGTCAGACGTAGTGTATATAAACAATCTACGACATGATGAGTCGAAGCCATTTTACCTCTCTTCTGCTAAAATACCAACAGGGTGCTGCCACACTTGCCGAAAAACAGGTTGTAGAGCAGTGGTATGCACTATTGGAAGTAGAAACTCGCCCCTTATCTCAAAAAGAATGGCAAGATTTTGAACAACGTTTATGGCAAAAGCTTCAAAACGAGTTATTTGAAACTAATGAAGCCCCAGAACTGGCTACACCGCTATGGAAGCGCGGCTGGGTGAGGGTTGCGGCATCGTTAATCATGGCAATAGGGCTGGGTTATGTTGGGTATCAAATCAAAAAACCCTACCAACTGACCCAAGTAATTGCCGAAGCCGAAGCCAATGGCATGGAACTGGTCGTTAATGCCACTTCTAAGCCGCTGCCTATTTTGCTCGAAGACGGCAGCAGGGTGCTGCTCAACCCCCAAAGCGAACTGCGTTTTCCCAAGCATTTTATACCCAAACAGAGAGAAGTTTATTTGAGTGGCGAGGCGTTTTTTGAGGTAACTAAAAGCCCTCAACGTCCATTTTTAGTTCACACAGGCGAAATTATTACTCGTGTGCTGGGAACGAGTTTTCGGGTGAAAGCCCCTCAATATCAGAAAGATATAGAGGTTTCGGTAAAAACTGGTAAAGTAGCCGTTTATCAACGCCCAGTAAACGCCAAAGTCAATTCTTCCAAAGCCAGCAACGGGGTAATTTTAACGCCCAATCACCGCGTTGTATTTTTAGCAGAGAACCAAACTTTTGTTACCAGTTTGGTAGATGTTCCCGTCCTTTTACCTGAGAGCAAAAAAACCGAACAGATTTCTTTCAATTTTGATGACACGCCCCTTTCTGAAGTTCTTAACTGCCTCGAAAAAGCATACAGCATTGAGATAGAAGTAGAAAACAGCACCTTGAACGAATGCCCTTTGACTGCCAATTTAGCACAAAAAACACTTTATAGCCAACTGGATATCATCTGTGCGGCGATTCAAGGAAGCTACGAAGTAAAAGGTACGACCATTCTCATCAGTGGCAAAGGCTGTGATTGAAAATGAGCTATGGTGATTCACAATTTATCAATATCTAACCCCTAACCCAGTATCTATGCCCCCACAAAACGCTGAGTAAAAACAAAAAGCTGATAATGTTGCGAGCATTACCAGCTTCTCAAATGCCTCCCTTATTCGATACCACTCGGACTTACCTCACTACAAAACAAGTGAACGGGAGTTGTTTTGTCCAAATCTATTATCTAACAAAACATTCAAAAGTATGAAAAAAATAGTACCCTTCAGCACGATACTACTGAAAATTATGAAAATATCAGTCGTACAAATAGCAATCTTTGTTATTTTTTCGGGAATGTCGATGGCTTTTGACGGAAAAGCCCAAGAGTTTTTAAATCGGGCGATTACCCTCAAATCTGAAGACACTCGATTACGTAAAGTGTTGAGTATGCTTGAGCAACAAGCCGATGTCCAGTTTGTGTATAGTTCAAAAGCAATCAAAGCCGACCGCAAAGTAAAGCTGTCGGTGGTCAATGAGCGGTTAGAGACGGTACTTCAAAAGGTACTGCCTCCCCTCCAAATCAGTTACCGTATTGTGGAAGGGCAAATTATTTGTTAGTGTAAATTATAGACTGGTAATATAGGAGATTTATTAATTTTGAGGAAATATATTAACCCTCAATAAAATGGCACAGATAGAAATAATTA
>REAB01000104.1 GCA_004293645.1 Cytophagia bacterium | reverse complement strand
CTAATTTTTCCGACTACATGTTTAGTGGGCAATATGCTTGTGGACTAATTTCTCAAAAACTGTCAACTACTTTGGAAGCAATATGAAAGATGCCCAAAACTGATGAAAGAAATAATGCAACGTTACTTTTTGTATTTTTCCTCCCTTAGGTAATTTTCAATATTTTCTAAGATTCCCTTGATGTAGTTTATCACTTCCTCTTTTATTTGTAACATATCTTCAATGGTATAATTTTTTCCACATTCTTGGAATGATACAAAGCCGTGCGCTAAATCATTTCTATGATTCTTGACTACCATAAGTTTCTCGCCATTTTTGGTTTTTTGAGCATCTGTTTCGCATGAAAAGCCATATTTCCCCGATAAGTTTTTTATCTCTCGTGCATCTACATTACCCGAAAATATTTCTCTTGATTGAGGATGAAATTTTACTATGTCAACAACAATATTTTGAATGTCATTGATAAAATCATCTACTTTTACATTTTTTCTAACGTGGTTAAAAATCTCTTTTTTAACAAGTCGGTTAAGAGCGTCATATTCAACTCCTTTTTGCAGGATATCGTTATGTATTACCTCAATTGCCTGTGAAATAGAGGATTCTGTAAGATTGTAAAGCAGTAAGAATCCATTGGCTCTCAAAATTTGATTCAAATGAAAATCAACTTCGTATGTCGTACCATCTTTGAGAATGACTTTTGCCTGCGGAGTAGCGATAGTTTCCAGAAATTGAAAATAAGAATCTATTTCTCCCATTCTCTCTTGAAACATGCGAATAACATCTTTCATCTATTCTGAGGATAGTAGTTTTTCTTTTACGAACTCAATTCTACCAAACAATTTCTTTCGGTTATTGGCTGCATCAGTTGTAGTTATATCCTCAAACTCCTTTGAATTTAGCCATGTCTTAATTGGAATGATGGGTTCTAAGACAGGATTTTCCTTTAATGCTAAACTTACGCCCACTGCAATTGCCTCAAATCGCACTCGTGGTGTGGAATTATGATTAGTACTTTTTCTAAACCCGTATGGAAAGTGCCTGTCAACAAAATCTAACATATCTTCAAACATTTCAGACATTTTTTTAGCATCAAAATTGCTTTGTTTTTCTTTCATATAATCATTTAAAAAATCATCAACCCTGTGTACAAAGTTCATGTAGTTTTCAGTGTATGCAAAAAAGCGCAGAACTAATTCTTGTCTTTCTGACCTGTCTCCTCTTTCGCTATTTATTGGACACAAGATTCTGAATTTTTGATTTTTTGCACATTCATCTATGAAATCGCTAAAAACCCCTTCAAACATTCCCCTTCTTTTTTCCATATCGGTCAAGTTTACTGGGGTGGTATTTATTCTTTGAAAAACATCTTTGCGAGTTTCCCAATCTGCTTTATCGGTTAATTCAATCAAACGAATCGTTCGTTTTCTTAATCTGCGCTGACGTGAAAGAGGCAAATCATTAAAGCGAAAGGATTCTAATTCTGTTAATTTCTCCAAATTCTGTAGTTGGAGGTCGTTTTTTAGAAAATAATCTAATGTCCTAATTCGTTGAGAGCCATCTACTATTTCAGAACGCCCATCTTTACTATCAGCCAAAAACATATATGGAATAGGCAACCCTAAAACTAAGGATTCGATAAATTTTGAAGCCCTGCGCTCTTCCCAAACATATTCTCTTTGATATTTTGGGATAAATATTTCCCCTTCCTTGTATTTTTCAATAAGAAGTTCCAAGGTGTATTCCCTGATTTCAAAATCTACTACTTTTTGCAAAGTTGTGATTTGTTGTTCAGCACGTTCTTGTTGTTCTTCCGTAAATTTTGGAAACAAACTTAACTGTTCGTCTTTTGCCATGATTTTATGTGAAATTTAATACTCTTAGCCACCACTTGCCCCAATTCAACGGGGACGGCATTGCCAATGTGCGTAGATAATTGGCTCATGTTGAGCGTTTTGCCGTCTTTTAAAAATTTGTATTGACGCGGAAAAGTCTGAATCATGGCGGCTTCGCGGAGACTGATGGCGCGATCTTGCTCAGGGTGGCCAAAACGGCCATTGCCAATACCCGTGCAGAATGTCGTCATGGTAGGTGCGGGCTTGTCCCACTCCATGCGTCCATACACACTTGCGTAGGTCTTTCCAGATTCTTTACGGTGGCAATCCAGCACCAATTCTTCGCTCCAATCTCGCCAAGTGCCTCCTTGTTTCGATTGACGAATTCGAATCAAATTTTTATCTGAAAGTTTGGCAGCTCGGTGAATAGGGTCATTGGCACAAACCCCACCACTTTCAAGCGGTTCTAAATCGCTGATTGCATCTTTGACGGTCTTATAATTTTGTGGCGCGTGGGTTTTATCCATTATTTTGATGGGACTTAGCCGCGAAGCCAACAAAACCAACCGTTTCCGCTTTTGTGGAATACCGTAGTCTGGGCAGTAAATTTCTTTGTAATCAACGAAATACTCGTTTTTTTCTAACGTTGTCAAAAAATCTCGAAAAATGTGAGACTTATCAAATTTGGCCAGTCCAGGCACATTTTCCATTGACACAATTTCAGGTTTTACTTGCTCAATTAGCCGCCCAAATTCACCCAAAAGCGACCACTTGGCATTGTTGGCCTCTTTTTCTTTGTCGGGAGATTTGAAAGCATAAGTAGAAAAGGGTTGGCAGGGCGCGCAACCGACTAAGACGCGAATGTCGGCATCGCCAAATAGTTGATTTATCGTTTGTTGCGTAATTTCACGAATATCTTCCCGAAAAAAAAACGCATCGTTGTTGGCTTCATAAGGGAAACGACAGGTTTCATCAATATCAAAGCCTGCCACAACATCGAAGCCTTCCCTGACAAATCCGTGCGATAAGCCTCCGATGCCACAGAATAAATCAATAATTTTGATGGAAGGCATACGTAGAGTTGTTTGTAATTATGCAAATTAAGCCCTTATTATTCAAAATATCAAACGGGTATTATGTTTCAAAACTCCAAATAAGGAGTAATTTTATCAACAAATTTTTGGTCTAATATCTTGATTTTTAACAACTCTTGGGCGTTTGGGTACGCGCCGTGCTGCTCACGGTAGCGCACCATGAGCTTGGCTTGCAGCGGCGAAATGCACGATCTGCTTTTAAAACGGAGGTCTATACTTTGAAACGTAACCAAATATTTTCTTCGCCTTCCTTCCGCTATCTTTGTGGCGATAAAAATCAATTTTAACGACTCCATTTATGCAAGCTGCTCTCCTCGAAACCGTTGATTCTCCCATTGTAATTCAAGACATACCTACTCCCCGCGCTGGCGCGGGGCAGGTGGTGGTGCAACTCAAAGCCGCCGCGCTCAACCACCGCGATGTCTGGATTCAGAAAGGCCGCTACCCAGGCATGAAACTGCCCGTGGTGCTGGGTTCGGACGGGGCAGGCGTGGTAGTAGAGGTAGGCGAGGGCGTTGATGCGCAGTGGTTGGGCAAGGCTGTTATTATCAATGCGGGGCATAATTGGGGCGCAGATGAGCGTTTTTACGGTCCCGATTTCAAAATATTGGGTATGCCCGACAACGGTACTTTTGCCGAATTTATTGGCGTAGAAGCCCAATATTTGGCCGCCAAGCCCGCGCATTTGAGTTTTGAAGAAGCCGCTGCTGTGCCTTTGGCAGGGCTAACGGGCTGGCGCGCACTCACAACCCGCGCCGCGCTCCAACCTGGCGAGCGTGTGCTGGTAACGGGGACGGGCGGGGGCGTGGCCTTGTTTGTGTTGCAGTTTGCGGTGGCAATGGGCGCGGAGGTTTGGATTACGTCGGGCTCGGACGAGAAAATTGCCAAAGCCGTGGCATTGGGCGCAAAAGGCGGCGTAAATTATAAAAATGCTGACTGGGCCAAGGCACTCATTGCGGCCACGGGCGGCAACCGCACGGGCTATTTTGACGTAATTATTGACAGCGCGGGCGGTGCAGGTTTTGCCAAACTCATTGACGTAGCCACGGCAGGCGGGCGTATTTGTTTTTTTGGTGGTACAACGGGCAACATCACCGATGTAGTGCCCAATAAAGTGTTTTTCAAGCAACTCAACATTTTTGGCTCTACCATGGGCAGTCAAAAAGAATTTGTAGAAATGGTGCAATTTGTAGAAACCCACCAAATAAAGCCCGTTTTGGACGAGATTTTTCCGCTTTCAGATGCCGAAGCTGCCCTTCGTCGCATGGACACGGGTGCGCAGTTTGGTAAGATTGTGTTGAAAATCAGCACCTAACAAACGTAATTTCCGTAACTTTGCGGCATGACAACCGACACGACCGCCGTTCAGAAACAAGATATTCGCAAACTCACCACCCAACAACTCAAAGATTGGTTAGCGCAGCACGGCGAGCAGGGATTTAGGGCCAAACAAATTGTGGAATGGCTTTGGAAAAAATCGGCTACGTCGTTTGATGAAATGAGCAACTTGTCGCTCAAAACGCGGGAACTGCTGTACAATCACTTTGAGATTAAGGCCATTACTACCGCTACTTCCCAAAAAAGCAACGACGGCACCATCAAATCGGCGTTTAGGCTGCACGACGCGCACCTCATCGAAGGTGTACTCATTCCCGCCACCGACCGCATGACGGCTTGCGTATCAAGTCAGGTAGGTTGCTCGCTCACGTGCAAGTTTTGCGCCACGGGCTACATGGACCGCAAACGCAACTTAGATGCCGCCGAAATGTACGACCAAGTGGCTGCTATTGACCGCCAAGCCCGCGAAAATTACGGTATTCCGCTTTCCAATATTGTGTACATGGGCATGGGTGAGCCGTTGCTCAACTACGCCAATGTACTCGAATCTATCGAAAAAATAACCTCGCCCGACGGCCTCGGCATGGCCCCGAAGCGCATCACGGTTTCGACGGCGGGTATTGCTAAAATGATAAAAAAACTCGGCGACGATCAGGTTCGGTTCAATTTGGCGTTGTCGCTGCACGCCGCCAACGACGAAAAGCGCAATCAAATTATGCCGATCAACGAGTCCAATTCGTTGGAAAACTTGGCCGAGGCACTCCAATATTTTTACGAAAAAACAAATAACCGCATCACGTTCGAGTACATCGTTTTTGACAAATTTAATGACACCATTCAAGATGCCCGCGAGCTGTGGGAATTTACCAAAAAAGTACCCGCCAAAGTAAATATCATTGAGTACAATCCCATTGCCGAAGCCGCCTACAAAAACACCGATGCTACCCGATTGGAACAATTTGCGCGGTTTTTGGAAAGCAAGGGCGTGATTGTAAATGTGCGCCGCAGCCGTGGCAAAGACATTGACGCGGCCTGCGGGCAACTGGCCAACCGCGAAAAAGCAGCTTGATGAGCTAAATGTTAAGAACCTGTTTCTTAACAATTTCTTAACATTGCTTCCAATCCTAATTCTTACTTTTGCCTTATATATCACTTACCGCCTCTCCATATGTTGTTTGGTTTAGAAACAGAAATCTTCGTTCTTCTCGCTATTTGTTTGTTGTGCGCGTGCGCTTTTGAGTTTGTAAATGGTTTTCATGATACCGCCAACGCCGTGGCCACCGTTATTTATACCAATTCGCTCAAACCTACCACGGCCGTTATTTGGTCGGGTTTTTTCAACTTTTTGGGCGTGTTGTTGGGGGGCATCACCGTGGCCATGGGCATCGTCAATTTGTTACCTGTCGAGTTGCTCATTGACCAAAATGTGTATCACAGCGTGGCTATGGTGCTGGCGTTGTTGCTCAGCGCCATCATGTGGAACTTGGGTACGTGGTATTTTGGTCTGCCAGCGTCGAGTTCGCATACGCTCATTGGGTCCATTTTGGGCGTTGGTTTTGGGTTTTCGATGATGCCCGAAGCGGGCGATGGCGCGGGCGTAAACTGGACCAAAGCCCAAGAAATATTTGCTTCGCTGCTCATTTCACCGCTTTTTGGTTTTGGTATGGCGGTTTTTATGATGTTTGCGTTTAGGCGGTTGCTCAACAAAGAAATGCGCGACCAAGTTTTTTCTGAACCAAAAAAAAACCAAGAACCACCGCTTTGGATTCGGGCATTGCTCATTTTGACCTGCACGCTCGTTAGTTTTTTTCATGGCAACAACGACGGCCAAAAAGGCGTGGGCTTGGTGATGCTCATTTTGATTGGCATTACGCCCGCTTATTTTGCCCTTAATGGCGAACTCGACCCCACGCCCATGAAACAAAATATTGCCCAAATTGAACAAACCATTAGCAAAATTGACACGAGTTTGATTGGCATTGACGAAAAAAAGCAATTGGCCAAAGTGAAAGAAGCTACTGGCGACTTGACTAACGTACTCACTACCAAAACCAAAAACGGTAAAATAAACCCCGACGACCGCCTTGATGCCCGCCGCGATGTGTTGGTAATCAACAACAGCCTCAAAAAACTGATGTCCAGCGAGTCGGTTAATTTGAGCGACGTTGAAAAGACTATTTTGAAAGAAAGTACGAGCGACAAAACAGGCCTGCGCCGCTTTACCGACTACGCCCCCCAGTGGGTGGTGTTGCTCATTTCGCTTTCGTTGGGCTTGGGTACGATGGTAGGCTGGAAGCGCATTGTGGTAACGGTGGGCGAGAAAATTGGCAAACAGCACCTTACTTATGCCCAGGGAGCATCGGCCGAGTTAGTGGCGGCGGGTACCATTGGGTTGTCTTCGGGGTTGGGGTTGCCCGTTAGCACTACGCACGTGCTGTCGTCGGGTATTGCGGGTACGATGGTGGCCAGTAAGGGCATCAAAAATCTCCAAGCCAAAACCATTCGCAATATCCTGGCGGCTTGGATACTTACTTTGCCCGTTACCATTATGCTCTCCTTTTCTTTGTATTTGTTCTTTCGTTGGATATTGTAAAAAAAATGGCAAAAACTACACTGCTACATACACCACGCCGTCTTCTACTTTAACGGGATACGTACGAATGCAATAAGATTCACCTTGCAAGTTAAGACCCGTTTCGAGCGAAAACGTTTTTTTGTGAAACGGACAAGCTACCTTTGGTTCGCCTGCGGTGTCGCCTATCATTCCCCGCGCCAAGGCCATTTCGTGTTTGTGCGGGCACTCGTTGTCGGTGGCATACCATTTGTTGGTAAGAGCAAAATTAAAAATAGCGATTTGCTGACCATTGAGCATCACGCAGGCACCGCCGTTTTCGGGAAAAGCCGAAACAGGCGCAGCTTTGAGCCAATTAAGGGAATGAATATTCATGGTGTTATGGTGTATGATGTGGTGTTATGATATTTGATATCTGTTATTTGATATTACCAGTCGGCGGGGCGTTTTTGGCCGCGCATTTCTACAAATTCAAGCGATGGGTCGCTTGCTTCGGCGTTCACAAAATGGCGAAACTGCGCCCTCAGTTCGGGGTTTTCTACCACGGTGCGCCACTCGTCTTGGTACGTGTGTACAATGTGCTGCATATCGCGTTCAAGGTCGGCGCAGATGCCCAGCGAGTCGTCAATAATAACTTCGCGTAGGTAATGAATACCGCCTTCCAATTTTTCAAACCAGGGTGCGGTGCGTTGCAGTGGCTCGGCGGTGCGGGTATAAAACATCAAGAAGCGGTCAATGTATTTTACGCAAGTTTCTTTGTCCAAATCGGCGGCCAGCAATACGGCGTGTTTGGGTTTGGTGCCGCCGTTGCCGCACACGTAAAGATTCCAACCTTTGTCGGTGGCAATGATGCCAAAGTCTTTGCTTTGCGCCTCGGCACACTCGCGGGTGCAGCCAGAAACCCCACCTTTGAGCTTGTGCGGCGCTCTGAATCCCTTGTAACGGTTTTCGATTTCGACGGCAAAAGTTACCGAATCTTGCACCCCAAAACGGCACCAAGTATTGCCTACGCAACTTTTGACAGTACGCAGGGCTTTGCCATAAGCGTGGCCGCTTTCAAAGCCTACTTCCAAAAGGGCCTCCCAAATAGGGGGTAATTGGTGTACTTGCGCCCCAAACAAATCAACCCGCTGCCCGCCCGTAATTTTGCAATAAAGGCCGTACTGTTTGGCTACTTCGCCCAGCCTAATCAATTGGTCGGGGGTGATTTCGCCCCCTGGCACGCGCGGCACCACCGAATAAGTGCCACCCCGCTGAATGTTGGCCAAAAAGCGGTCGTTGGTATCTTGAATAACGGGTTGTTTGGCAATAATTTCGTTGTGAATACTGGCCAATATAGAAGCTACCACAGGTTTGCAAACCTCACAGCCACAGCCTGTTCCGTTGGCTTTTAGTACTTCATTGTAAGTAGTATGGCCCGCGAGTTTGACCAAGTGGAAAAGCTCTTGACGGGTATAATTAAAATGTTCGCACAATACTTTTCTTACTACTTTCCCCTGCTTTTTGAAGGTTTCGGTGAGTAAGTCGTTGAGCATTGGTACGCATCCACCACAGCCTGTACCCGCTTTTGTGCAACGTTTAACCCCCGCTACGTCGGTTAAGTTTTGAGTTTCGATGGCCGCGCAAATGTCGCCTTTTGAAATATTCTCACAAGAACAAATGCAGGCTTCGTCGGGTAGCACCATGCCGCTGCCCGCGCTTTCGCCCGTGCGGGCGGGTAGTATCAAATCTTCGGGATTGGGCGGCAACACAATTTTGTTTTTGACCGTCTGCAAGAGCATATTGTAGCCTTCGGCTTCGCCTACCAGTACGCCGCCGAGCAGGTGCTTTCCGTCGGGACTCACGTTGAGCCGCTTATACACTCCTTTCAATTTGTCTTCTACCAAAATGGTATCGTGTTCGGTTTTTTCGCAAAACGGGTCGCCAAAACTCGCCACGTCCACGCCAATCAATTTGAGTTTGGTGGACATATCAAAGCCTCTAAAAAACGGAGGGGCGTTGGCCGTTACCAAGTTGGTAGCTACTACATCGGCCATGTCGTAGCCAGGTGCTACGAGGCCGTAAATCATGCCGTTATGCAATGCGCATTCGCCAATGGCAAAAATACGGGCATCGGAGGTCTGTAGTGAGTCGTTCACCACAATGCCACCGCGCGGCCCCGTGGCCAATCCTGCCTCTTTGGCCAGCTCATCGCGGGGTTTAATGCCCGCCGAAATCACCACCATATCGGTAGGCAGCAGGCTTTCATCGGCAAAATGCAGACCCGTTACAGCGTCGTTGCCCGTAAAATGCGTCGTATTTTTGTTGAGATGAATACTGATACCCAAGTTTTCGATTTTGCGTTTTAGCATGGCTGCTCCTGCCGCATCAAGTTGGCGGGGCATCAGACGCGACGCAAACTCAACGACGTGGGTTTCGAGACCCAAATCGAGGGTAGCTTTGGCGGCTTCGAGGCCGAGCAAACCGCCCCCAATCACCACCGCTTTGGTGGCGGTTTTGGCGTAGCTCATCATGGCATCAAGGTCTTCGATGGTGCGATAAACAAACACACCGTCTTTTTCAACGCCAGGCACGGGCGGCACAAACGCCGCCGAGCCAGTGGCCATGACGAGCGTGTCGTAAGGCACCACCAAACCCGAATGAGTGGCAATGGTCTGAGCAGCGCGGTCTATTTTGACCACACATTCGCCCGTTAAGAGTTTGATGTTGTTGTCGGAATACCATGCGGCGGGAGCCAAGGTGAGGTCTTCGACCGATGCCCCCGAAAAATAAGCCGATAAATGAACGCGGTCGTAGGCGGGGCGCGGTTCTTCGCCAAATACGGTGATATGGAAGCGGTTATCGCCTTTTGATTTGGCCACGAGTTTTTCGCAAAACTTATAGCCGACCATGCCGTTGCCCACCACAACGACACGTACTGGTGCTTGGTTTGACATATAAAATTGTTTACCTACGTTTTTGATAATGGCCAACCACGAGAATTCCCCAATTGCTCGTAGCGGTTAAGTATTTTTACTTAATTTATTTCAAATGTATCGTTCATTTTTTAATAAGCAAATTATATTTTGCAAAATCATAAAAATTCATTTTTTTATGAAAGTATTTGTAGAAATAGTGAAATTTTACCCCAATGCCAACCGTACTAACTCTGCTGTGTTTTTTACTTTGGTTTTTTTTAAAATATTAGCGCGGTGATTCGATACCGTCCGAACGCTCAATTCGAGTTTGTCCGAAATCTCTTGACTGTTTAGCCCTTCAATAATATGGCTTAAAATCACTTTTTCTTGTTTTGATAAGAGCGAAATGATGTTATTTTGGTTTTTGTTGAGGTTTAAATTCTGCTTTCGCTCGGCCAGAAGTCCTTCAATAATCAGTGCAGAAACATTGGATGGAAAATATTTTTGCCCGCCATGAACACGCTCCAAAGCGTGTAAAATTTCTTCTTTGCCAGTATCTTTCAGCAGATAGCCCATCGCACCATTTTCAACGGCTTTCACCATATATTCTTGGTCATTGTGCATCGAAAACACCACAATTTTGGTAGTCTCAAATTTTTCGGAAACGATTTTGGCCACTTCAAAACCTGTCATTTTGGGCATTGTCAAATCCAATAAAAGTAGGCTGGGTTTGAGCGTTTTGATTTGTTCTATGGCGGCAGCACCGTCGGCGGCCTCACCCACAATTTCGATGTTTGGTTCGTCTTCCAATAGGTTGCGAATCCCGCTTCGCACCACCGCGTGGTCGTCGGCAATTAAGAGTTTTATTTTGTTCATATTAGTGCATTAAAGTTACAATAATAGTTGTTCCTGCGTTGATTTTTGACAATATTTGGCATTTTCCATTTAACAAACTGACCCGCGTTTCGATGTTTTTGAGGCCGTTTCCAGCGTTATTTTTTTGTTTTTTCTTATGGTCAAACCCCTTGCCAAAATCGGTGATGCTCAACATAATTCGGGGTTTGCCAACTTTCAAAACCACGTCAATTTGGGTTGTTTGGGCGTGTTTAATGGCATTGTTGAGAGCTTCCTGTACAATTCGGTATAAATTTACTTCAATGGTGCTTGAGAGTCTTTCGTGGGTTCCAACATCTTTAAAGTCAATCTTTAGTTCCGAACTCTTGGCGGTTTGTTCAATCAAAATCCGCAGGGCGGCACTGAGTCCAAAATCGCTTAAAACCGACGGCATCAAGTCGAATGCTGTGGCACGGGTGGCTTCAATGGTTTCGTTGATGAGTTTTTGGTGTTCGGCAAAAACGCTGCGTTGTTTTTCGTTACTAAATGGCAGCGTTTTGAGCCGTTCGCTGTCGAGTTTCAAGGCCATCAACATTTGCCCAATGCCGTCGTGCAGGTCGAGTGCAATTCGTTTGCGTTCGCTTTCTTGCCCTTCAATTAAGGCCGCCGATCGTATTTTGTCTTCTTTCCGAATCAGCTCGTATTTTTCTTGTGTTGTCTTGACCAAATCTTGTTGGGTTTCGACCAATTTTTGGTTCGTGGCTCTGAACTCTTGATTTCGGTCTTGCAACTCATTTTCCGATTGCATGAGTTTCCAAATCACCGTTTTAATGTATTTGGCCAAAGGTTTGAATATCAAAAAGCCTTCTAAAATGAGAATAGAAAGCGTAAACAAAAACAAAATAAGCTCAATATTTCTGATGCGCCGCACCCGTTCTTGGGCTTCTAAGTCATACTGATATACAATTTGGTTCATGGCCTTCAAAAACGCGCCTTCGTTTTCTAAGACTATTTTCAAAGCTGTCGTATCTTGGTGATTCTGCTTGATTTTGAGGGCATTATCGTATATTTTTTTATAAAATGTGTCTAATTTGGTAAATATTGATTGGATAACAACGCTATTTTTGACGATATATTTTTCGGTAGAATCCACCAACAGGCCGTCGCGCAGCCCCTCGTGCGACTGCCGCCACAGGGGCAAAATATCGGACATTTCTTTTTGGTATATTTCTGAATGAAACACTTGCTTGGAGGGGTTCGCCAATAAAATGGAAACTTTGCTGATGCGTTGGCTCAACATTCGTTGTCGCCCCGCAATGTTCACCACGTGGGCATCGTTGAGGGTGCCTTTGAGGGTATTTTGGATTAAAAATTGCCCAAAAATAGAAAGCAACGCTACGGCAGTCAGCGCCATAATATAGAGGCGAGTGAGGCGGCGGGCTACTTGCTGTTCGAGTGTTTTCATGCAGAAATGTAGGCGGCCAATACCATAAAAACAACTACTTTTTCAGGTTCTTGGCCAAGTATAAATATTTATCCTCATTGTTATATTTACAATAGATGAGTATTTGTACTTAATTGCATTTTTCGGATTTTAATTTTGAATTATTAGATAATATCCAAATTATATTATGAATTATTTGGTAAAGTATAAATTATATTTCAATATTCGACCAAATATAATGATTTAACTATAAACCTAAAAACCTAAAATGACATCAAAACTGACACTCGTGGGGGCGGGGCCAGGCGACTCCGAACTCATTACGCTCAAGGGCATCAAGGCTATACAGTCGGCAGACGTAGTAATGTACGACGCGCTTGCCAATGACCAACTGCTGGACTACGCGCCCAAACACGCGCTGTTGCTCTACGTGGGAAAGCGCAAGGGCGACCATTATCTCAAACAATCTGAAATAAACGAGCTCATTGTGAGCTATGCCACCCGCTACGGCCACGTGGTGCGGCTCAAAGGCGGCGACCCGTTTGTGTTTGGGCGCGGTTTTGAAGAAATTGAATTTGCCCAACAGCACGGCATCGAAACCGATGTGGTACCAGGCGTATCAAGTTCAGTAGGCGTGCCAGCGCGGCAAGGAATTCCGATTACGCACCGCGACTTAGCGCAGAGTTTTTGGGTTGTAACAGGCCACACCCAAAGCAACGAACTACCCGATGACATTCATTTGGCCGCGCAGTCGTCGGCCACGGTGGTGATTTTGATGGGCATGAGCAAACTCAAAGAAATTGTGGCCATTTTTGAAGGCCACGGCAAAGGTGAAACGCCGATGGCCATTATTCAAAATGGCACTACCGACCAAGAAAAATACGTACTTGGAAGGGTGCAAGATATTGAAGAGAAAGTAGTTGAGTCAGGAGTTTCTAATCCTGCTGTAATAGTGATTGGCGAAGTAGTGGGGCTTCACCCCGATTTTGTGGTAGCGGGTTTAGACTTTACAGGTTTACGAGTTGGCACGCTTTCAGAACCTATGGGGCCTTTGGTATATTTGTAAATACCCAAAATTTAGATTTAAAATATCCAAAAACTTTCTCAAAAAATTGCATTATCCCAAAATTTAGTTTAAAAATCAAAAGAATTTTAGTGTTTTTTTGAAAAAACACTAAAATTTAGTTTAAAATTGTTTTGACTGTATAATATTGTTCTGTACATTTGACTAATCAAAGATACTTATATGGCAATAAGTATTTATAACCATATAAAATTTGGAATAGCTATATAAATAAAAAAGCCGACGAAAGATGGGGGTCTCGCGTCGGCAGGAATCGAAAACGTAGGTAAACATTTACAATTCAATCTCAAAGCAAATGAGAAATCTTGACAAAAGCAAGTGGGGGCTTGCACTTTTGTTGGCTGTAAGCATCGCGCAACAGTCAAAAGCCCAACTATCACTCACGGGGCAAGTCCGTACCCGCACCGAAGTCCGCGACGGACTTGGCAATCTTTCACCGCTTGGCGCAACTGCCGCCGCCTTTACTTCGCAACGTACCCGCCTGATATTTGGCTACAAATGGGACCGACTCACTTTTGGCGCGTCTTTACAAGATGTACGGGTGTGGGGCCAAGATGCCGCCACCATTAGCAACGCCGACGGCGCAAAACTTTCTACACACGAGGCCTGGGCTGAACTCGTTTTGGCCAATTCTGCCGACACGACAATTGGCTTCAAAGCCATTCAAAATTTATCACTAAAAATTGGTCGCCAAGAATTGGTGTATGATGACGTGCGGCTTTTAGGAAACCTCGATTGGCTTCAACAAGCCCGCCGTTTTGATGCCGCCGTTTTGATGGCACAACACTTGGGTTGGGCGTTGGATTTAGGCGTGGGGTTTAACCAGAATACCGACGGGTTTGGCGTGGTTGGTACCAATTACGTGGCAGGCAATGTACCTGCTTCGGCACTTTCTAACAGAAATGTAACGCTGGGCATTCCAGCAGGGTTTTTGCCAACTGCTGGCAAAGGTGGTGCACCTATGTTGGCTTCGCCATTGGGTACCAACGGCCAAAACCAGAACTTTAAATCGTTTCAGATGGTGTATTTGGCGCGTAAGTTTGGCCAAACCAAAGCAGCGGCGTTGTTTTTCAAAGACGATTTTTCAAAATACCGCATAGACAGCATCGGTAATGCCGCGCAGGGCGTTGTGTATGGCCGTCGCTACGACCAAACGGGCGTAAATTCGCGCAAAACCTACGGCCTCATGCTGACGGGACAATTGGGTAATGCTTCTTCAAAATTGGGCAAAGTGCAGTGGCAAGCCTTTGGCTATGCGCAATCGGGTAAAGACCGCGACGGTGCTACGATTAAAGGAGCTTATTACTACGGGGCTAACTTCATGATTCAGCGCGGCAATTTTAGCTTTGGGCCTGGTTATGAGGTGCTTTCGGGCAACGATGGCTTTACGCAAACGGCTGGACAGACTTCTAAATTTGACCCACTTTACGGCACACCGCACAAGCATTGGGGCTACATGGATTATTTTTATGTGGGTACTGGCTCGCCCGCTGGTGGTTTATCCAATGGTTTTTTGAAGTTTAAACAAGCTGGCAAACGCCTCATAACCACTTTTGATATTCATTATTTTGGACTTGCTGCCGCCACACCCAACAAATTGGCCGACGCACCTACTGGCGCTAAAATTGATTCAAAACTGGGCATAGAATACGACTTGGTACTGAATTATGGCCTCAATAAATTTACGAACGTTGAATTGGGCTATTCGGTCATGTCTGGCACAAACAGCTTAGAATATGCCAAAGCGGGAACGATGGACAAGACCAAAAAAATAGGCCAATGGGCGTATTTGATGATTAACATTCGCCCTGATTTCTTTTATACTGCCTCAAAAAAATAGTTTCCCAAATCTACGGTAATCTACCTCACATTTTATCTATTTACAAACAATGACAGCGAACAAACCACTCTCAAAACTCAACATTTTCTCGTTTTCGGGCGTGCAAATGCGTACTTTTCATACTACTTGGTTCACTTTCTTTATGTGTTTTTTTGGATGGTTTGGCCTTGCACCGCTCATGCCTACCATTCGTGAAGACTTAGGACTAACCAAAGGCCAAGTAGGCAACATCATGATTGCATCGGTATCTGCCACCATTTTTGCACGCTTGCTCATTGGCCGCCTTTGCGACACTTGGGGGCCACGCAAAACCTATACCGCTTTGCTTGTTTTTGGTTCAATTCCTGTGTTTTTGGTTGGACTTTCGCATAGTTACGAAACATTTTTATTCTTCCGTCTGGCCATTGGTATAATTGGTGCTTCGTTTGTTATTACTCAATACCACACGTCGGTTATGTTTGCGCCCAATATCAAAGGCACAGCCAATGCCGTGGCTGGCGGTTGGGGAAATTTGGGCGGTGGCATTACCAATATGGTTATGCCGCTCATTTTTGCGGGCATCGTTGGTTTGGGTTATACCAAAGGCGAGGCATGGCGTTTGGCAATGATTGTACCAGGAGCTTTGCTGTTGGTTTGTGCTTTTCTGTATTATCGTTTTACCAAAGATTTACCCGAAGGAAACTACGAAGACTTAAAACGCACCGTTGGCATAAAAGAAAAAACAAACTACGCCGAAGTATTGAAAGATTGGCGGGTTTGGGCATTGGCATTGGCCTATTCGGTATGTTTTGGCATGGAAATTACCTTCGACAACGTGGCAGCACTCTATTTTGTAGATGCCTTTCATTTTGACCAAAAAATGGCGGGTTTGCTGGCAGGTTTGTTTGGCTTTATGAATATTTTTGCCCGTGCTTTGGGGGGTATTTTTGCCGACAAAATCGGTACACACTACGGCATCGGCGGCAAGGCTTGGTTGTTGGCAGGTTTTCTAATGCTTGAAGGGGTAGGTTTATACTTTTTTGCCAATACGTTGACTATTTCGTACGCCATCGTTGCGATGTTGTCGTTTGCCCTCTTTCTCAAAATGGCCAACGGCGCAACTTACGCCATTACACCATTTATCAATGCTAAAAATGTAGGTTTTGTAGCTGGAATTGTAGGTGCGGGTGGCAATATTGGTGGAATGTTGATGGGCTTTTTGTTCAAATCCGATAGTATTACTTACACTCAAGCCTTTCAGTACATTGGTCTGGCGGCCATTTGTGTCGGTTTGATTGTTGCTTTGACGAAGTTTAAAAAAGAAATACCAAAAGAAGCAGTAACGGAAGGATTGAAAATGGCGTAGGGATTCTAAATTTTTTGAGAATCTCGATATAAGTATCTTTGGCTAATTCAGACCAAACGATTTCAAAAACATTATCCATCTTTGAGTAACTGATTTACTTTTTCACGAACGGCATGATGATTTACTTTTTGACCACTATCTAATTGGTCAAGACCCGTTTCGAGAACTGTCTTTTGATTTGGTGAAAGTGTTTCCCACCAATCAGAACTATCAGAAAGCGAAGAGAAATAGACTCTTACTTTTTCTAATATGTTTTCATCTTCAGTATTTACTACCAAGCGATGAAGTTCATTTTTAAGTTCGAGGACTGACATAATGAGGTATTTTATTTGCAAACAAAAATAAAGGAATAAAAAACAAAATGCAAACAACCAAAACCCACAAAACCACTTGCTGTTACTGCGGAGTAGGCTGCGGAATTGTGGTCAAAAAGCAATTAGACGGCAAAATAAGCGTGGAAGGCGACCCCGACCACCCATCGAGCCAGGGAATGTTGTGTTCTAAGGGTTTGAACTTGCATTACACCGTCAATGACCAATCTGACCGATTGCTTTACCCCCAAATGCGTTGGCACCGCAATGCGCCTTTGCAGCGGGTTTCGTGGGACACCGCCCTCGACCGCGCGGCGGCAGTTTTCAAAACTTTTATTGAAAAATACGGCCCCGAATCAGTGGCTTTTTATGCGTCGGGCCAATGCCTTACCGAAGAATATTACCTGCTCAATAAGCTCATGAAAGGGTTTATTGGCAGCAATAATTTAGACACCAACTCGCGCCTGTGTATGTCGAGTGCGGTGGTGGCCTACAAAATGGCACTGGGCGAAGATGCCGTGCCATGTAGTTATGACGATATCGAACTGGCTGATTGTCTGCTCATTGCGGGGGCAAATCCTGCTTGGAATCACCCCATTATTTTTCGGCGCATCGAAGCCCACAAAGCAGCCAATCCGCACGTTAAACTGGTGGTAATAGACCCCCGCAAAACCGATACTGCCCGCGCCGCCGATTTGCATTTGCAAATTAAACCAGGCACTGACATTGTGTTGTTCAACGTAATTGCCAAAAACTTGATGGCGCGGGGCTATACCGATAGCACTTTTGTTGAAAACCACACCGAAGGCTACGCTGCTTTTCGAGACAAAGTGAGCGAGCGTAACACCCGCGAAGCCGCGCGGATTTGTGGCATTAGTATCTATGAAATTCACCAAGCGGTGGAATACATTGGCCACGCCAAGGGGTTTCTTTCGATGTGGACAATGGGCCTAAACCAAAGTGTGGTGGGGGTAAACAAAAATTTGGCACTCATTAATTTACACCTTTTGACGGGCAAAATTGGCAAGCCTGGCTGTGGGCCGTTTTCGCTTACTGGCCAGCCCAACGCCATGGGTGGGCGCGAGGTGGGCGGCCTGAGCAACTTGCTACCTGCCCACCGCAATCTGGCCGACCCCGCCCACCGTCAGTTTGTGGCCGACTTTTGGGGTGTGCCAGCCATCAGCGAGAAGGTGGGGTTTCATGCCATTGAGTTGTTCGAGAACCTGCGCAACGGCAAAGTGAAAGCCATCTGGATATTTTGCACCAACCCAATGGTAAGTCTGCCCGATTCTAAATTAGCCGAAGAAGCCCTGCGCATGGCTAAGTTTGTAGTGGTGCAAGATGTGTCCAACCGCTCAGATACCGTTCCCTTCGCCGATTTGGTGCTGCCCGCCGCCGCTTGGGGCGAAAAATGCGGCACCATGACCAACTCCGAGCGGCGCGTTTCGTATTTAGAAAAATTTGTTGATGCGCCTGGCGAAGCCCTGCCCGATACCGAGATTATAACGCGCTTTGCGCACAAAATGGGCTTTGGCCACGCTTTCAACTACCCCAACACAGCAGCTATTTATGCCGAACACGTCAGATTAACCGAAAATACCAACGTGGACATGAGCGGGTTGAGCCACGAAAGGCTTCAAAACGAAGGTACGTTTCGGTGGCCTGTGCCAAGTATTTCTTCAAAAGGAACGACGCGCTTGTTTGTTGATAATCAGTTTTTTACACCTTCCAAACGCGCCAAACTCCACGCCATAACCGACGAAAATCCCTCCGAAACATTGACCGAAGCGTATCCGTTGGTGCTAAACACAGGCCGAATTAGGGACCAGTGGCACACCATGACCAAAACGGGGCGGGTCAAAAAACTAAACCAACATTTGGCCACTGCTTTTTTGGAAATCCACCCGCTTGATGCCGCTGCACGGGGACTCAAAACGGGCGACGTGGCCATCATCAATAGCGCAAGAGGGCAGTCGCAGGTGCCTGTGCAACTTACTACTGATGTACGACAAGGAACGGTTTTTATGCCTATGCACTGGGGAAAAGTATTAGGCAGCAACCACGCCCGCGCCAACAACCTCACGCCACAACTCATTGACCCTGCTTCCAAAGAACCCGATTTTAAGTTTTCGGCGGTGCAAGTACTGAAATACCAAAAACCAACCGAACGCATCGTGGTGATTGGTGCGGGAGCCGCTGCTTATAAATTTGTTACGCTCCACCACGAACTAAACCCCCAAGACCAACTGACCGTTTTTAGCCGCGAACCTTATTCGTTTTACAACCGCGTAATGCTACCCGACTACGTGAGCGGAGTCATGGGTTGGGATAAACTATTGAAAATGAACGAAGTAGAACGCGGCAATATAACGCTTCACGAGGGGGTGAGTATCAAAAAAATTGACCGCGTAGCGCGCACCGTAACCGACCAAAACGGCCAAATTTACCCCTACGACCGACTGATTGTGGCCACGGGCAGCCGCCCCAACGCCCCGCGCGACTATTCTATTGAACTCGACGGGGTATTCACAATGCGAACGCGCCACGATGCCGACCGCCTTGTGCAACATTTAGCTGCTCCTAAGCCTGCACCGCGCAAGCGAGTGGTGGTGGTGGGTGGCGGCCTGCTGGGCATGGAAATGGCCGCTTCGCTCAATCAAATGGGGCATCTGGTTACTATTGTTGACAGGTCATCGCGCTTGATGAGCCGACAGTTGGACAGCACCGCAAGTGCGTTGCTGCACGAAGAAGTAACCGACCGCCACATTGATATTCTTTACAACGATGAAGTAAAATATTTGACCGAGTGCGACGGCATTGTGGCAGGAACGCGGCTCATGTCGGGCCGAACGCTCGATGCCGACGTGGTGATTGTGGCCATGGGAACTATGCCAAACTTGGAGCTGGGCCGTGAAGCTGGGCTACTCGTAAATCGGGGCATTTGCGTCAATGCGTATCTCCAAACCTCCGACCCGTTGATTCATGCCTTGGGCGAGGTAGCCGAATTTGAGGGCGGGTTATTTGGTATCACCATGGCCGCCGAAGAGCAAGCCACCGCGCTTTGCCATTTTTTGAATGGCGACGTGCAGCGTTATTATCGGCCCACGGTTTTGATGAACATTCTAAAAATGGAAGGTTTTGATTTGTGTTCGATGGGCCAAACCGAAATACCCGCCAACGGCCCGGGCGCAGAATACGAAGAAGTCATATTTACTGACCGTTCGCAGCGTTATTACAAAAAATGTGTTATTAAAGGCGACAAACTCGTCGGGGCTATTTTGCTGGGCGACAAATCGGAATTTATTGAGTACAAAGCCTTGATTCAGAATCAAACAGAGCTGTCGGATAAACGCCTCAAATTACTCCGAAGTGGGCAGTCTGGGCCAGTCTTGAAAGGCAAAGTAGTGTGTGCTTGTAACAACGTAGGCGAAGGTAACTTGGGCGATGCCATTGCCACTGGTTGCGCTGATTTTCAGGTACTTTGTCAGCAAACGGGCGCGGGCATGGGCTGTGGTAGTTGCCGCTTAGAAGTAAAAGCATTGTTTGAAAAAAATACCCTTTTGGTTAAATAAAAGCAGCTATGGATACCATCACATTTGTTCGTGTTTTAGTGGCGGGTGGGGTTATTACGCCCGACGAACTCCAACGCTTGGCGGTGGTGGCGCAACAACACGCGCAAGGCAGCATTGAGGTGGGCTTTCGGCAGGATTTACTGTTGGCTTGTGCCACAGATCAAGCCGCTGCCCTACACACGGCACTTGGTGAGGAAGGTTTTTGGGTAGAAGCACCGCAGCCCATTCACCCCAACATCGTGTCGTCGGTGGTGGCACAAAATATTTTTGATAAAACCAGTTGGCTACGTTCGGGCGACTACCTCGACATTTTAGATAGTTTTGACTTTAAACCCCGACTCAAGGTAAATCTCATTGACCCTGCCCAAGAATTGATACGCCCGCTCACGGGCGAACTCAACTTCATAGCCGCTGCCCACACGCCGCAGTTTTGGTATTTGGTGGTAAAATTTCCCGAATGGGACAAAAGCTACGTTTGGAATAAACTCATTGACGGCGAAGAAATAGCCCAATGGGTGCACCAAATAGAGCGGCATTGGTTTGAGAAACAACCGCTTACTTTCGACGAACTCTGTGGCTTGGTAAATGAGGGCTTTGGCGGAAGAACCCGCCCCCTAACCACCGAGCTCAAACTAACGCCCAAGCCCTATCCGCACCACGAGGGCATTTATCGCTACGACGACCGCTACTGGGCGGGGTTGTACGTGCGCGAAGGCGTTTTTAAAGCCGATTTTTTGCAAGAATTGTGCGCACTTTGTATCAAAACGAAAATTGGGCGACTCTATCCTACGCCTTTCAAAACGTTTATTGTCAGAGATATACCCAAAGAAACGATTTATCAGTGGGACCGGCTTTTGGGCTTGTTTGGGGTTCATACCCACTATTCATCGCTCGAGCTCAACTGGCAAATTCCCGATGCTGATGCCGCCGCAATAGCCCTTAAAGTAGAACTAACCGAAGCCTTCGAGCGCATTAAAATTCGTACATCAAGTTTGAGTTTTAGCATAGGTACGCGCTCGCCCGACACCACCTCTACCATTGTTATTGAGCCATTAGATGCCCACTACCAAGCTTTTAGAGTGGTTTATTCGCCCAATTTTTTTATTGGAAACAGCGAATGGCACACCTTTGCCGAGCAAGTAAACCGCGCAGATTTGCCCGAAACACTCCGCCAACTTACTTTGGTGTATTACCAACAACTGAGCACCGAAAAGCGCGGTGGGCTCACCCAAAAAAGCGAGAGTATCAAGCCAGTTGTGCAGCAAGTGTGGCAATGCCGCCACTGCCTCACTATTGCCGAACATACCACCTTACCTCTTGACTATCAGTGCAGTATGTGCGACGCACTGGCTATAGATTTTGGGCAGATTGAAATGAGTGGGCTGATTTTCTCTCAATAATCCTCTTGGTTCTATCGTTAATTTGGGTTTTGAGTGCAATTTGATTTTTTAACCTGTAACTTTCGGCTTGAAATAATAGACATTAAGTGGGTGAACATATTTAGTCTATATTATTTATCCCCATAAAATGCTGTTTATTAGCACTTTATACTTCTGTGGACTGTCGACCGCACGGGCGGCCCCGTATTTACGGTGGACTACTTATGTAGGTTTATTAACTACTTGATAATCATTGTATTGCAATGGATTATTGTGAATTCTAAAATTGTGTAAAGCAGTACTAACTCATTGTCCGTTTGCTAAAATAAAAAGCACTCGTGGCCAACGCCGCTATGCCCAACGTGCGCTGCACGAGTGTTGAAATCTACATCTTTCGGAACAGATAGAGCGTATCTCTCAAAGCAGAAATACCGCCAAAATAGATAAATCCTTTCTTTGTAAGATGGGGGTTTATTGTTGTTTGGCTTCCGAACACGCACTAAAATTCTTGTTTAGGGTTGGCTAAAAACTTTCCTGTTCCCCTTTTTCAATTGTGGATTTGTTGATGGCCTTGTTTTTCCAAATGGCTCAACTGACTGCTCATTCTTTGCTGCGTTGCCTAAGAAGTGTATTCTCTTTGCCTGGTGCTATGGCTTTCATTTTCCGTGAAAGCTCACTATCTTTACTACGTCCTTGGGGCGGATTCTTCCTCGTTTTTTGTTCTTTCATAACGCAAAAGTAGGAAGAATTTTTTTGCTTTTTTTGTACAGCCTAACCGTAGGATAACTTTATCTATTTGAATGCTTTTTTTGTCGTATTTTTGTTTAAGTTATTGCCAATCAAATTGTTGCACGTTTGATTTAATCGGTAAGTTGTCCAAATATTTTAATCCAATGCGTACCCTTAGCTTTTGTTTATTGATGAGCGCGGCCATGACAGCCCAAGTAGTTTATGCTCAAAAAATTAGCCCCCGCTACGTCGACGGAGAGATATACATCAAATTGAAAGGGCATCCTTCACGATGCAGTTTACAGTTTTAGAAAAAAAAAGGAGGAGAGTGAGCAAAAAGAAGTAATTTAGTTTTTCTACAAATCAAAAGACT
>REAB01000032.1 GCA_004293645.1 Cytophagia bacterium | reverse complement strand
AAGTCTTTTGATTTGTAGAAAAACTAAATTACTTCTTTTTGCTCACTCTCCTCCTTTTTTTTTCTAAAACTGTAAACTGCATCGTGAAGGATGCCTATTTTTGTCTCATTAAACAACGTTTTTTTTATTCATGCAAACCTCCTCCATAGAAGTAGCCCAGCACATTGCGGCTTTGTTGCTGAGTATTGATGCCGTGCGTCTTAGCCCCCAAAAACCTTTTCAGTGGAGTTCGGGCTGGCACTCGCCCATTTATTGCGACAACCGCCTGGCGCTTTCTTATCCACACGTGCGAACTGACGTTAAAAATGCGCTTGCTGAGGCCATCAAAACCCATTTTGGGGGTGCAGAAGTGATTGCGGGCGTAGCTACGGCGGGGATTCCGCAGGGTGCGCTGGTAGCCGACACGTTGGCTTTACCCTATATTTATGTGCGCCCCGAACCCAAAAGCCACGGCATGGGCAATCAAATTGAAGGCCGTTTGCTGGCTGGCCAAAAAGTAGTGGTTATCGAAGACTTGATTTCGACGGGAGGCAGCTCGCTCAAAGTGGTAGATGTGCTGCGCCAAGCAGGGGCCGACGTGTTGGGCATGGCAGCTATTTTTACGTATGGTTTTGAAATAGCCGCCGAAAACTTTCGTCAAAAAAATGTGCCACTCATTTGTTTGAGCAATTACGATTGTTTAATCAAAGAAGCCATTAAGCTCGACTACGCAGATGCCAGCGAACTTGAAACATTGACCCAATGGCGCGCAAATCCTGCCGAATGGGGTTCTTGAAAAATAGTCCATGGTCAATAGTCCATGGTCAATAGTCCATGGTCAATAGTTATTGTTACTTGCAAATCTATTTTACGTCCAATACACACAACTTATTTTTATCCATTTAAACTTCAATTTACACAATGAAAACGAAACTAATCATAAGCACTTTTTGCTTCTTTTTCGCCTCTTTGGCCGCTTTTGCCCAAACCACCTTGCCTGGTAAACAAGAGATTGACAAAACTACTTTTGAGGGCTTGTATGTTACCACCAAAATTGACGACAAATATTTGGAAAAATACTGGGAAACGTATCTGAAACAGTACGGCAAAGTAAGTTCGTCGCGGGGTAGTGTTTACCGTGCTTCGGGCGTTAGTATTCCGTCTATTTCTGCCGACCCCCTCAATTTGGCCAGCAAAGTAAGCTCATCAAAGGGTATTTCGCAGGTATTTATTTACATAGATTTGGGCAATGGCTCGTACGTAACGCAGGGTACCAAAGGCTACGCTGAGGCCGAAACATTTTTGAAAAGATTTGCCGACGACGCTATTTTATACGACGCTTCTCGTATGGCCGAAGAAGCCATGAAAGACACCGAAAAAAGTTTTAATAAGCTGACACGCAAGGGTGAAGGTCTCAAAAAAGACATTGAGAAAACCGAAAAAGAGTTGGCAAATTTGAAAAAGGATTTGGAAATAAATCAAAAAGACGTAGCTACGGGCCAAACCGATTTAGAAACCAAGAAAAAGGCTTTCGACGACGCGAAAGCCAAGATTCCTGCCAAAAATTAATTTTTTCCATGTTGTCAGTGAAGACACTGACAATGGCAAAGATTCCTGCTAAAAATTAATTTTTTTTAGTCAATGGTTAATGGTCCACAGTCCACGGTCAATAGACGACAGTAAAAAAACACCGTGGACCATTGACCGTGGACTATTGACTATTGACCGCACGGGCGGCCTCGCGTGGACTATGGACTGCTAAGACAATACCACCACATTACCCGTGCGCACCGACTCGTCGCAGGCAAAGGCTATTTGAAGGCTATTGACGGCATCTTGGAGGTGTTCGGTTAGGTCTAAGTCTTCTACAATGGCTTTCAAAAAGTAGCGTTGCTCGCGGTTGCAAAGCTCTTGGTGGTCTGGCTCGTCGGTTAGGTTTATCCACGTGTCGGCTTGCACAAACTCGTCGTTTTCGTTGAGAGCTGCGTGGTGTACCCGTAGCGATTCGGTTTTGGTGTGCGCGTCCACGTTGTCCGATTGGCCCGTTCCGCCCGCTTCTTTGGCCACAATCGAAACACAACCTTTGGGGCCAATTACGTCTTTCACAAAGAACGCGGTTTCGCTCATCATAGGCCCCCAACCTGCCTCATACCAACCCACCGACCCATCTTCAAACCTAATTTGTAGTTGCCCGTAGTTATAATTGTCGGCGGGTATATCGTTGGTCAAGCGTGCGCCAATGGCACTCACTTGCAATGGTTTGGAGCGCGTCATTTGGCACATTACGTCAATATAATGCACGCCACAATCTACAATAGGGCTAAGGCTTTTCATCAAATTGCGGTGAACCGTCCACATATTACCGTGGCTTTGCTGGTTTAGATTCATGCGCATCACCAGCGGTTTACCCAAATTTTGGGATTCGGCAATAAATCGTTCCCACGATGGGTGCACGCGCAAGATATAGCCCACTACTACTTTTTTATTGGCTACTTTGGCAGCTTCGGCTACTCGTTTTGCGCCCGCCACGGTGTCGGCTATGGGTTTTTCTACAAATACGTGGCAACCTTGTGCCAGCGCCATAAGCGCGAAAGATTCGTGGGTATCTGGATAAGTAGAAATACAAACCGCGTCGGGTTTGGTGGTTTGGAGTGCCTCCACGTAGTTGTCAAAAAGCGGGTATCCGCCCCCCAAACGCTCATTGAGGACTTCTTTGCTTTGGCCCGTAGAAACGATGCCGCAAATTTCAAAACCGTCTAACAATTGATAAGCCACGGCGTGCGAAGCACCCATGTTGCCACAACCTACTACTAAAACACGTAATGCTTTCATTTTTTTTTGAGTTTTTGAGTTATGGTCTCCTCAAAACTTTTTTCTGCGTGCAAAATACGACGGTTTTCAATTTGATTGGTGTCTTTTTGTAACTTTGCGTCATAAATCATTCTTATTCATTCAAAAAATGGCCAAAGTACCCCTCAACAAACACCAGCCTGTTTACCAAATGCCTTCGTCGCCGATGGCCGTAAAGACCAAACGGTTTTCATTGGATAAAAAAAAGTACATTAACATTGCCTTTAAGCAGCAGTGGGAAGCTCAAAAAATATGGCTTTTGCTACCACTGGGCTTGTTGTTGCTCAACGCCGTTTTGGGTGTTACGGGCGTTTATCCCAACTATTGGGTCTATATTTTGGTTATTTTGGCCACGGGTATTTACATTGGTTTTTGGTACGCGCAGTTTATGGGCGTTACTCAATTGGGACAATACAAGCAGCTCTTCGACAAGTACATGTACGAAATAGACAGCCGCCAAATTTTGGTAAAAGTAAACGCCAAAGAAGGTGGAATAATGCAATGGGACCAAATCAAATCAGCCAAAAAAGACAAAGACGGTAGTTATTTGCTCCACATTACACGCGGGCAGTTTTTGCATTTTCCTGCCGATGTCTTCAACTCTGAACACGATGTTCGGCTTTTTGAGCGTATTTTGAAACAAAAAAACTTGATACCTACCGAAGAAAAAAAATAGTACCTACCTCCATTTGTTCATCACGCAGACCAAGCCTTTCTGGCCTTGGAAGTGCCGTTTTTGCCAATATTTCAAGCCACGCAACATATACTTGCTCGTAATTAAGTACTTACTCGTAATTGCAAACAATTACGAGTAATTTTTTGCAATTATTTGTTTGTCAGTTCATTACGACCAAATCACCCTTTATTACAAATCAAAAATAAGGCGAACCGCCTATTGCTGCCCAACTACTTAATTAGAATTGGTTTTTCGTATTTCTGAATTACCCAATCTTCAAAGATAGCTCCGTAACATTGTTTTTTGTAAAACTGTTTCCCCCACCAAGCCAAAATCGCCTTGGTATCTACGCTTGTTTTCTTTTTCAAACCATCTCGGCTGGGTATTTGTGGGGCATAATTGGCGCATCAATAAATAATTGATGTTTTTTGAGAAATATTTTTATATTAAATTAATATGTATATTTTTGTAAAAAAAACTTATTAACACCATGAAAGCATTACTCATTGCCGCCCTTTTTTGCTTCCTAAACGTGTCGGCTTTTGCGCAGACGCGGGTCATTCCCTTTTCTGATACCACCAAGCTGGGAATTGAATTGGATAAATTGGAAAAACAGTACCGCGAACCTGGGAGAAAGGGTTTTGCAAAAGCCTTTGAAGCGAGGTATCGCAAGGATGAGGAAAATTTTCGCCAAAAAGTAGGGCGATATTTTGTGCGCAACAAAGCGGGGTTTTATGTGCTCTATCAGCAATGTGTCAATAAAAACGGCAAGATAGATTACTTGTTTTACCAAATAGAAAGCCCGATTTCAGACTCATTGCACGCTATTTTCAAAGAAAAACTGCAAGAATATGCCAACAGCTACGCCGATACCCTCAAAACAGCTTCGGTATCGTTGAGTTACAATCGGCTTGGAATTATTTTGAAAGAACGCAAACCCACCAAAGGCCACACGCTGGTTACGGTAGAGGAAGCCCAAGCAACTACGCAGCCAGATACCGTCAAAATATTGAAATTGGGCGGGCTGGCCCTCGAAGAAGTACCCGCCGAAATATATCGTTTTGCCAATTTGGAAGAACTGTTTTTGGAAGGAAACGAGATAAAAACGATGAACATTGACCTGGCGCGGCTGCCCAAACTCAAAATGCTTTACTTGGGAAACAATGGAAATGCTTTACTTGGGAAACAATGGCCTCACCGACGGTAGTTTGAGCTTAATACCCAACAAAACATTGCAGATTTTAAACTTGCAGGACAATGCATTTACCGATATTCCAGCAGTGGTGCGGGCCAACAAAAACCTCAAAAGCCTGTGGTTGGGCGGCAATCCACTTACCAATATGCGCAACGGGTCGTTTAAGAAATTGCGTAAATTGGAAGACATTAACTTTTATAAATGCGGCCTCAAAAAACTACCCAAGGGCATCGCAAAACTCAGAAAATTAGAAATCATTGACCTGTATTACAACAACTTAACGGAGTTGCCAAAGTCAATGGGGCGGCTCAAAAAATTGCAGCAATTGGCGGTTTCTTTCAACGAACTCAAAGCACTGCCGCGCCAATTGGACAAACTGCCC
>REAB01000103.1 GCA_004293645.1 Cytophagia bacterium | reverse complement strand
AGTTTTTAAGTTAGAAAATTAGTTTTCGTAAACCTAAATTTACTAAAACTTTTAAACTCCCCATTTTTATTTATTGCCCCGATTTTGTCACGCACTCAAGCCACGTTATTGACAGCCATTTTCGGGTTGGGAATAATAGACTGTGCTTTTAGAGAAAAATTCTTGGGATTCAAGGCTGTGAACGGTATTATTCTACTCCAAACTCCCAACCTTTACTTTGGCTGTAACGAAAACGGGAAGAGTGCTGCAATAAATCGGTGGCCACCACAGCCGAACTCCATACCAGACTGGTTGCTATCATGCCAACGGCTTCGGCAGCGGAAGCTGCCCAAGGGGCACCGTCTTCCATTCCAGAACGAGCGCCACTTCTTGCAAACCGCCGATAAGCGCCCCTGCTCACGCGCTTAATAGCCCACAATTTTGATACCTCAAACCAAGTTTGTTGGCCGCCTTGTTCCAACAAAAATTGCTCATTTTCGATTTGTAAGATTTTGCCTTTTACGACTCCCCACTTTGAAATTTTTTCGGCATTGATAAATTCATATTCAAATATGACATAGCTATTGACCACAATGTTTTTTCGTAAATTACGTTCGGGATGGTGTAACACAATCTCTTGTGCATTGCCCATAATGCACCAACAAAATAGCACTGTAAAAGGCAGCAGTTTCATAGCCAATTAAGATTTGATACGATCAAAAGTAAGATTACGTTTTGGTTTTCACAATACCTTTTGACAACTCTAATTGAATTCTAATTTGACCATGCCACAACCCAAGAACTACGGTGTTTTTGCTTTGGTGTGAGCGTTTCGTTTGGTAACATTACTCGCTAACAACGATGTGCGTGTGCGTTGCAATAAACGCTTCGATACCCGCTAAGTTGCTGGCATCAAACCAATTGAAGTTTCCTTGGTGCTTAAACCACGTGAGTTGGCGTTTGGCGTAGCGGCGCGAATTTCGTTTGAGCAGTCGCGTCATTTCTTCGTAGTCGTAGAGGCCGTCTAAATAATCGAATACTTCTTTGTAGCCCACCGTTTGGAGGGCGTTGTGCTGGCGGTACGCAACCAAACCACGCACTTCTTCTACCAAACCCTGCGCCAACATAACATCTATGCGGGCATCTATGCGGGCATACAGCTCTGGGCGGGGACGTTCAATGGCTATTTGAATAATATGAAAAGGGCGCAAAGCCACTTGCCGCTGCCGAAACGACGAAAAAGGCTGCCCCGTCAGTAAGCACACTTCCAACGCCCGCACCACTCGTTGGCTATTTTGCAGGTCATTTTGGGCGGCATATTGCGGGTCTAATGCTCGAAGTTGGGCTTGAAGCACCGCCAACCCTTCGTTTTCGAGCTGCCCCATGAGCTTGGCACGGAGTTCGGGCGGAGTTTCGGGCAGTTCGTCGAGTCCTTCGCAAAGGGCTTTGATGTACAAGCCCGAACCACCCGTCAAAATAACTACGTTTTGGTGTTCAAAAAGTGCATCGAGCGTTCGCAGCGCATCGCGTTCAAAAGCTCCCGCACTGTATAACGTGCTGATGCTGTGTGAGTTAATAAAATGGTGCGGCACGCCTTGCAAATCGGCTTCGGTGGGTTTGGCCGTGCCAATGTTGAGTTCGCGGTAAAACTGCCGCGAATCGGCAGAGAGCACTTCGGTGTTGAGCTGCTGGGCCAATTGTACGCACAAATCGGTTTTACCAACTGCCGTTGGGCCAGCTATGACCACCAAAGTTTTCAATTCGACTGAGCTTGCAGGGTTAGTTCGCGGGTTTCACCAAAAACACTAACGACCGAATAACGGAGCGTGCTGCCCGTAATTTCTAATAATTTGAAGCGGGCCGTTTTATTCAAAATCAACTCGGTGTCGTTGGTGGCGAGTTCCCAAGTGCCTTTTTCATACACTTGGGCATCTTTGGTTTGGCACTTAGTAGCTCCTTCGTTGCGTTCGTAGGTTTTATCGGCACTAAAAACCAGTAAATCGTCTTTGGCGCAGGGCTTGGTTTGGTTTATTACTTCCACGCCGTCGAGCTTAATAGAAGTAACAAGCCAAGACTTATTCAACGTACCTGCTATGAGTTGTGGTTTGGGCGCGTTGACGGGGGTGGGGTCTGGCTCGCTGGCAGTTTTGCAGTTTACCAAAAATAAGACCATTACCAACAAATATGCGTAATTTTGTAGTGTTTTCATGGTTACAGGTTTTTTATAGCATCTTTGACCAAAGTTCTTTATTTAAGTGCAAAGAAACAACAACTTTTTGCAGCATAACGCAAAAATAAAGCGAAGGGTTTTAATGTGTTCAAATTTTATTTATTATTAGACGTTAATTTTACAAGATGGGTACTTCTACGCTGCTGTTTTTTTTGATAACGCTCGCGTTGGGCGCGGCAATAGGCTACGGCTTTTTTTATTGGAAAGGTGGCAAGCTCAATGCTTTGGGACGAAGTACCCAAAATTCCACTATTTTGCTGGAACGCATCGAAAAGGTATTTAAAGTGGTAATGACCGAAGGATATTTTACCGAAATATTTGATTATCAAGACGATAAAGAATTTTTGTACGTTTTTAAAAATTCAAAAAAAGCCTTGCTCGTTGCCAAAGCAAAAGTACTGGTGGGTTTCAATTTTGCCAAAATGCGATTTCGCATTGAAGAAAACAGTAAAAAAATAGTGATTGAGTTTTTTCCCGAACCCGAAGTCCTTTCTATTGACACCGATTACAAATTTTATGACATTGACAACGGGCTTTTGAATCGTTTCAACCCCGAAGATTATACCAATTTGATAACCGATGCCAAAACCGCCATGAACGACAAAGCCCTCAGCGGCGACTTGCCGCGCATTGCCAACAACCAAGTGCAGGTGATGATGTACCAACTGGCGGCTTCGATGAACTGGCAAATTGAAATGCAGCTACCCGAAAGCAACCAAAAACAATTGACCGAACTCAGCAATTACCAGCCCCTCAGCGCCGAACCCAAAAAATTGCCGCTTCGGCAGGATTCGTAGTTTATAGTTTGAAATGGCCTTGCTCAAATCACAAACCTCAAATCGTAAATGACCTTTCTCGAACAAGCTGCTCGGTATATTTTTGGTAAATACGACACCCCTGCCCAGCTCGAACATATTTGCGTGGTGTTGCCTACCAAACGAGCCGTTTATTTTTTTAAACGGGCCATTGCCTGCTGTTCAGACCGTGCATTTGTAGCCCCCGAAGTAGTGGCCATGGACGATTTTGTGGCCGACCGCTGCGGCGTACAAATAGCCGATAATGTGGGCTTACTTTTTGAATTGTACGACGTTTTTAAGCAAACCAACCCCAATATTTCGTTTGAAAGATACCTGCAATGGGCATCGGTATTGCTCCGCGATTTTGAAATGATAGACCAATACATGGCCGACGCGCCCTACGTGTTTGGCTACATCAGCGAGGCCAAAGCCCTCGAACGCTGGCGCATGGAGTGGCCCAACAGTCCCGTAGCCACCGACAGCGTGAGCGTTAAAAACTACTTTGAGCTATTTGCCAACTTAACCACTGTTTATGAGCAGTTTACCAAAAAATTAAAAGACGAAAATAGGGCTTATCGTGGTTTGGCCTACCGCACCCTGGCCGAAAACGCGGCGCAATTATTGCTCAATGCGCCGTTGCCAACGCACTATTTTTTTGTGGGTTTCAACGCGCTGAGTTTGTCAGAAGAGACTTTTATGCGGGCTTTGATAAAAGCCAAACGTGCCGAATGTCTGTGGGACACCGACCAATATTATATGAACCGCAACCTCGACGTAGAAGGCGGCGAGTTACTCCGAAAATACCGCCGCGAAGGCTGGGCGGGCGAGTGGAAATGGACGGGAAACGACTTGCTCAGTAGTCGCAAAGACCTGCACGTATATGCCGTACCAAACGCCAGTATGCAAGCCAAAATAGCGGGCGATTTGTACGGACAATGGACCAAAAACGACGAAGCGGGCAGCGAAGACCGCCCCGTGGCCATTGTGCTGGCCGACGAAAACCTGCTCATGCCCGTGCTGTACGGCCTCGAAGCCAACGTTACCGACCTCAACATCACGATGGGGCTGTCGCTTATCAATTCGTTGCTTTTTACGCTCATTGACTCGCTCTTTGAGTTACAGTTTACCGTGGCCGAGTTCCGAACCAAAGACGGGCGGGAGTTTACCATTCCCAAGTTCAACCACCGCACGGTCGAAAAAGTGTTGAACCACCCATTTATTAGAAGGTACGAATTTTTGAATTTGCACCCCACCGACCCTGCCGAACCGAGTATTATCCAAACGACCATTCGGCACATTCAAAAAAACAACATTGTTTACTTAGATGCCGCTCAACTGCTCGAATTGGGCGGGCAGCACCCGTTGTTCAAGGCATTGTTTACGCGCTGGGACAAAAATCCACAGACCGTGATTCGGGCGTTTTTCGCGCTCATTGATATGCTGCGCGAAGTGTATAAAGAAACCAAAAATGCCCTCGAAACCGAGTACTTGTATTTGTTTTATACGTTGCTCAAACAACTCGAAACCACGCTCTCAGTAGCGCACGCCGAAAAACTGACGCTCCAAACTTTCAAGGGCTTTTTGTACGAGTTGATTCGGCAAACCAAGATTCCGTTTGAGGGCGAACCCGTGAGCGCGTTGCAAGTAATGGGTATGCTCGAAACCCGCGCTTTAGATTTTGATAAAGTCATTATTTTGTCGCTCAATGAGGGCGTTTTGCCTACTACCAAACGCCAGAACTCGCTCATTCCGTGGGACATAGCCCGCGAGGCAGGGTTGCCCATTTACTCCGACCAAGATGCCGTGATGTCGTACCATTTCTATCGGCTGCTTCAACGCGCCTCCGACGTGCGCATGGTCTATGTTACCGACCCCAACACCTACAACGGCGGCGAAAAAAGTCGATTTTTGATGCAATTGGAGCATGAACTTATTCATAAATACCAAGCCAATAGCACTTTTACGAAGCACTTGGTACTTTTTAAAGAAGACCCCAACACCCAAACCGCCCCCATAGAAACGGCGACGGCGGTGGGCTGGTCGGTGAAAAAAAACGCCGAAACAATGGCTTTTTTGCGCAACGAACTGGCGACCAAAGGACTGTACGCCACGCATTTTAGCCAATATCTCAAATGCTCGTTGCAGTATTATTTTAAGCGGGTGGCGGGCGTAACCGAAGACGAAGAAGTAGAAGACCGCATGGGCGCGGCTGAGTTTGGAACGTTGGTACACAAAGTACTCGAACGCGCCGACGTGGAGTATTTGATGGAAAACAAAACCCTCACCGCCGCCGACATTCACGCCATTTTGAACGAAGAATATTTGAAAGAATTTGGTGGAATGGTAGTAGAATCGGGCGTGAACAGCTTGTTGCTTAAAGTGGCCAATCAACTCATTGTCAGTTTTTTAGAATACCAAGCCAACCTACCCGAACCCATTGAAGTGCTGGGCAGCGAGCAAAAACTCGGCACTGTTTTGGAAGTGCCATTGGGCGACGAGATATTGCAAGTAAAAATTGGTGGAAAAATAGACCGCGTGGAATTATTGGGCAACACCATCAGAGTAGCCGACTACAAAACGGGAAATATTGAAAAACTAAGCGACGTAACGGGCGAAAAAATTGAAGATATTTTGCTCAACGGTGCCACTCCCAAGGACGAGAAAATACGGCAGCTTTGGCTCTATAAATACTTGGTTTACAAGCAGATGCTCCAAGAAAAAGGACTAACGCTCCGCGAAAAAACGTTTCAATTACCCGACTTTAAAGTTACTTCTGGGTTTTATTCGCTGCGCAATATCAAGCAGGGCTTCATCGAAAACCCCGTTCAGTTTCACGACAAAAAAAACAACGAACTCGAAACAGCCGAGTTGTTTGTCGAAAAATCAGAACACTTTCTGCGTACTTTTATTGTAGAAACTTTGCTCAATCCCGAAGAGGATTTTACGCGCACCAACACCGTAGAAAACTGCGAATACTGCGACTACAAAGGCATTTGCGGGCGGTAAATATATTGGTGGCACGACTGATTTAATACGCTGAATAAAAGCGTCTTAAGTATAGTCGTGCCACCAATTAAATAGGCGCACTACTTGGGTAAGCGCGCAATTGTATTTCTAACTGAATTCTAATTTGGTCTTAATGCCATTTTAATAGTAGGACTGCACCTTTGCACTGTCCAAAAGGAACAACCGCGAAAACAAATTCAAAAACAACAGCCCATTTATTCATCAACAAACTTTAAAATGAAACAAACCATGAAACGTTCATTCAATTTAATCGCTCTTTTAATTTTTGTAGGACTCGTCAGTAGCTGCACCGTGGTGCGCCAAGGAGAAGTAGGCGTAAAGCGCACCCTCGGCAAAATTCAACCTACGCCACTCATGGAGGGTGTCAAAGCGTACAATCCGTTCATTACGCGCATCATCAAAGTACCAGTTCGCACCATGAACATTGAAGTACGCTCGCCGTTGCCCTCCAAAGAAGGTCTAACCGTACAATCTGATATTTCGATTTTATACCGCGTAGAAGGTCAAAAAGCACCACAAATTGTGGAAAAACTGGGCAAAAACTTCGACCAAATCGTTATTTTACCCGTGTTTCGCTCGGCGGTAGCCGACATCTCGTCGCGCTATTTTGCCAAAGATATGCACACGGGCCAGCGCACCGAAATTGAACGCGCCATCAAAGATTTGATGATGGTACAACTCAAAGACCGGGGCTTTATGGTGGAGTCGGTGTTGATGAAAAGCATTGTGCTGCCCGCAGGTTTAACCAAAGCCATCGAAGATAAACTTGAAGCCGAACAAGACGCGCAACGAATGCAGTTTGTGTTGGACAAAGAGCGTCAAGAAGCACAGCGCCGCGTGATTGAGGCCGAAGGTGTACGCGATGCCCAAAAGATTATCAATGAAGGACTTACGCCCATGTTGATTCAGTTTAAAAGCATCGAAGCCTTCAACAAACTCTCGACCTCGCCCAATGCCAAGGTCATTATTACGAGCGGTGCCAGTACGCCCCTCATGATTTCGTCCAACAACTAATTGGTCCAAATCAACAACAAAGTGAGGGTAGATTCCAAAAGTGTCTGCCCTCACTTTTTACAGCTTCCAATTGTCCAAGCCTCTTTTCAAGAACAACATGAACACCGACCCAAACTTGTACATTGGCTTAGGAAGTGCCGTATATGCCTTGGTAAAAGCCGACGGCCACCTGCAAAGCGTGGAGTCGCTCAGAGCCCGCATGGTACTCATCGAACAACCCCACGGCGACTTGGCCATGCAATCGTTTATATTGCGCGAACACTACGACACGGCCCCCGAAGAAGCCTACACTTTTGCCCTTCGCTGTTTTGTAACCAACCGCAAGGCACTCAGCAAAAACTTAAAAAGGAACTTTGTAGCCTTAATGCAAAGAGTAGCCGAATCCGACCAACAGGTTTCGGGCAAAGAAGTGGAATTTATCGAACGTTTTCGACGCGATATCCAACAACTTTGAGGTAAATTCTAATCTTTTTCTAATAGCGTATTAAGGTCATTTTAAGGTAACTCCGCTACTTTTGTTCCATCAAAGTAAAGTATTCCAATCATCTTAAAAAGTAACTATTATGAAAACGTTCGTGCAATCACTCTTGGCAGTATCTATGTTGAGTATCGGTACTGCGCTGGCACAGGCCAACGGCCTTGAATCGCCGCACAATTACAAACGCCCAGCGGTACAGCAAAAGCAAGCTCCCGAAGCGGGCTTGATAGTAAAAAAAGGAGATTTTCAGAACAACATGAGTTCGGTATACAACTACAAGCGCCAGGGTAGTTTCAACCACGCACCCGAATCGTCGCTTGTTTTGAACGTACCCACTTTGAAAGCCCCAGTGCTTAATCCGCTCTGGTCGGCCAGCAATTATAAAGTTTATTTTAGACCAATAAGAAACCGCGAAGAACTGGCCCAGCGCAAACCGCGCCAAAGTGAATCACAAAGAGATTCAACCAAGTAATAGTATTTTTTCGCCCAATTACGCCTCATTATCAAGACTTTAATAGTACATTTAGTTCGGTAGTACTTGTTCTGAGCCTGCGTTTGTGGGCTTAGACATCTACCGATTTTACAACTCATTCTCAATTAATGACCTAATATTTTGAAGTTCCTACTGGCTTGTTTATTGTTTTTGAACAACCATTGGCACGCAAATAGGCATCTATGTCATTCGCTTTTCGACCAATCCACACCTCACCATTTCATTTAAAATACGTATCTTTACGAGCCTCGCCACCGCACCAAGTCAGTGGTGGGGTTTGATGACTAACGGGTTTCATTTTATTATCAAACAGCTTGAAAACTTGGTACTTAATAGCAACATTCGCACTTATTGGGTTCAAATCAACTGCGCAGGTTCTGCCTAAAAAGCACAAAAAATGGCACATTGACTCCCTTTTTTCGAAGCCACTTAGCCTCATTATTGTCCCCACTATTCAGAATGCCCCCGAAACAAGTTGGAACTTTGGCGCAGGAGTAAGCTATTATTTTAATACCGAAAAACCGTTTGATACGCTCACGCCCACCCGCCTGTCGAGTTTGGTTGTTCAAGGAACGTACTCCCTCAAAAAACAGCTATTTTTGGAGTCGCGTTGGCAAATTTTTACCAAAAACGAACAAATGCTGCACCGAGGTAACCTCAGTTATACCAATTTTTTTGACAAGTTTTGGGGCATCGGCAACGCTTCGTCCAGCACCAATCTCAACGAATTTTCTTTTTCGCGGGTTCAGCTCCAAGTCAATTCGTTGCGACAAATAAAGCGCAACATTTTTCTGGGTTTAGGTTACCAGTACAGTCAGTTCTCCAACATTGATTGGTTCATAAAATCCGACAACTTTAGCCCAAACCTACTTGTAGGCAATACTGGAAGCCTCATTTCGGGCATTGGGCCAAGTCTTGTAGCCGATTTTCGAGACAATCCATTTAGTGCTAAAAAGGGGTACTTTTTTGAGTTATCAGCCCTTTATTATCGCAACTGGCTGGGCAGTGGCTATCATTTCAACGAGTACTTGGTAGATGCCCGCAAGTACATTTCTACTTTCAAAAATCAAGTTTTGGCTTTTCAGTTGTTTGGCAATTTTATGGACGGCCATGTGCCGTTTCGAGAGCTACCTCGTTTGGGCGGGCCGCAAATAATGAGGGGCTATTTTAACGGCCGCTTTACAGATAAAAACCTCATAGTCAGACAAGTAGAATACCGTATGCCTATTTGGAAGCCCTTCGCTTGCTCGTTTTTTGCAAGCACTGGCCAAGTGGCTGGGCACATCAACGACTTCAAGGTGTCGGGTTTTAAATTGGCTTATGGGGCGGGAATTCGCTTTTTGCTCAACAAAAAAGAACACATTTACGTACGTTTCGACTACGCCCGTACCTCCGATGCCGACTCAGGTTTTTACATCAGAATCAACGATTCTTTTTAGATGAATTAAGGCAACGGGCAGATGGAAATATAACAAAAATAAGTTCTATTAAGCTGATTTTGAGCGGTTTAGGGTAAATACAAAAAGAGTTGAACTTAAAATAACAACCCCCAACGCAGTTACAAAAGCACGACCGACCCAAGAGGCAGTTTTTTGAATCTACAAACAAGATATAAATTTGTTCAAAAAAAGTGTTCAATTTGTGGTTCCATCATGCTGTTTATGAGTTATATGCCCCACGCTATTTTTGTTCAAACCTACCAAAACCACCACCGACAAGCCGTGATTGACTTGGTGGTCAATATTCAACAAAATGAGTTTCAAGTACCCGTTACGCCCGCCGACCAGCCTGATTTGACCGATATTCCAAGTTTTTGCCAAGTAAAAAACGGCAACTTTTGGGTGGCTTTGTACCAAAATGAAGTGGTAGGAACAATTGCGCTTTTGGACAGCGGCAACGGCGTGGGTACGCTCCGAAAGATGTTTGTAAAAGCCAATTTTAGGGGTAAAGAATGGGGAATTGCCCAAAAACTATTGGACGAACTCTGGACTTGGGCAGCCAGCCACGGCTACGCAGGGGTGTATTTGGGCACCATCGAACGGCTTCAAGCGGCGCGGCGTTTTTATGAGAAAAACGGCTTTGAATTGATTCAAAAAAACAACTTGCCCGCCCAATTTCCAATGATGGCTGTGGACACGCATTTTTACGCAAAACAGGTAGTTTTGGCTCAATAAACCCATTTGTACAGATGCGTAAAACTACTTATTTCTGGCTCTTCGTGTTTGGCTGCTTTGCAAAAATTCAAGCACAAACGCCTGATGAACAGGCTTTTGAAGCGGCCATAAAACTGCCGCACACTGCTACGAAAGCTCAAACTGCGCTGCAAATTGGCCGTAGTTGGGAGGGTAAACCTTACGCCGCCCACACGCTCGAACAAACCCCCGAAGCCCTGGTCTGTAATTTGCAAGCATTTGATTGCTATACTTTTATCGAAAGCGTGGTAGCACTCACGCTGACGGCGACACGCACTAAACCTCAACTTGCTGATTATCAGCATTTTTTACAAAAATTACGCTACCGAAACGGTCGCATCAATGGCTACGAATCGCGGTTGCATTATTTTTTGGAATGGATACAACAGGCCAAACAAAACGGCTACCTGCGCGACGTAACGCGCGAGCTGGGCGGCAAACCCGTTCAAAAAAACATTGATTTTATGACCAAACATCAGTTGCTATACCCAGCCATGACAACCGCAAAAACAACCCAAACAATGGCCGAAGTTGAGCAAAAACTGAGCAACACAATTTGGTATTACATTCCAAAAAATGAGGCTAAAAGCTACGAATATAAACTGCAAGATGGTGATATTGTGGCGTTTACGTCTGGAAAAGCGGGGCTGGATTTTAACCACGAAGGGTTGGTAGTAATAAAAAAAGGGCGTGCTTATTTACTTCATGCCTCTACCAACCACCGCCGCGTGTTGCTCACCACCGAGCCGCTGCTCGTGTATCTGGCCCAAATCAAACACCACAACGGCATGGTTGTACTGCGCTTTGATTAATTTCCAAATTTAGAAAACCAATCGGTAACAATGCTGCGACTTTCTAATTGTCGTTCGAGGGCATCGGGTAGGCGCGCAAAAAAATCAATACCCGTCAATTTTTCAATTTCGTCAACGCTCACCACAAAGGTTTTGAGGAGTTCGTTGCTGCGTTCATTGTTCATCAAAAACCCAATCATGCGCGGTTTTTTGTCGGTGAGGCAGAGCGCAATTTTATAATATTGCTGGGGAACGGCTATTTCGTTGTCGCGGCCAATGGTTTCTAAATTTGGTTTCAAAACGGGCCCAGTTATCACAAACAGCTCCCCGTCGCGGCGGGCCCAATCTCGAAATTTTTGTTCTAAATCGTTCCAAATGCCACGGTTAAAATTGGGTTCTTGCGGGCTAATGTTGCTCATATAAAAGGTATCACCTTTTTCTTGGGCAGAAAGGTTGAAGTCGCCCGCAGGTGCCAGGTGGCCACGGTCGTAGCCCGAACGCACGTAGTCTTGGGTAGTAGCCGACCCCGTTCGCACGAGCGGGTCGGCTTTGAACTGGTTTCCCGCCCGCGAGAGGTACGACTCGGCCTCATCGCTCGTGAGCCGATAGGCCACCCAATCGGCTTGTTCGTACTGCTCACGGTAGCGCAGGGCATAGCGCGAACGGCGCACAATCTGGTCGTTTGAGCCAACGGCTGGCAGGTAGAAATCTTTGGTTTTGGCAAAATCTTGGTTGCTACCCGTCCGTTCGGGCGCGGTTTCGGTGTCCGTTTCCCTGTTGCCAATGCCCACTTTGTCAAGCAGTGACTGCTCGTCTTTGGCGGGCTTTTTTTTGGCATCAGTAGCCACTTGCTCGTCGGTGGCCACGTTGGGTTCGGGGGCTTTGTAGGGGTTTGGTTGGTTGGCGTTGCGGTTGTTTGGAATAGCCAAGCTGCGCAGGTCGTTCCAAAAAGCAACCAGCGGTTTGGTACGGCCTTTGTAATGCAGCACCAAGCCAACTACAAAGAAAAAAAACAACAAAAACAGGGTGTTGCTGGCCCAACGAAATCCTTTACGAAACATATTTGCTTGGAAATGTCATTTTGCGAATGGGCAAATTTACGACTTAATCGCAGCAACGCCATGCTTGGCGTTGCTACTTTGATGTTGGCCACGTCGGCTTTGTGGGTGGGGTTGGGGTTTTCCAAAATCAAAATGCGGCTGCGGCAGTGTAGTTTACCCAAGAAAAAATAAAAAAGACAGTCGAAAGTGTCAAAATTTCTGACTTAAAAGCATCTAAAATCAAACAAAAATAGAGGGACGTTTTTAACAGCCTATGTGTGAGGTATAGGTTTTCTTTTCTACTTTTGTTGCACCCAACCTACCTAACCTTTTGATGATGCTTCGACTTCTATTGACTTTTTTGGCGTGCTTGATGTGTTTTTCGGGTACGTTTGCCCAAAAAAAACGACGAAAAACGGCCGCTCGTACGCCCCGACAGGCGCAAGTAATTTTTGCTGATTTCCCCCTTAAAGTCAGTAAAAACAATGCTTACTTAACCGACCAAGCCAATCGGCCTTTTTTGATGAACGCCGACGCGGGCTGGTTACTCTTGCAAAAATTGACCATCGAAGAGGCCCGTTATTACCTCAATAACCGCAAGGCCAAGTATTTTAACACCGTTTTTTTGCAACTTTTGCCCACCGAACCCGACCAAAAAAATGCCTACGGCGAAGTTCCTTTTTTGAAACAGGGGGATTTTTCAACGCCCAACGAAAAATATTTTAATTACGTAGAAGAAGTATTAAAGGCCGCCAATCGCCTCGGAATGGCCGTGGCACTGGTGCCTGCGTGGCTGGGCTGCTGCCGCACCAATTGGTATGACGTGCAATATCAAAATGGTGTCGAAAAATGCCAACGCTACGGTCAATATTTGGCCACGCGCCTCAAAGCCCACAAAAATATTGTCTGGATAATGGGTGGCGACCGCGATCCGCTCCGCGAAGAATCGGTGCAAAGAGCTATTGCTGAGGGCATTAAAAGTATTACGCCAACGCAGCCCATGACCTACCATGCCGCCAGTTCACATTCGAGTACCGACGTTTTTGGAAGCGAAAACTGGCTGGATTTTAGCATGGTTTATACTTATTTTAGGGGTAAACAAGGCGTTTGGACTCCCGAAATGCCCCAAGTATATGAAGTAGCCAAGAAAGAATATCAGAAAATACCCCGCAAAGCGTTTATTCTGGGCGAGTCGCAGTACGAAGACGAAAACGTAGGCAATGACCAGATGATGCGCCGACAGGTGTATTGGGCCATGTTGAGCGGCGGGGCGGGGCATTGTTACGGTAGTTCGCTGTGGGCTTTTCCTGCCAATTGGCGGCGCGTACTCAATTTGTCAGGCGCTACCGACATGGCCTTTTTTCATCGTATCTTTACGCGGTTGCCGTGGGAGTTGTTGCGCCCCGAACTCAAAAACGAACTGATTGTGGCAGGGCAAGGCACTTACGGCAGCGACGACTACGCCCCCGTGGCGACGTTGCCCAACTCGCGCTTGGCGGTGGTCTATTTGCCAGTGGGGCGTACCATTCAGATAGACGCATCTAAAATAAAAGGAAGCAGTATCAGAGCTTTGTGGATAAATCCCAGCACCGACAAGCGTTGGATAGGCGGGTATTTCAAACCCACGGGCATTCGGGATTTGACTCCGCCCTCTTTGGGCAACGATTGGATACTTTTGTTGGGAAATGTTGGAAAGAAGTAAGTTTTTGGAACGATTTTTGCAATAAATTTGCTAAAGAATATTCGTGTTGCTACCCCAGTTATGTTACTTTGTATGAATGGCAAAAAAGCTATTTTTTATCTCATTTTTTTGCTTACGGCTTCTACTCTTTGTGCGCAAGAAGTGCAGTGGGCCAGCAAGTTGATTGGGTTTTCGTCCGAATTTCGGAAAGAAACTTCTGGTCAAGAATTTCGCGCCAGCCAAGCCCTGGGCGCACCCAACACACTGCCTCCTTTTGGGTTGAGTGCTTGCGCGTGGTCGCCTTACAACTCCGATTCTAACGTTGAAGAGTGGTTGAAAGTAGGATTTGGCACGCCGCAAAAAGCACGCCAATTGTACATTGTCGAAAATTTTAATCAGGGCTGCATCACCCAAGTATATGCCTACGACCCCGACGGCAAAGAAACACTGCTGTTTGAAAATAACTATAATTTACTGCCTGATGTGGGCAAAGTAACCAATATCATCATTGCCGATAGCAATCTCGTTATTGCTGCCGTAAAAATTGTACTAAACCCCTCACGAGTAAAGGGTTACAACCAGATTGATGCCATTGGATTGAGCCATGTTTCGCAGCCATTTGTGCCAAAAATCAACGTTTCTCCAAAGGCGCCGCCAGAAATTATCAAAGAAAACTTGGGGACGGCCATCAACTCGAAAGCGCAAGAAGTGGCGCCCATGATTGCGCCCGACGGCAAAACTATTTTTTTTACGCGCGGCAAACACGAGGCAAACATCGGTGGTATTGTTGCTGAGACCCAAGATGTGTGGTTTGCCAAAAAAGAAGGAGACGCATGGAGCGAAGCCCAAAACATGGGGCCGCCCATCAACAACGCCGACAACAACGCCATTGTGAGCATCTCGCCCGACGGCAAAACGCTCTACTTAATGAACGTTTATCGCCCAGATGGCACCATGACTTTCGGCTTGTCGAAGTCCACCCGTACCAAAACGGGCTGGACCTCGCCCACCGAGTGCAAAGTGGAAGACATTAGAAATTTGGACAAAAAAAATAACACAGAGTTTGCTATTTCGCCCAAAGGAAACGTGCTGGTGATGTCGGTGAAGCGCGAAGATACCTACGGCGAGCGCGACTTGTACGTGTCGTTTTTGAAAGGCGACGGCACTTGGAGTAAGCCCGTCAATATGGGTTTTGTAATCAACACCGCCGACATAGAAAGCGCGCCTTTTGTGGCAACCGACAACAAAACGCTGTATTTTACGTCGTACGGGCACCCAGGCTACGGTGGCGGCGATATTTTTGTAACCCGCCGGCTGGACGACAGTTGGTGCAAATGGAGCGAACCCGAAAACTTAGGAGCGGGCATTAACACGCCGCAATGGGACGGCTTCTTGAGCATTCCTGCGTCGGGCGAGTATGCCTACATGAGTTCGATGCAAAATGCCATTGGCAGCGAAGATATTTTTCGATTCAAGGTTTACAATGCCATTAAACCCGATGCCGTGGCTATTATTTCGGGAAGTGTGCTGGACGCAGAAACCCAAAAACCGTTGAGTTCTGAAATTGTAACGGGTTTAATGAAAGACAGCACAAGCACTACCAAAATAGAATACGACCCCGAAACGGGCGAATACAAACTGATTGTACCCGTGCAAGAGGCGTATCGGTTGAGCGCCAATAAAGATGGCTTCATTGCGGTGGACAAAGTGGTGGACTTGTCGAAAGAGAAACGATTTAGGGACATCAAACAAAATATTTACCTGATTCCCATCAAAGTGGGGGCGAAAATTACCCTCAGCAACGTGATGTTTGAGCAAAGTAAGTCGGAATTACTGCCCCAAGCCCTGCCCGATTTGGGTAAAATAGTGGGAATGATGGTTAGATATCCCAATATGGAGGTGCTTTTGGAAGGCCACACCGACAACCAGGGCGAGTTGCTACTCAACGTCAAACTGGCCGAACAGCGGGTAGGCGAGGTGAAAAAACACTTAGAAAGCAAAGGAATCGTGGGCAGCCGCGTGGCCACCAAAGCATGGGGGCCAGCCAAACCCATTGCCAGCAACGAAACCGAAGAAGCCCGCAAGCGCAACCGTCGTGTTGAGTTCACGATTTTGAAAATGTAAACAAGACGATTCTGCTTTCGCTGCTCGTTGTTTTACGTCCTCCAAAACAGTTCCCATCAATTCGCTAAGTTGCTCGTCGGTAGGCTCAATGTCTGAGTTGAAATGGTATGATTTGTCCATGATGACAGTTTGTTTTTTGCAAAGTTGCCCAACTTTTCTTCAACACGAGCATACGACCCAAAAATACCTATCAGCGTAGGATTGTAGGGCTGTAAGTGATTTATTATCTGTTGTTTTTGAGTCTGTGCTATCATCGCATTATTGGCTTTTTTGCAAATTTACCCAACTTTATTTAATCCCCAATCCCTCATACACCACCTGCATAATGGCCGTGCGGACGTTGAGGGTGCTGAGTTTGTTGTTGTCGCGGGTGGGATAGACGCGGTTGGATAAAAAAACGTAGTTGAGGTTATAGGCGGGGTCGTTCCAAATCATAATGCCCGTAAAACCCGTATGCCCGTAACTCTGCGGACTGGCACTTTTGGGGGCGTTACCGTTGTAAGGCCGATTGGGTTTGTCGAAACCAATGCCGCGCCGCGAGTCTGCGAACTGGTAGCTGGTGAACTCGCTCATGGTGTTTTCGGCAATAAACCGCTCGCCACCGTAACTGCCTTTTTGGAGGAAAAGCTGGGTTACTTTCATTAGGTCGTTGGCATTGCCAAAAAGCCCCGCGTGGCCGCTCAAACCACCCAGCATGGCCGCGCCCTCGTCGTGTACGCGTCCGTGTATGAGTGTCTGCCGAAAAAACGTATCGCGCTCGGTGGGCACAATTTGGTCGAGGTTATAAAAGCGTCGTGGATTGAAAGTCAAGGAGTTTGCCCCCAGTTTTCTGTAAATATGGGACTTTAAATAATCTTCAAAATCTTGCCCCGTGATGTTTTTGACTACTTGCGGATACAGAATAAAGGACAAATCAGAATAAATATATTCGGCTTTTTCATTCAAAGGGGAGTCTTTGATGGCTTTATAAATCTTTTTATGATACTTTTTGTGCAACCACAAACTATCGGTAACCTGCACATTATAAGCTCCTTGCGGTTCTTTTCCCCAGCGAAAGGTACGTTTTTTCCAAGTACCGTCTTCATTTTTGCAATCGCGCCAAAAAGGAATCCAGGCTTTGAGGCGGGCTTGGTGGGTAAGCACTTGCCGCCACACCAAGTCGGCTTTGTTGGAGCCTTTCAAGAATGGCAAATAGTCTTTCATGGTGCCGTCCAAATTGAAACTTCCTTCGCTGTGGAGTTTGGCAAGCGCCATGGTAGAACCCGCAATTTTGGTAACCGAGGCGAGGTCGTACAAAGCCCCCCCCGTCCCCGATGGGGGAGCTACTCCCGTCCCTATCTGGTGGACTGAATCATTATTCCTTTTTGCAAGGGATTGGTAATAATTGAAGCCCCCTTCGGGGGTTTGGGGGCTTGGGCTGTAACTTTTTCTATAAAACACCTTCCCATCTTTTGCCAATTGCACCACAATACTGGGCGTGGCTTTTTGGGCAATGGCGCTGTTGGCAATCGAATCTATTTTGAAACTCAACCATTTGCTGTCCAAACCCACTTCTTCGGGAATGGTATATTTCAAACGACCAATGGCGGGCGTTTCGATGCCAGCACCGTATTTGAACTGCTGATTGACCGTAACGGGCAACTTGCCTTTGGCGGGAATGGCCCCAAAAATCAACTGGGCGGTGAGTTCTTCGGTAAAAGGCGTAAGTTGGTACGCCAAAATCAAACCTTTGGCATTGCCAATATCTGCTAACTTGTTGATTGCGTACGTATTACCAAAAATAGAAATAACGGCATTACCCGCGTTGGCCATGTCCTTTACCCAAGCCGCCGTGGTGGGCGTAATGCCGTAATTGGTGCCTGGCCGAATGTTGTTGAGGTGCGCGCCAACCAATACCAAATCGTAGCTTTTGAGGTTGGCTTTGAGGCGTGCTTGCAGGCTGTCGGGCGTTTTGGGGTGTACCACAAAATGGTCAATATTGGTATAAAGCGAAAGTGTTTTTTGGAAAGTGGTAAGGTCGCCCGTGAAAGCAGTTTCGTTGCGCGTGCCGAGTGCCACCACTCCATCTTTGGTAGTTGTGGCTGCCGCAGGGGCATCGGTCAAAGATATTGATGCAACCCTTATTTTATCTAAATCCTTGATAGGTAGTATATTGTCGTTGTTTTTAAGAACGGTCAGCGCGTTTTCGGTGAGTTGGCGGTTGATGAGTTCTGACTGTTTGTCGTTGATGTCGGCCACTAAATTTCGGGTATCAACGGGCTTGTATTTGTCCAAACCTACCCAGGCTTTGGCGGCCAATACTTTTTTGACGCGGGTATCTATCTCGGCTTGAGTGATGCGGCCTTCGGCTACGGCTTTTTTGATTTGGGCAATGGCCGCAGGCACGTCAGGGCTAAACTCCAATATGTCCATGCCCGCTTCCAAACCTTTGGCATCGCCCGTACCGTTGGGAAAATATTTAATCAAACCCTTCATGTTCATGGCATCAGAGTAAATGAGGCCGTCGAATTTGAGTTGGTCGCGCAATACGCCCGTTACGATGGGTTTGGAGAGTGTCGAAGGTACGTTTTTGGCCGTATCAAGGGCAGGAATGGCCAAATGCGCCATCATTACGCCATCGGCTCCTTGCTCGATGAGTTTACGAAAAGGGTACAGTTCTACCGAGTCCAATCGCGCCCGATTGTACGGAATCACTGGTAAATCATAATGCGAATCTACGCCCGTATCGCCGTGGCCGGGAAAGTGCTTAATCGAACTCAAAATGCCGCCGTCTTGCATTCCTTTCATGTAAGCCAATGATTTTTCATAGACTTTTTGCGGGTTTTCGCCAAACGAACGGAAATTGATGACGGGGTTATTGGCGTTGTTATTGACATCTACCGACGGCGCAAAATTGATATGAACGCCCAAACGTTTTTTTTGAGCCGCCAGCAATTTTCCCATTTTATAAATCAACTCGTCGTTGCCTTGCATCGCGCCCATTGTCATTTGGTACGGAAACCGCACCGCCGAATCTAAACGCATGGCCAAGCCCCACTCGGAGTCCATGGCCACAAAAAGTGGAACTTTGGAGATGGAATTGTAGTAATTGGTGAGTTGCGCTTGTTGCACAGGCCCACCCTGAAAAAAGATAATGCCGCCTACTTTGTAATCTTTGATGTACTGCGCCACCACACGCGGGTTGGTGAAAGTCGTATCCACAATTACGCGCTTGGGGTTCATTGGATAGCCGTGCGCCGCCACCATGATGAGCTGCGAAATGCGCTCGTCGGGCGTGAGGCTGTTGAAAACCGAATCCACCCAGCGGTTGTTGGGATTTTGGAGGAAAGGTGGTTTGATGGCCTGTTGGGCAAATATTTGGCCTCCTCCCGTCGTCGGAACGACAAAGGTGAGGGTTGGAATGACGAAATAAATGAACAGCGTAAAATGGAAAATGAGCGGGGCGTGTTTCATGATGAGATAGAGGGCTTTGGGGGTTCAATATTGGCACTAAGTGGGTGAAGTAGTTGGGCAGAAATAGGCGGTTCGCCGTTGCGATTATATTATTTTTGATTTGTAATAAAGGGTAATTTGGTGGTAATAAATTGATAAACATCGGACCGCACGGGCGGCCCCGCGCACGGGCGGCCCCGCGCACGGGCGGCCCCGCGCCGATGCGGACAATTACAAAAAATTACTATAATTACAAACAATTACAAGTAAGTACTGAATATATTTGGTTGATATTATTTATTTTCATAAAACATTGTTTATTAGCACTTTATACTTCTGTGGACTGCTGACCGCACGGGCGGCCCCGTATTTACGGTGTACTACTTACGACAAAGGTAGCGAAGTTTCGGTACTATTTGGGGTGGATAGAAAGGTGCTGATGGGTATCAAAACAATTTTGTGGTTGTCTATGATGAGCTGGTCTTCTTGATTTTTGGTGATGATGATACCTTCTTCTAAGTTCAAAAATTTCATTGCTTCCATCAATCCAGCTATCTCTCGTTTTTGGGTATCGCCATTGATTTCTTCGCAGACTTGTATCACCATTTTAGGTTTATTTTTTTCTAAAACCACAAAATCACATTCGCCTTTATCTCGAAAATAGTACAGTTGAGAGTAACGTTGGCGCAACCATAAATAAACAACATTTTCGAGCAAACGCCCCCTGTCATCGCTAAAACTCAGTGAATTGGCCGTTACAAAGCCATTGTCTATCGCATAAACTTTACGTGGATTGATGGTTGTGTTTTTGACCGACCAGCTAAATCTGGGTAAGAAAAAAAACACGTAGCTATCTTCAAGCCAGGTCAGGTAGTCGGACACTGTATTGGCGGCACCTATCGAAAAAGCCTTTCGGAGACTGTTATAACTTGATTCTTTACCGATATTAGAAATCAGAAACAGCGTAATGTCCATCAGTGCTTTGGTATTTTTGATGCCATACCTTATGGCCACATCGCGTAATACAATGTCTTTGAGCAAGGTTTGTAGTATTTCTGGATTTTGGGACGATAAATATTCAGGAAAACCTCCATGTTGAATATAAAAATCCATCGCCTCTTTATTCGGGGTCATTTTTTGAAAAGCCAAAAACTCCAGAAATGAAAATGGGAACAATTCGTGGCGTAAGTGTCTGCCTGTGAGGCGAGTACCCAAGTCTTTGCTTAAAAGTGAGGCATTAGAACCTGTGATAAACACCTTTTTGCCTTGGTCGTGGAGTTGGCGTATAAACACTTCCCACGAAGGTATATTCTGGATTTCATCAAAAAAATAAGCGGCGGCATTAGGCGGCATTACCCGCTCCAATTTCTGAAAATCGGACACTTCAAAGCCTAAAATACGGGTGTCTTCAAAGTTGAAATACGCGATATTATGATTGTATTTTTGGGCTAACTGTTTGAGTAGCGTGCTTTTACCACAGCGTCTAATACCCGAAATTACCTCAATATGAGAAACCGAAAGTTGAATCTGCCTGAGGTAATCCCGCTCAACGATATTGGGACTGAGTTTTAAATAAGACTGCTGCAAGCGGTATGCTACTTCGATGTCTGAAAAAAGTACCATTGATGAATAGTTTATGTTACAAATATACAAATCTTTATATTACAAACATAAACTATTGACTTTACTCCCATGCTCCCCAATTCCCTTATTTTAACAAACGATAGACGGGGTAGCGGGTGAAGGTGGTTTCAAAATAGGGCGAATTTTGATACACAAAGTTAAGTTGGGCAGCTCCGCTTTTGGCAAAAGCCTCGTCGGTTTTCTTTTTTTCTTCTAATTGCTGCTTGAGCGTTGGATTTCTGCGGAGCAAATCGGCGGCAATGTCTTCAAAAACGTAGGCCGAAAAACCTTCTTTTTGGGATAATACACTATCGAAAAAATTCCACGCAAAAAACGAATCGGGGGCTTGGGGTTCGAGTGCTTCGACGAGGTAACGGTTGCTGGTTTGGTTGGTTTCGATGAGGTAGTCGCCTTTTTGAAAACGAATTTTCTGGGTGGTTTTGCGCAACGCAACGCCCGTGTGATTGTAATGCCCTTCGTAGGGTTTGGCGGGACTTTTGTAATCTTCAATGTAATAAACCTCTACTTCCAAATCGGTGTCGGCGGGTAGTGGCTTTAAAGTTACTCCGTTGATTTTCAGTAGTTCAGCTGCCCGTTTCCAGCTTTGAGGCAATACGTACGCTTTGGGTTTTTGGACCGTCAGTTCGGGTACATAATGGTCATAAAACGGAATTTGCTTGGTAAATGGCTCGTTGCGGTCGTAGTAAAGGCGGGTCTGTCCGCTTACTTCGCTGGGTTTGTATTTGGCCGCGTAGCCTTTGAACGTAATCGAATCAACCACGCTTCGGTCGAGTTTCCAAGTGAGTGGAAAATCGGTTTGTTGGCGCACGTCCGCGTCGGCTTGTTGCTTGTTTTTGAGGAGCGTTGCGGCGTGTTTTTGGGCCAATGCCAGCGTAATTTCCATGAAAGCGTAGGTGCCTTTCACGCGTGTGGGGTAGTCTTTGAGCATGTGTAATTCTACCACAAACGTTTGGCAATTGAACAACACCCCGTAGCCCGAACTATACCGTGGCCCATCGTTAAAACCCTGATAGCCCGTTTCGGGCGTAGCTCCAAAAGCATTCACGTAGGGCACGGGCTGAAAACCCTGCACGGTGAGCTGGGCATCTAAGGCGGGTTTGAAAGTTTTCGTAAAAAACGCCGAAACGGCAGGGTTAAATTTGTCTTTTTGGGTGGGAAAATAAGTCATAGCGTGCTGGTAATCAGCTCCGTTGGAGGTATGATTGTCCACCACAATTTGGGGTTTCCAGCGTTGAAACATGCGCTGCCACGATTCAGAATCTTGGGTGTCAGTTTTTAGAAAATCGCGGTTGAGGTCATAATTGCGCGAGTTGGCCCGAAAACCGTAGCTGTTGGGGCCATTTTGATTGGGTCTCGACACGCCACGGTTCAAACAACCACCCACGTTATAAACGGGTACAATACAAAGCAGTACGTTGGGCGGCAGGGCATTTTTTTGCAATAAATCGCGCGCCCACATCATGCTGGCATCAATGCCTTCTGGCTCGCCTGGATGAATGCCGTTATTGACCAACAGCGTGAGCTTGTTGGCCTGCGGCTCAAAGTTTTTATTGGCCGACAGCACCAACAAATGCAGCGGCTTGCCTCCGTCGGTGGTGCCCACAGTCAGGAGTTTGGCTTGGTCATATTGTGCGTCTAAGGATTCATAAAACGCAATAATCTGCTCGTAGGTGGCCGTTTCTTGAAAATTGCTTTGTTCGTACGGAGTGATGAATAATAAAAGATGTTTCATGTGGGGTTATTTTTGTTGGTCGTTGGTAAGGAAAATGACTATCAAAAGCAGAAAATAATACGGAAGTCAAGGGTTTTGGTAAGGTTTTCTAACCTCAGCTTTTAGGCTATGGAAAGTTGTGGTGATAAAACCTGTTAAAAATATGGCCTCCTCCCAAGGCAAAGATACAGCACTTTTTCTTAAATTTGGAGCAAGTGCCTTCAATCAACATGAGTGCCAAAACTTCTTAAACTAAGAAGGCATACTTCTCATCGACCTTGGGGATAATGATAAAGGGTACTTGTTTTTTCGGCTTCAGTTTTATTGATATAAATGCCAGAAAACCCTACCTGATGCTTGTAAAGCAAGTTGTATATACCGACCAGGACAAGGAACGCATTGCCGCAGATAAGGCGAAAGCAATAGAAGCACAAAGCAAAAAAGGCACTGAATCTAAAGAAAACAAAAAAGCGGGTGCTATCAGCGTTGCTTAAAAAATTGTCATATAGCATTATCTCACACTTTAAATCAAAACGATTGTGGCTAACAGATTACTTTTTATTTCTTTATTGCTGGGCATTTATAACAGCACCGCCGCCCAGCAGTTTGCCATCAATGTGGTGCCGCGTTACAGTTTTGGGGCTACCATTCCCGCCAACTACCGCTTGGTAGAAGGCCGTAGTTTTTTAACTCCCAAACTCAAAACCCAGTACACGGGTACGCTCATTGGCCCCAACGGCGACCAGTCCGAATACAACCAAAACAGCAATGGATTTGGCTTAGACGTGTTTTTTAAGTTTACCAACGAACAAAATGGCAATGCGTGGGGCTTGCTTTTGGGCGTTTATCGTCAAAAGCATCTCCAACACGCTGAGTTTCCTTCTTTTACATTTAAGGGTACAAGTCTGGTATCCTACTACTATTTTTACCGCACCACGGGCTTGTCGGCGGGGCTGCGTAGGGTGTTTATGCAAAACCGCTTGGTGGGTTGGTACGTACAAACAACCGCCCTGTACAGTCTGCAAGTACAAAAATTTTTGGGTTTGAGCAATACTTGGGATGAAGTTACTGAAAGTACTGCCCGCTACCTCGAACGCGGAACGGGAATTGTGAGCAGTATCTCGCAAGTTCAACCTTACACATTGGCCATAGCCCCCGAAGTAGGAATCGTGAATCGCGGCAACTTTGGCTTTGAACTGAGCCTCTCGTACCAGCATCCCGTGGGCGCACCGCTCTATCTCAACCGCGAAACGTACTACCAAAACAACCGCGTGTTGGGTTTGGAAGAAGCTACAAGAACCCAGCAGTCACTTTGGCTTAACCTGCGCTTCCCCATCAATGTGTTCAAACGAAGCCGCGCCGCCCGCCCGCCCAAAACATACGAACCCAAACCCCAACCAGAACCCAAACTCCGCCGCGAACCCAAACCACCCGTGCAGCCCACGCCGAAATTCCAAGATTTGTGCCTGACGGTGGTCAATAAAAATTCCCAACAGGCCGTTGCCAACGCCAAACTGGTGTACGAAGGCCGCACTTATACCAGCAATACCGACGGCAAAGTGCTGTTGGTGGCGTTGAAAGTGGGCAAAAAAGGAGCGTTCGGCATCGAAGCGGCCAACTACGAAGGGGGCAATATTGATTTTGAAATGGTAGCCCAAGAAGGTTGCCAAAGCCTCAAAATAGAGCTGATACCCGTGCCAGTGGCCATTCCAACAGCGGTAGAAATAAACGGCCAAAGCGTAAAAAAGGGCGAGAGTATTGTGCTGAACGCCATTGAGTTTGAACAAGGCAAAAGCGACCTGCTGCCCGAAGGCAAATCAGAACTCGACAAAGTAGCCGCTTGGATGCGCCAATATCCTACGCTTGTCATTGAGCTGTCGGGGCATACTTCCAACGAGGGCGACTACGCCGAAAATGTGCGACTTTCTAAAGACCGCGTGGCCATTTGCAAGCGTTACATGGCGGGGCAAGTGGTGGGCAGCGATGCCCGCATCAAAACCGTTGGCTACGGCCCTACCAAACCGCGCGTACCAAATACCACACCCGAAAATCGCAAAAAAAACCGCCGTGTGGAGTTAAAAGTGGAAAGTTTGTAATGGTTCAGTTTGCGGAGATAGCATTGAGTGTTGGGCAACGGCCAAACCAGCACCTCATTTAGCCCGCCTGTTTTTTATACCAACCCTAACATTTATGCTACGGCCTAATAAAATACTTCGGTTTTGTTGTTTTCGAGGGTTTTTAAGATGGGTTTATTACGCGACATCAAGTTGGCATCTTTCAAAAACGGGTTGCCGTTTACAAACAATTTTTTGAGCGCACGCATCTGAACAATCTCCGTTGGTAGTTCGCTGAGGTTGTTGTGGCTCAAATCAAGTTCTTGTAGCAGCGTTATTTTGGTAACGGCCATCGGAAAGTCGCTCAACCAATTGTGGTTGACATCGAGCAATTGAAGGCTTTTTAGACCACCCATGCCCGCCGAAAGCTGCGAAATACGGTTATGGTGCGCATAAATGGTGTGTAAGTTGGGCAGTTTGTCCAATTGGCGCGGCAGTGCTTTGAGTTCGTTGAAAGAAACCGCCAATTGCTGCAATTTTTTGAGCCGCCCCATTGACTTTGGCAACTC
>REAB01000031.1 GCA_004293645.1 Cytophagia bacterium | reverse complement strand
TTGCTGAGGAGCCATTTGCTACACCGTGGAGAACTATTATTTTCGGAAATAATCTCGGGACTATTATTGAATCAAATCTGGTATATCATCTTGCTAAACCCAATCAACTCAAAGATATTAGTTGGATAAAACCAGGCAGATCCTCTTGGAGTTGGTGGGGAGATCATGAGAGCAGTAAAAGTTTTAATTCATTGTCGAAATTCATTGACTTATCTAAATCTATGGGCTGGGAATATTCATTGGTAGATGCCAATTGGGATCTGATGAAAGATGGCGGAGATATTCATGACTTGGTTCAATATGCTGCCCAACAAAAAGTGGGATTATCACTTTGGTACAATTCAGGTGGCGAGCACAATGCATCTACGGAGCGTCCCAGAGATATACTGAGTGATCCTGAAAAAAGAAAAAATGAGTTTCAAAAAATCAGTGGCTGGGGTATTAAAATAATTAAAGTCGACTTTTTCAATTCGGATAAGCAAGCATTAATAAAACTATACTTAGACATATTAAAAGATGCTGCTGCGGCAAAATTAATGGTCGTTTTTCATGGATGTACGCTGCCTAGAGGCTGGTCTAGAACCTATCCCAATCTGCTTTCTATGGAAGCAGTGAAAGGGGCAGAACAACATTGTTTTGATAAACTATTTTATAAAAATGCACCATCACATAATATTACTATAATGACTGGTAGAAATGTGGTAGGGCCGATGGATTATACACCTGTAACTTTTAGTAATTATGACACTGTTCAACATGCAAGTACCAATGCACATGAGCTTGCAACCGCCTTGCTTTTTGAATCGGGCATATTGCATTTTTCAGATCGGGTGGCCGCTTATGATGCATTGAGCCCAGTTATTAAAGGCTTTTTAAGAACGATACCAGTAACATGGAACGATACCAAATTTATAGAAGGCTATCCAGGTAGTTGGATGGTTCTTGCTAGAAGAAAAGGAAATGATTGGTATATTGCTGGTGCAAATGGGGAGACAAAGAATAAAAATATCGTACTAGATTTTCACTTCTTGCCAACCGGTACTTACCAATTACTACTGATGCGCGATGGTGCAACCGATCGGGATATAGATACCGAAACAATCAGCTACACTACTGGCACACCGCTAACTATTAAGATGCGACCCAATGGTGGTTTTGTAATTAGAGTCACTAAAAATTAACCCAATTATTTTAATGAATTTGTTCTGTAGAAGCCAAGTAATTGGCAAAGCCAACAATCATGGTTGAAAAAATTACTACCGTAATACCTAATGCTATTACCTTTAGTGTTTGTTTACTGCTTCCTTTCCACTCTTTAAAATAGAGCCCCCAAAGATTACTGATGATGATGATAAAAGCCATGTGGAAAGTCCAGCTGCTGAAATCATATTTCCCCATTTTGCTGCTGCCCATACCATAGAAAAAAAACTGTAGGTACCAAGTAGTACCAGCAATTGCACTAAAAAGATAATTAGCTAGTAAGGGTGTTTTTCTATTGGTATAATCGGTGTAGGATTTGTTTTTAATATTTAGTATAACACACCAAATAAGGTTGGTGGTAAGTCCCCCCAACAAAATAATGACCAGTGTTGCGTTGTTTTGCCAAAGTGGATCAATACCTCTTGACAATGCTATATTGGCAATAGGCTTACCAGCAGTTAGTCCAAAAGAAAAGCACGCACTAAGTATACCAGAAAACGTAGCGACTAAAATTCCTTTTTTAAGGTTAAATTCTTTAATATTTTCTTTTTTTTCTGCATCTGTTTGTTCTTTTTCCTTCATTACACCAGCTTTGCCACAAATGGCAATACCCACAATACAAACCAATACTCCCAATAAAATAATATTACCAGATCTGGTGGAAAGTAAATTGGTGAAACTTGTTTCTCCTGCTCCAGTATGATTTATAATATCGTTATAAATTGGTGGAATAAGGGTTCCAAAAGCAGCACAATAGCCCAAGGCAATAGCCATACCCAGCGACATGCCAAGGTATCGCATACTTAATCCAAATGTAAGCCCCCCTATACCCCAAAGTAAACCCATAAAATAGGTCCAGAAAATAGTTGCAGTAGAAGCGGTTCCAATAATCTCCCAAAAATGCGGCACTAAAAAATAACAAGCGGCAATGGGTGCAATAACCCAAGAAAAAAGTCCCCCTGCAAGCCAGTAGCTTTCCCAATTCCATCCTTTTACTTTTTTATAAGGGATATAAAAACTTCCAGAAGCAAAGCCCCCGATAAAATGTAGAAAAACGCCGATAAGTACGCCCATAATAATTTATTTTTAAGGTATGATTCTTTTGATTCCTTTGTAATTGGTTATTTCTATTTGTTTAATGCTTGAATTGGTAATGATGAATGGAGCTGACTGTGAAAAATAAGAATTGCCGATATAGTATTCTTCTTTCCTTTGCTGACCATTCTGTAAGGTATAGATAATATATTGATCCTCTGGTTGTAAGGCTATCATGCGCTGCTTTATTTTACGCTTAAAAATTTTTAATGGAGCATTGTTTTGAGATGCGGCCATATAATAATTATCGTTGAGGCTTCTACATTTAACCAAGGCTTTGCCATTGCCAGGAATATACAATCCACTGGCTAATATTGATTGGGGTGAAAAATTTCCTTTTCCATCACCCAGTAATACCAATCCATTTAAAGCATCGTATCGTCCATTACCTACTTCGGTACCAAAATCATTACCGTTAATTGCAGCATCTAGGTTTCCATCTTGATTAAAATCGTCCACTACCATTGCATACAAAGGAGCAATTTGCGCCAAAGCGGGGAGTGCGTGTAATTTAAATTTACCGTCGCCTAAATTTTCAATATAGCTGCTTGCAAAATTATTTGCCTGTAATTTATAAGCGTCTTTTAGTTCTTCTTTTGTAAAGATGTCTTCAAAACGGGCTTTCCCAAATTCTTTATAAGTTAAAAAACGTTTTTTTAGAGAAGGTATTTGTTCTGTTTGCTCATCTCTATTTTGAGCAGGGTATTCTTTTCGTTTACCATTTTCATCGGGTAAAAAAACGGTGGTAATAATATCTAGTCGATTGTTTTTATCAAAATCTTTTGCATAAATACTTACAGGGAAAGAATTACTAGCTCTGTAAAAAGAATTCATGCCTAGGTTACCCGCCATATAATCAATATCACCATCGTTGTCAAAGTCGCCACCAGTAATGCTATTCCACCATCCTGATTCTGAGCTGATGCCAGAGAGTGCGTTTGTATTTTTAAATTTCCCGCCCATGTTCTTAAAAAATTGGATGGGCATCCATTCACCAGCAATAATTAAATCAACAGCACCATCATTGTTAAAGTCGCTCCACAATGCGTCGCAAGTAAGGCCGATATTGCTCAATTCAGGGGCAATACTTTGGGTGATATCGGTAAATTGTAGTCGTCCATTCTTTGTATCATTTCTATAAATAAAACTACTTACAGGCATTGGGTATTTACCCGGTATTACCCTTCCGCCAATGAAAAGATCAAGGTCACCATCTTTGTCAATATCAGCCGCTTTTACGCAACTTTTGCTGGTATAATTTTTGGGGAATGCGGTTTCGTTGAAAGTGAAATTTCCTTTCCCATCATTGGTATAAAATTGATCTTGATAGTTTTTTGTATTAGCTAAATATTGGCTACTACCACTTGCCAAATACAGGTCTAAATCCCCATCTTTATCGGCATCAAATAATAGTATACCCGAATTTTCTGGCCTACGAGCATCACTGCCCATATTAAATGGAAGTAGTTTGGGAATGAATTGTCCATTTTTTTGTTGCATCAGAAAACTGGCTTGAGAGTCGCCCGATCCGCCAACAATAAGATCATCTAATCCATTCCCATCAATATCACCACTTGCAATTGCGGGTCCATATTCTGATAATTTATGTGGCAATAAAATTTGTTCATTAAAATCATTAAAATCTAGGTCGCGGTTTAGGTATTGAACGCCAACAGAATGGGTGATATCTGTAAAAAGGTTGTTCACTGCAATAGAAGCAGGTATTGTGATTGAATTATTGGCTTTTTGAATGTCAACAGTAATGGTTTGATTGGGCGTTATATTGTTAAGTAACTGTTTTTTACCATTACCCCAAAGAATCAGAACAGAGTCAATGATTTTAATGGTATCTAGTCCAAAAAATGCTTTTTTATCAACGGTGGATAAATAGCCTCGGTAAGGTGAATTCTCGTATACCTGCATTTTGTTATGGTCGTAATAAATAGTTGCGATGGCACCAATTCCATCTTTATTTTGTGCATCACCTTTGAAGGCGATGGTCAAGAAATTTTTATTTATTTTCTGAATACTATTGGTGGTATTCTCGTATAAAAAAGCTTTTTCATTAATATTATTGATCACATAATCTAAGTCGCCGTCATTATCAAGATCCGCATATACAGCACCGTTGGAGAAAGAAGGTTGTTCTAATCCCCAAGCTTCGGTTACCTTAGAAAAACCAAGTCCCGATTGATTGCCCGAATTGGATCCGTTATTCCGAAAAGCGTAATTGGGAATTTGAATAATGGGCATATGATCAATCAAATCTTTTTTATTGGTATTGGGTTTAGAATTTTGGCGAAATGCGGCAAAGTCATGATCGGTAACATCTCTAGGATATCCATTGGTGATGATGATATCACGATAGCTGTCGTTGTCAAAATCTGCAATCGATGGATTCCAGCTCCAATCGGTTTCTGCCATGCCTGCCATAAAACTTATTTCACTAAAAACGGGGTCTCC